>NZ_JAWJYE010000003.1:0-501202 GCF_032970445.1 Vibrio sp. T13N
GTTTATCCAAGATTAACTTGTAAAATTTTCACTGGAATTCCAGTCAATTAATGTGGCCGTTATTATAAAGAAATCTTTCCACATCTAACATCACAACTCACGTACTATCCTTGCAATCTCAACTGTATGGTTGATAATTAACCACTCTCAAAGTTATGAAATTGAAAACAATTATTGAACAGAGCTTAGTGCTATCAAACTGTGTTTAAATGCCAATTAATCTTATAAAAACAGTATGGTAAGGAATGATGACTTTTGCCTGCAAAATTTTTTCTGTTTCAAGATAAGAAAATGCTTTAATTTCACAATTTTGGTGATTATGATGCGCGCCTCAAAAGTGAATGGCTAGTGTCACATCAGCTGGGATTATCCCAGCTTGAACGTGGGGGAAATACAGACGTTGAACGCAAAACCGCAAGCAGGAAAGCCAGTTATTCGTTTATCTGGTATTAGTAAAAGTTTCGATGGTAAGGAAATCATCGGTAATTTAAATCTGGATGTTAATCATGGTGAGTTTCTGACGATTCTTGGGCCTTCTGGTTGTGGTAAAACGACAGTTTTACGAATGATCGCTGGTTTTGAAGCGGCGGATAACGGTCAAATCATTTTGGATGACCAAGATGTAACACAGGTTCCTGCTGAGCAGAGACACGTCAACACGGTATTTCAAAGCTACGCACTGTTTCCACACATGACCGTTTTTGACAATGTCGCTTTTGGTCTTCGTATGCAGAAAACGCCTGCAGCAGAGATTGAACCAAGAGTAATGGAAGCATTACGCATGGTTCGTCTAGAAAAAATGGCACAGCGTAAACCGCACCAACTTTCTGGTGGCCAGCAACAGCGTATCGCAATTGCTCGTGCAGTTGTTAATAAACCAAAAGTACTTCTGCTCGATGAATCGCTATCGGCGCTGGACTACAAGTTGCGTAAACAAATGCAGATCGAGTTGAAGCAGCTTCAGCGTCAACTTGGTATTACCTTTATCTTTGTAACACACGATCAGGAAGAAGCCCTATCGATGTCAGACCGCATTATCGTGATGCGTGATGGCGTTATCGAACAAGATGGCTCTCCGCGTGAGATTTACGAAGAGCCTAAGAACCTGTTTGTTGCTCGCTTTATTGGTGAGATCAACGTATTCAATGCAACCATGCTAGAGCGCATCGATGACAAACGCATCCGCGCAGAAATTGAAGGTGTTGAATCCGTCGTTTACTACGATAAGGAAGCACAGAAAGGCGACAAACTACAAGTACTACTTCGCCCTGAAGACTTGCGTATCGAAGAAATCAAAGAGTCTGAAGAAAAAGGCATTGTTGGTCACGTAACTGAGCGTACTTATAAAGGTATGACGTTAGATTCTGTTATCCAATTGGATTCAGGTATGCGTGTAATGGTAAGCGAATTCTTTAACGAAGATGATCCTGATGTGGACCACTCACTTGGCCAGAAAGTCGCTATCACTTGGGTTGAGAGCTGGGAGGTAGTACTCAATGATAAGCAAGAAGATTAATCTTCAGAACGCGATCATTGCCTTAATCGTAGGCTGGCTAACACTGTTTGTGTTGGTACCAAACGTGATGATTATTGGTACCAGTTTCTTAACGCGTGATGAAGCAAACTTAATCGAAATGACATTCACTTTCGACAACTACTTGCGTCTGCTGGACCCACTGTATGCGAAAGTGCTGATGCACTCGTTCTACATGGCAATTGTGGCAACGTTGTTGTGTTTAGTCATTGGATACCCGTTTGCTTATATCGTAGCGAAAATGCCTGAAAAATGGCGTCCGTTTATGCTGTTTTTGGTGATCGTACCATTTTGGACGAACTCTTTGATTCGAACTTACGGACTGAAGATTGTTCTCGGTACACAGGGCATTTTGAACAAGTCGCTGATGGCAATGGAAATCATCGACAAGCCGTTGCGTATTATGTATACCGAAACGGCTGTAATGATTGGTCTTGTATACATCCTACTTCCTTTCATGATTCTGCCGCTTTACTCGGCAATCGAGAAGTTGGACAACACTTACATCGAGGCAGCAAAAGACCTCGGTGCGAACAAGCTCCAAACCATTACTAAAGTAATTCTACCTCTGACAATGCCTGGCATTATCGGTGGCTGTTTGTTGGTTCTACTGCCTGCCCTGGGTATGTTCTACATCTCAGATCTTCTAGGCGGTGCGAAGAATCTACTGATTGGTAACGTAATTAAGAGCCAAGTATTGAACGCTCGTGATTGGCCATTTGGTGCTGCGACCAGTATCGCCCTCACCTTCGCAATGGCGGTCATGCTTTACGCTTACTACCGAGCAGGAAAATTATTGAATAAGAAAGTGGAGCTAGACTAATGGGACGCACAGTTAGATTTAGCTTTATGGCGTTGGTTTATGCATTTTTGTATCTGCCAATCGTTGTACTAATCGTAAATTCATTTAACGCTAATAAATTTGGTATGAAATGGGGTGGTTTCACCACGAAATGGTATGAAACCCTAGTCAACAACGACAGCCTAATGCAGGCTGCATGGCACTCATTGAACGTGGCGGTATTTTCTGCAACAGCGGCTACTATTATTGGTAGCTTAACAGCTGTTGCCCTATTCCGTTACTCGTTCAAAGGCAAAGGTGCTGTAAACGGCATGCTGTTTGTCGTAATGATGTCTCCAGATATTGTCATGGCGATTTCATTACTTGCTCTGTTCCTAGTATTAGGCGCACAGCTGGGCTTCTTTACTCTATTGATTGCCCACATCACCTTCTGTTTGCCATTTGTGGTGGTAACCGTATACAGCCGCTTAAATGGCTTCGATGTGAAGATGTTGGAAGCAGCAAAAGATCTTGGCGCAAGTGAATGGGTTATCTTAAAGCAGATCATCCTTCCTCTTGCAAAACCAGCAGTTGCGGCAGGCTGGCTGCTTAGCTTTACCCTGTCTCTGGACGACGTAATTATTAGTTCGTTCGTAACAGGTCCAACGTATGAAATCCTACCATTGAAAATTTACTCGATGGTTAAGGTGGGTATTTCACCGGAAGTGAATGCTCTTGCAACGGTCATGTTGGTGGTTTCTTTAATTCTTGTCGTAATTTCTCAGTTGCTTGCAAGAGAAAAAGTAAAGTAAAATCCACATCCGTTAACATCACGAAACAGAATGGTTACATGCCATTCTGTTTTTCTATCTACCGTCCAAAATGATTTGGACAACGTTTGGTTTGGAGCTAACGTCAATGAAAAAATGGGCTACTCTATTAGCTGGTAGTGCATGTGCGCTTTCTCTGTTCTCAGGTTCAGCGGCAGCGGACGATAAAGAATTGGTATTTATGAACTGGGGGCCTTACATCAACAGTAATATCCTAGAGCAATTTACCAAAGAAACTGGTATCAAAGTGATCTACTCGACTTACGAGTCGAACGAAACTTTGTACGCAAAGCTAAAAACTCATAACCAAGGTTATGACCTAGTGGTACCTTCAACGTACTTCGTAGCAAAAATGCGCGATGAAGGTATGCTGCAAAAGCTCGATAAGACTAAGCTTAAAAACTTCGGCAACCTAGATAAGAACTATCTAGACAAGCCTTACGATCCAAATAACGACTACTCTATTCCACACGTTGTTGCGATTACAGGTCTAGCGGTTAACGCAGACATGTACGATCCAAACGACTTCCAAAGCTGGGCAGACCTATGGAAGCCTGAGCTTGAAGGTCAAGTAATGCTGATGGACGACACTCGTGAAGTCTTCCACATCGCACTTCGTAAACTCGGCTATTCAGGCAACTCAAAAGACCCTAAACAAATCGATGAAGCGTACGCTGAGCTACAAAAGTTGATGCCAAACGTTCTAGTTTTCAACTCTGACAACCCAGGTGCACCTTACATGTCTGGTGAAGTGGGCGTTGGTATGCTTTGGAACGGCAGCGCTGCAGCTGCTCAAAATGAAGGCCTAAATCTTAAACTCGTATTTCCTAAAGAAGGCGGTATCGGTTGGGTTGATAACTTCGCTATCTCTTCCGGTGCGAAGAACGTAGAAGCAGCTCACAAGATGATCGACTTCCTACTACGTCCAGAAATCGCAGAGCAAATCTCTCGTGATACTGGTTACTTAACAGCGGTAGAGGAATCGAACGCTAAGTTTAAAGATGTTGCACCGCTATTTCCTTCTCAAGAAGATCTTGATCGAGTGGAATGGCAAGATGCGGTTGGTGATCTAACCGTTAAGTACGAAGATTACTTCCTAAAGCTGAAAGCGGGACAGTAATCGAGCTTGTGTAACAAGTCATCGACTAAAAGAAAATAGGCAGCAATACGCTGCCTATTTTTGTAATTGACTGATATAATTATGCGTTGCTAGGTTTATCTGGCTCGATGTCTAGTTTTATCTTCTCACAAAGCGGAGATACAGCCCTCGAGCTAAATAAACAGATTTGTGCTTACTGCGATTTGGATCAACTTGATAACTCCAGCTAGTATTGACTTGTCCAATCGCGAAACAAAACGGAAAACAAATGAAAAGTAAATTCTACGCAAGCGCTCTATGTGCAGCGACGCTCATCGCTACCCCTGCAATGGCTGCTGATCAAGAACTGTATTTCTACAACTGGTCGGAATACATTCCAAACGAAGTTCTTGAAGACTTTACAAAAGAAACTGGAATCAAAGTTATTTACTCTACATATGAATCTAACGAGAGTATGTACGCAAAACTTAAAACCCAAGGTTCTGGTTACGACTTGGTAGTACCGTCTACCTATTTCGTCTCTAAAATGCGTAAAGAAAGCATGCTGCAACAGATCGACAAAGAGAAATTGTCTCATTTTGCCGATCTTGATACTAACTTCCTTAACAAGCCGTTCGATCCGAACAACAACTACTCTATCCCTTACATTTGGGGTGCGACAGGTATTGGTATCAATGCTGACATGCTAGACAAATCATCTGTTACTAAGTGGGATGATTTTTGGGATAGCAAGTGGGAAGGTCAACTAATGTTGATGGATGATTCTCGTGAAGTATTCCACATTGCATTGACTAAGCTTGGTTACTCACCAAACACGACTAACCCAGAAGAAATCAAAGCCGCTTACGAAGAACTGAAAAAGCTAATGCCAAACGTATTAGTATTTAACTCAGACTTTCCTGCAAACCCTTACCTAGCGGGTGAAGTTTCACTTGGTATGCTTTGGAATGGTTCTGCTTACATGGCTCGTCAAGAAGGCGCGAACATCGACATCATCTGGCCAGAAAAAGGAACGATCTTCTGGATGGACAGCCTGGCAATTCCAGCTGGCGCGAAGAACGTTGATGCGGCTCATAAGATGATTGACTTCTTACTGCGCCCAGAAAACGCAGCTAAGATCGCACTAGAGATTGGTTACCCTACTCCAGTGAAAACGGCACACGAACTGCTACCGAAAGAATTTGCTAACGATCCAAGCATCTTCCCACCACAAGAAGTGATGGACAGCGGTACTTGGCAAGATGAAGTTGGCGAAGCGAGCGTAATGTACGATGAGTACTTCCAAAAGCTAAAAGTGAACAACTAATTCGTTAGTTTTAAAGATATGAAAAAGCGGCTCATGAGCCGCTTTTTTTGTTCTTAATGACAAGACAAAAGCTCTCCTCTGTGAGAATTATTACGCTCTTTCTTTTCCTTCTAGAGCCAGTATCTCGTCAACTAATTTTGGAACCTCGACGCTTGCTTTTCCGTAGCGTTTTTCCTCAAATTCACTTTCTACCGCACTAGGCTCGAGGTTAATTTCGATGGTGTGCGCACCATGCATTTTTGCATCATGAACAAAACCTGCTGCGGGATATACGACGCCAGAAGTCCCGATAGAAATAAATAAATCTGCTTCTTCTAATGCTGCGTAGATATCCCCCATTCGTAGTGGCATTTCACCAAACCAAACAATATGTGGTCGCATTTGTGAAGGGATCTGACAGCAATGACAAAGCTCACCAGTCTTAATGTCTTCACTATGTTCTATAACTTGGTTTGATTCACTGCATCTCGCTTTTAAAAGCTCACCGTGCATATGAATGACGTTATGGCTGCCGCCTCTTTCGTGAAGGTTGTCTATATTTTGAGTGATGACCGTCACTTTACCTTCTAACTCGGTTTCTAGGCGGCCCAGTGCCTTATGCGCGGCATTCGGCTGTATCGCATTGTCTTGAAGTTTCTTGCGGCGTTGGTTGTAAAAGTCTTGAACAAGGTCCGGATCGCGAGCAAACCCTTCAGGTGTTGCTACATCTTCAATACGGTGATTCTCCCAAAGGCCATCTTGCGCACGAAATGTTTGAATACCAGATTCGGCCGAGATACCTGCACCAGTAAGTACTACAATATTTCTATAAGGGAAATTCATAACTCATCCTTGCTGTTTTTTCATTAGCTTAACACTGAAAGAATAGCAACAGTAGTAATATGGATTAGACCATGGTCGTAATGGTCACTATTAGAATTACAATTTAAGAGGAACAGCAATGAGACAAGTATCTCTAGCGCTTATATTACTTACGACTTTAGCAGGTTGCCAACTAACCAATGTTGAAGGCGAAGTGGACGACGTAAAAGTAAGAGTCAGCACCAATGACGATAACCATCGTGGTAATGGAGATTTCTGTCCCCCTGGCCAAGCAAAAAAAGGCAATTGCTAAAAGAGCGGCTTTACGCCGCTCCCACATTGGCCTCAATCCTCGTTGGTAGAAGATATTTTATGAATGGCTAGGTCAGCGCCATTGAATTCGTCTTCTTCCGAAAGCCTTAGTCCCATACTGGCATTGATCGCGCCGTAGACTGCAAGCGCCCCAATCACTGCGATAGAAATGCCCAAAAGCGTTCCTAGAAGCTGAACGAGAAAGCTCACGCCACCTAGCCCACCTAACGCGCTTTGACCAAAGATCCCTGCTGCAATCCCCCCCCAAGCACCACATAAACCGTGTAAAGGCCAGACACCTAGCACATCATCAATCTTGGTTTTGTTTTGTAGGTAGGTAAAAAGATAAACAAATAGAACGCCAGCAATCGCACCTGTCACTAAAGCACCGATAGGATGCATTAAGTCTGAACCCGCACATACAGCAACCAAGCCAGCTAGTGGGCCATTATGAATAAAGCCGGGGTCATTCTTACCAGCCAACAATGACGCGACAATGCCTCCGACCATTGCCATCAATGAGTTCATAGCCACCAAGCCACTTATGCCTGACACGGTTTGAGCTGACATGACGTTGAAGCCAAACCACCCCACACATAAGATCCAAGCTCCCAAAGCCAAAAACGGAATATTCGAAGGTGCAAAGTTGGTATGCTTTCCTGCTCGAACTCTGCCTTTTCTCATGCCCAAAAACACAACGGCAACCAACGCTATCCAGCCGCCAACACCATGTACAACGACTGAACCTGCAAAGTCGTGAAAGCCATAGCCAAAGGTATTTTCAAACCAAGCTTGAACACCAAAGTTTCCGTTCCAGATCATTCCCTCAAATAACGGGTATACGATGCCGACAGTGAAAAATGTTGCGATTAGAATCGGATAAAAACGAGCTCGCTCTGCGATACCACCAGAAACAATAGCAGGAATCGCTGCAGCGAAGGTCAGCAAGAAAAAGAACTTCACCAACTCGTAACCATTGCCTTGAGATAACGTCTCTGCATCAGCAAAGAAGGTGCCGCCATAAGCGACCCAGTATCCAATGAAAAAATACGCAATGGCGGAAATACCGAAATCGGCCAAGATTTTAACTAAAGCATTAACTTGGTTCTTTTGGCGCACGGTTCCTACTTCAAGAAAAGCAAAACCAGCATGCATCAAAAAAACCATGATTGCGCCAAGTAGTAAGAAAAGTGTGTCGGAACTTTGCGTGAGAGTTTGTACAGCGCCGTGTACCTGATTGGCAGTTACACTCATTATGATTGTCTCCGTTGATCTGTAGCGCACTTATCCTGTGCATCAAAGTTAGGCTCATCACCAATTTGGTGAACTTAATTTATAGAGCGTCTAACAGAGCAATTCTCATTCCATAATTTACATTTCTAACACTTACACTTTAATTTATTGTTTTGTATGAACTTTAATAAAATTAGGCATTCTTGAAATGGTGCTTAACACGCTAATAAATGCACCAATATGGTTTTAGTGCACCAACATAATGCGCACCATATAGCTCAACAAAACGTAAAAGCCACCTCATGAGAGGTGGCTTATATACTGAATTGCTAACTAAAGGAGTTTATCGAGTGATCTTCCCTGCTTTTACTTCTTCTAGCCAACGCCCCTCGACGAGATAAGGAGGAAGCCAACCGGTTTTAATAGATAAACGGTTGCCTTTGTCGTACCACATACAGGCCATGCCAAGAAGAGGGACAGATATGAAAGTTTCTATAGAAATCAAGTCCTCTGGTTTATCAAGCCTCATTTGGTATTGCTCTTGGAACTGTAGGTTCTTAACTAATACCTCTTCAAAGTCATAACCGATGTCAGTTGTCAGGGCAGCAAAAGTTTCCAAAATACCCATGGCGATTTCTAACGCCCAATCATCACCCTGAGCAACTGCCGCGTCCATCGCGGCCACCAGTTTATCAGGATAGTCCGATGTGCGATTATGAAACGACTGGATGACATCTACTAACATGTAAGACATCTCACCCGCTTTAGTAGAGCTCTGTCTCATCAAAGAAATCGGAAAATTCGCCAATGCGTCTAAACTTGGCCAGTCACGCACAATTGCCGATATAAAATACATATCAATCCATCTATTAGGATTTATGCACCCCGTTTTTAAAATACCTTCCCCGTCCCACTTTACTTCAGGATAGTCGAGAATCTTTATAGTTAATTCATCATTGGGATTCCTAGCAAGTCGATGATAACAAGCGCCCATTAGAGAAGTTTCGTAAAGACGCAAGGTACATATTTGCTCATCTTCATGTGAGGCTTGAAACCAGGTATACCAGCGAACCTGGTCAATGGCAAAATCACCAAGACTCACCAGGTTTTCCCGCCTGATTTTAAGACCTTCTTTTCTGTTATCTAAGACCCGGTTTATAAATTTTTTCCGATTCACAATGGCTTGAGTGTCAAGTTCAGGATTTGCTTTGCGCTCTACAATTTTGACCGATTCTTTACTTTGCATTTTACTTTGGTCCTTGGGAATCAATTTTAAACTCTGCCACTTCTAGTTTTACGTCCGAGGCCTTTCCACTTTCAAGGATGCTCGCTTCAGTATGTATATATCGAATAGGTCTGCCGGAGAAAGCGGCGTATTGAATTTCGTCGGCAGCTAATTTTTCAGTCGTTCCTTCTTTATTCTCTGACATTAGCTTAACTATTTCCGCCGCATATTTACTTGTCCCTTGCTGATATGCTTCATTGCCAATTTTACGACTGCCGAGTGGGCTGCTGCCACCCTTAGCCTCGACGATGATGATTTCTCCGGGATCGGGCTCCTCTACAAGGTACACCATATCGAAATCGCCCGGTTGTAAGAAACACGCAATTATTCTTTAGGGGACAACTCATGGTTTAGATGTCATGCCGTGGAATTCTGGTCACAAAAATGCCAAGCGTAACGCGACAAAGCCACCGATAATGATGACCTTTGTTTATAACGTTCCCTTTGAGCCCTATCGGGTAATCTTTCCGGCTTTCACATCCTCCAGCCAACGTCCTTCAACGAGATATGGAGGAAGCCAACCGGTTTCAACAGATAAACAGTTACCTTTGTCGTACCACATACAAGCCATGCCAAGCAGAGGGAAAGAGATGAAGGTTTCGATTGAAATCAATTTTTTAGGAGCATCCAAGCGCATTTGATATTGCTCCTGGAACTGCAGGTTCTTAATGAGTACCTCTTCAAAGTCATAACCAATATCAGTTGTCAGGGCGGCAAAGGTTTCTAAAATGCCCATGGCGATTTCTAATGCCCAGTCATCACCCTGAGCAATTGCAGCGTCCATTGCTGCAACTAGCTTATCAGGGTAATCCGATGTGCGGTTGTGGAATGACTGAATTACATCCACTAACATGTAAGAAAGCTCACCTGCCTTAGTGGCGCTTTGCTTCATTAGAGAAATCGGAAAGTTCGCCAACAGGTCCATACTGGGTTTGTCACGCACAATCACCGAAGTGAAATAAGCATCAAGCCATCGGTTAGGGTGTAAACACCCCGTTTTTAAAATACCTTCACCTTTCCAGGTTACTTCCGGGTATCCAGGTAATTGAATACTTTGAGGCTCGTCAGGTCTCATGGCGAGCTGATGATAAAAGGCACGCATTAATGATGCTTCATACAGACATAGTGTACCGGTTTGTTCGTTTTCGATTGAATGTGGAAGCCATGTATACCACCTCACCTGCTCAAACGCTTCATCGCTTAAAGCAACTAAGTTCTCTCTGCGAACATTGATTACGTCTTTACGCATATCAAGGTCTCGATTAATATCAGAGCTGTAACCTTGGACTAACTCTGGGGTCAGTTTCGGATTAGCATTTCGCTCAATTCTAACTTTTCTAGACATTTATAACTCCCCTAAATCTATTTTAAATTCTTTGCCTTTAACCTTTGAAACCTGTCCCGCGTCATAGATTGCCGTTTGAGTATGAATGTACCTAATAGGTCGCCCTCTCTTTAACGCTAGTTTTATTTCCGTTGCCGCTTCCCACTCTGTTGTACCTCGCTCATTCTTAGACATCTCACCAATAATTGCTGCTGCATATTCAGTTGTCCCTTGCTGATATGCCATATTTCCAATTTTACGGCTGCCCAGCGGGCTGCTGCCTCCCTTAGCCTCGACGATGATTATTTCTCCGGGATCGGGCTTCTCTACAAGGTACACCATATCGAAATCGCCCGGCTTCGAAATTGATGTTCCAATATCTTTGGGATGAAGCAACTTAGCATTAGGGCGTTTACTCCGGACAAAGTCATCCGCGGCCAACTCACCAATTTTTGCAGATTGTTGGTTAATATTGCCGATTTGAGCGTTATATCCCTCTTCGCCAGCTCGAGCGTCCATAGCCTTTTGACGCTCTTTCAAACATTCATCAATTTTTGCTTTGTTTCTTTCTGTTAGCTCATAACCACTCGTATTGAGTTCAGAGTTTTCTTTATACTTTGCTTTGTTCAGCACAAGATCTTCAGTGAAGATCGTGCAACCTTCTTCCCCACCAACTTTCTCTGAGTCAAAAACATGCGCATTTACAAATTCCTCAATCCCAACAACATACTGCACTTCGTGTCTGCTGCCATCTGAATGATTGATATGACGATAAAAAGTAATCTCGTTTCTCTCACAATCAATATGGTCTAAATCGTATTCATATCGAATATGATTTTTACCTTTGGGTTTGCGGATTTTGACTTGCGAGCGAACACCATCTTCTCCGACGGATGACTCTTTTGCAGCTTCTAAAATCTGATCGCAAACCTCTTGGGGAACGTTGTTTTGCGCCTGATACTCAGCCAGCATTTGTTGTAAGCGTTTTAGCCCTTCTTCACACAAGAAGCCTGTTGGGTCAATCCACTGGATAGGGTTGACTGCATATTGGTAATGATTAATACCACCAGCAATAGATATCGGATCTTGTTGGATGAAACGTCCTAGCTTAGGGTCGTAATACCGAGCGAGGTTGTAGTGTAAGTCGGTTTCTTGATCGAAATACTGCCCTTGAAAACGCAATGGATTTGCGACATTTTCAATATGTACATGAGCAAAGCCGTGACCATCGTAACTGGCACTCCATACAACATTCCCCTCGCAATCGATCAGTCGCTCTGGTTTACCAACTTGATCGCACTGGTACCAATAAATAACGCCATTTTCTAGCAGTGCCACTGGCGTGTAGGTTTCTGGTTGATATAGGTACCAACGGAAAGCACCTGAAGAGCGTTCACCAATTAAACGTTCACCTTCCCACAGGAACTCCGTAACGCCTTGTTGTGTAATTTTCTTCGTTCTGCGCCCTAATGCATCATATTCATATTGACTGATACCATCGTCGGTGTGAACTTCAATGAGCTGATTTAACGCATCAAATACGCGAGTCTGAACGTGTCCTTGCCCCTCACGTTTTGTCTGATTTCCTTGCGCGTCATATTTGAACCGGACATTATCGTGTACTTCAATACGATCAGCGAATACCTCTGAAGATGGCAAAGTAGGATTGCCAAAACTATCGTATTCAAACTTAGTCACTTCTCCGGAAGCATTGACTCGTTTCAGTTGCCCTAAAGCATCGTACTGATAATGCGTTGCTCCTGCCGTATTATCAATGATTGATGAAATACGGTTTTGCGCATTGTAAACGTACTTTTTCTCTCTATCAGGCCAATGTTGTTCGACCAAACGACCAACACCATCATAAATGATGCGCTCATTAAAATGTGCCGTTTCAATTTGGGAAACTCGTCCTATTTCATCGTAATGAAATTTGATTTGAGGTAAATCTAGGTTTCCAAACCGAATCGCTGAAAAACGCCCATATCGATCATAAGAGAAGTTCAGCTCCGTATTATCTGGCAGTACCTGAGATACGCGTTGGCCAACTCTGTTAAACTCCTGCGCTATCTCAAACTGACCTTGAATGCGCTTTGTTAAATGCCCGAATGAAGAGTATTGGTATTGCAATGTTTGATGGCGATTGGATGCGAAAGTAAGTCGCCCACCAAGCGTATAATTGAAGTGGTTCTCTACAATACTGCGACCATTTCCTGCTTTGACGTGCTTGAGATAACCCGCAGCGTCATATCGGTACAGCACAGTCCTATCGGCGACTTGCTTACGATGGATCCGCCCCATATCGTCATAATCAAATTGGCTGTATAGATTATCAAACCCGACAGTTCCTGATAGCTGGCCTTCATCGTCATACAGAAATTCGAATTCTAAGCCGTCACTCCGAACTAATTTAGTCAGGTTACGTTGTTGATCGTATTCGTAAGAAATGTGGCTGCCATCGGGAAAGATGACTGCTTCTTGTTGTGCGAGTGCTCCCCATTGATACGAGGTAATGCCTGTTGGAGTTCGAATCTGAGCAACACGGCTGTGCTCATCGTAAGAATATTCTTCGCTATAACCGACTTTGTCTTCGTCGTTAAAATAACGAACCGATGTACGCCTGCCAAATTGATCATAAGCGAGTTGAGCAATACACCCATCGGGATAAGCGACGCCATTCACTAGATCGTCTTCGTTGTAGCTGTAACGAAGTAATATACCATCTATTTCATTCGCGATAAGTCTTTGTTGTTCATCCCACCACCACTGACTTTTCTTACCATCTTCAGACTCTTTTTTGACGACTTGACCGTGTTTATCGTAATCATATTCCGTGACACAGCCGAACTGATCGGTATCCCAAACTCTTTGACCGAGGCTATTGTAGTAAGCCTTCTCGATATCCCCGTCAGGTGAAACCGTTTTAACTAACTTACCTAAGCCGTCATAACCATATTGAACTTCTTTGCCAGAGGAATGAAACTTAGAAACTAATTGACCATGCTGATTATATTGATAATTGACCGTTGACTGATCAGGATAGATAGCTTGTGCTTTTCGTCCTAATTCATCATATTGCCATCGCCAAGTTTTACCTGTGGGGCTTATTTTCTCGAGCAAGTTACCCTGCTCGTCATGCAAGAAAGACCATTGATGATCTAACGAGTCAGAATAAGAAGAATGATTTCCCTGATAATGGAAGCGATAGTCATAAATTCCTGCGTCCCCAACGTTCCTGATGCATTTCGCGTTAGCACCTTCGCCATCCCATTCAAAATAATGAGTAAAGCCAGTTGGTCGTACACGCTTAACAATTAAGTGGCCGCGGTATTGATACTGTTCCTTCAAGCCCAAATGATTAGTTGCACTGACCAAATCATCGTGCTCATCATAGGTATAAGTTGTCAGAACTTTTTGGGACTTTGCATTAAGCAGTTCTACAAGGCGTCCTTGCTTATCATATTGACATTCAAGAACCGGACGCTTGTTGTATGCAATCTCGATCAATCGATGGTTTCGAGAATACTGCAGTTGAAACGTTGAAAACGTGCCATTTCTGACTTGTTTAACAAGCCAACGATCATCTTTCTGTTCAAATCGATATTGATGCCCATTAGCGAGCGTCACGATCCGAGTTGCTGAATTTAGGAAATAACAGCTCGCACCAGCGTATATCTGGTAACTTGTTGCTCCAGTATCTACTGGCTCAAATTCTGTGATATCTGCCTTATCGTCAACAAACTCCCAAGCGATAACGTTGTCTTTCTCGTCCGTCTTCTCGTGCAATTCAAACTGAAATGCATGTCTCCAACCAAAGCCCATTCCATGATTTACATCCGACTGCGAAGAGCGATAAGTACGCTGCCAAGTAGTACCTTGTTGTAGCGCGATATCATAGAGTTCGAGAATTTCTTCACCCGTCACAAGTGATACAGGATCACCGGCTTTCTCATGTTTTTCGCTACTTTGTTGCTGAGGCTTAGCAGATGCGGCACTTCTTCCACTCTTTTTATTCGACTTCCCCTTCGATGGTTTTGCATTGACGGTATTTTGAGCCGGTGGAGGCGTAACCGCTGACGAGAGTGCGTAGTTTTCTCCAGTCGGTAAAATTCGAGCGACATGCAAGTCACCGTTCACCAAAGCATTGGCAAACGTTGAATTATAGTGTTGGGAAGTAAGCTCACCGTCAGGTATGTTTGGCTTGAATTGACCAATCAAATAGAACAAGTCTTCGACAGAGCGAAGGTCAAGCTCACCAAAGCTCTCAAGAAACTCTATTGCCTCTTGTTTGGTCACGAATGTTTTAGGTTCGCCGCTAGTAAGTAACTGACCTGAGAAGTGATAGCTTTCGCCAAAGCGATTCGTGATAGGAATGACGAATTGAGGGATCATAGCCGTAACGTGTTTGTCCTTTTCTTACCTTGCCGCATCATTTAGTGCTCGTTTCGCTCTTCTTATTTGTGAGAGCAAGATGCCTTAATCAAACATCCTCCGATAGAGATTCATCTGTATGCGTAGACTGAATGTATTGATGGCAATTTTCACGTATGCAACTCTTTGAATTTCTGAGCGCAGCGTACTTTAACGGGACGATGAATCCTGAGTAAATGAACAATAGCGTGAGTGAGACTAATGTCTCATCGCGACGCGATTTTTTTACATGTTTCTTACTTAACTATGATTTTCTGCCCAGTTACGTAAATTCACTCAATAAGTTGCATCAAGTATCACTTGTGGGACTCAGTGCTTCATATTTGAGACATGACAGCAACAAAAAAACCGCCTATTACGGCGGTTTTGCTTAAAGAATACTGATTAAAGGTTTGGACCTGTCGATGGTCTGTGTGGTTGGTTATTGCTCAGTTGCTGCATCCCTTGAAACATTCGCATAAACCACACCAAGATGGCTAATGCAGCAAACACCATCCCTACCCAAGGAATAAAGTAAGCGATGGTTTCAAGCAAAGTACTATGCAACCAATAATCACTCACGCCAACGAGTACACCGTTAGAAGTCGCGACGGTGACGATCAACACAACAAAAAACGTCAGGTAGAGGAAGAAGGTGCGAATTAAACCGTAGTAATGAGAAATCACTACGTCGCTGTCTTCTCCCTTATCTAATCGGTAACCCGCATAGATAATTGCGATAACGCCTGAGATCAGAAACGTAAACGGGGTCAGACAGCTCAGGATGTACGCAACCCAAATCCCGTTATGAGGTTTGTTCATTCGCTTTCGCTCCTTTTGCTTCCGTTTGTGCCGTATTTGATTCGCCCATTGCTTCTTTGGACTTCACTTCCTCATACCAAAGATCGTGGTGTTCTTTCGCCCATGTCTCGTCAACTTCACCAGTCACCATGCCTTCTAACGCACCTTCCATACCGAATAGACCAATATAGATGTGGAAGATAAAGCCACAGATTAGAATCAGTGCCGAAATCGCGTGAACTAAGTTAGAAAGCTCCATGTCACGGCGAGTTTGGCCAAAGATAGGAAAATCTAGAACTAAGCCACTCACTGCCGCGATAGCACCAAAGAAGATCAATAACCAATAGATTGCCTTCTCGCCACCGTTTGAGAAACCAGCTGACGGATGTGTGCCTTTGTGTTTACCAACCATACCGCCCATTTTCATGAACCAACGAACATCAGTCATGTTTGGAATCGACTTGCGCCACCATTTAAAGAGCACGAGCATCAGCAAAATGAAGAACAATGGCCCCATGTAATTGTGGTACTGCTTCGCCAACATGACGATAAAACCCCAGAACTCAGTAGGAACATACGGTTTTAAGAAGTGCTTACCGTAAACCAGCATCAAACCACTGAATGCCAACGTTAAGAATGTAAACGCCATACTCCAGTGAAGCGCGCGGTCTAAACGAGACCAACGTTTCATCTTTTTGCCAGTACGCGGCTTGCTTAGCATCAAAGGGCCAACGAATACGTAAGCCATGATTACCATTGCAATACTGCCGAAAATCGCGACAGCACCCGCAGGAGACATCCATTTCTCTTTTAGAATGTACCAAGTCTCACCAGGTTTACTGATTAATACGCCATGTTCTGGCGATTGAGACGTGGTATAACCCTCTTGCCCCTCTCTGACCTCGCGCCAATAGTCTGCCCCGGCGAGTTGCGTGATCTCCTGTTGAATAACTTTAGAAGATTGTTCCTCTGCTGAAGCAGGCATTGCGAAAGTCAGCAGCAATGCCGTCATCATTGACAGCATTGCTAGAGACGCACGTTTAAGCGTGTTTAACATGTGCCTCTCCTTACTTAGCTTTTCGTCGCATCGTAAGAAAGATCGTTTCCGTCTGTCCAACCTGCGTTTTTCGCGCCGCGTTCTACCACACGTTGACGGAAAATGTCAGAGACTTTCTCTGCGTCACCCGCAAGCAGCGCTTTGGTTGAACAAAGCGATGCACACATTGGTAACTTGCCTTCTGCGATACGGTTCGCACCGTATTTTTGGCGCTCTTCCTCAGAGCCAGGCTCTGTTTCTGGGCCGCCCGCACAGAAAGTACATTTATCCATTTTACCACGTTCACCAAACGCTTCTTGTTTAGGGAACTGAGGTGCGCCAAACGGACAAGCAAACAAACAGTAACCACAACCGATACACAGATCTTTATTGTGAAGAACGATCCCGTCTTCGGTATGTTCAAAACAGTCTGCTGGACAAACTGCCATACAAGGCGCATCGGTACAGTGCATACAAGCAACAGAGATGGAGTTTTCACCAGCTTCACCGTCGTTCAGTGTTACCACGCGGCGACGTTGAATGCCCCATTCAAGCGCATCGTCGTTTTCGTTCTTACATGCAGTAACACAGCCGTTACACTCGATACAGCGTTTGGTGTCACATAGGAATTTCATTCGTGCCATTGTCAGACTCCTTACGCTTTACGAATGTTACATAGGGTTACTTTGGTTTCCTGCATCAAAGTAACAGGGTCGTAACCGTAAGTGGTTGCCGTGTTGGCGGCTTCGCCAACAACATAAGGTTGAGTGCCTTCTGGGTATTTAGGACGTAGGTCTTCACCTTCGAACTTACCGCCAAAGTGGAACGGAATGAACGCCAAGCCAGGTTTCACACGACGTGTAACCATCGCTTTCACTTTGATGCGTCCCTTCTCTGCACCTTCAACCCAAACATCATCACCATCTCTAAAGCCAAGATCGTTCGCGTCTTTCGGGTTCACTTCGACAAACATTTCTTGTTGAAGCTCGGCAAGCCATGGGTTTGAACGCGTCTCTTCACCACCACCTTCGTATTCAACCAGACGGCCAGAAGTCAGAACGATTGGGTACTCGCCCGATTTGTCTTGCTCTTGAATTGATTTATACAACGTAGGAACACGGAAGATTGCATCTTTGTCATCCCAAGTTGGGTAATCCGTTACAAGGTCACGACGTGGTGTGTACAGTGGTTCACGATGCAGTGGTACGCGGTCTGGGAACGTCCAAACAATCGCACGCGCTTTCGCATTACCAAATGGAATACAACCGTGCTTGATCGCGACACGCTGAATACCGCCAGAAAGGTCAGTCTTCCAGTTTTTACCCTCTGCTGCCGCTTTCTCTTCAGCAGTTAGATCGTCCCACCAACCAAGTTGTTTCAACAACTTGTCAGTGAACTCTGGGTAACCGTCTTTGATTTCACAGCCCTTAGAATAGCTGTCTTCAGCAAGTAGGTTCTTGCCTTCAAATTCCACACCAAAGCGCGTACGGAAGTTACCGCCACCTTCTGCAACCGTCTTAGACGTATCGTACAGAATGTGCGTGCCTGGGTGTTTCATTTCCGGTGTACCCCAACATGGCCAAGGCAGACCGTAGGTTTCACCGTTTACAGGGCCACCTTCCGCTTCCAATGTGGTTTTGTGGAACGTATGCCAGTTTTGTTGGTGCGCTTTCAAACGCTCTGGGCTTTGGCCTGTGTAACCAATCGTCCACATGCCTTTGTTGAATTCACGCGTTAGGTCTTCAATCACCGGCTGGTTGTTTTCAACACGGATATTTTTGAACAGAAGATCTGAATAGCCCAGTTTCTTCGAAAGCAGGTACATGATTTCATGGTCAGGTTTTGATTCGAACAAAGGTTCAATCACCTGATCACGCCATTGTAGAGAGCGGTTAGAAGCGGTAACACTGCCGTATGTTTCAAACTGTGTTGTTGCAGGAAGCAAGTAAACGCCGTCGGTACGGTCGTTCATTACCGCAGCAACAGTTGGGTATGGGTCCACAATCACCATCATGTCCAACTTCTGCATCGCTTTTTTCATCTCAACACCACGTGTTTGAGAATTCACTGCGTGACCCCAGTAGAACATTGCACGGATGTTTTCGCGTTGACGAATGTTGTCTTTGTTTTCCAGTACGCCATCCACCCAACGAGATACAGGAATACCTGCACTGTGCATTGGTTTTTGACCACCGTAAGCGTTGTCATCGAAACGACCTTTAATCCATTCGTAATCGATTTCCCACACTTTTGACCAATGACGCCAAGCACCTTCAGAAAGGCCGTAGTAGCCCGGTAGCGTGTCAGAAAGTACGCCAAGGTCGGTTGCGCCTTGTACGTTATCGTGACCACGGAAGATGTTTGCGCCGCCGCCTGATTTACCAATGTTACCAAGTGCTAGCTCAAGCACACAGTAAGCACGTGTGTTGTTGTTACCGGTAGTATGCTGAGTACCACCCATACACCAAACGATACAGCCTGGGCGATTTTCAGAAAGCAGTTTTGCTGTTTGGTAAACGTCTTCTTCGCTTACGCCTGTTACACGCTCAACTTCTGCTGGCGTCCACTTCGCTACTTCAGCACGGATTTCATCCATACCGAATACACGTTGACGGATGAACTCTTTATCTTCCCATTGGTTTTCGAAGATGTGCCACAACACACCCCAAATGAATGCTACGTCAGAACCAGGACGAAGTGATACATAGTGATCAGATTTCGCCGCCGTACGAGTACGACGAGGATCCGCTACGACGATCTTACAGTTGTTCTTCTCTTTCGCGATCAGAATGTGCTGCATCGCTACTGGGTGTGCTTCAGCTGGGTTTGAACCAATGAACAGCATCGACTTACAGTTGTGCATGTCATTGAAAGAGTTGGTCATCGCACCGTAACCCCAAGTGTTCGCTACACCCGCCACGGTTGTTGAGTGACAAATACGCGCTTGGTGGTCAACGTTGTTAGTGCCCCAAAGTGATGCCATTTTGCGGAACAAGTACGCTTGTTCGTTGCTGTGCTTTGCGCTTCCCAAGAAGTAAACCGAATCAGGACCCGACTCTTTGCGGATGTCCATCACCTTGTTACCGATTTCTTCGATCGCTTGATCCCAAGAAAGCTTTTTCCACTTACCGTTTTCAAGCTTCATTGGGTATTTAAGACGGCGCTCACCGTGGCCATGTTCACGTAGTGCTGCGCCTTTTGCACAGTGACCACCGGCGTTAAATGGGTGGTCGAATGCAGGCTCTTGACCCGTCCAAACACCATTTTGAACTTCTGCGTAAATACCACAACCCACTGAACAGTGAGAACAGATAGTACGTTTCACTTCTGTTTTCGCTTCTGGATCGACGGATTTTGCTTGCGCTTTTTTCATCATCCCCGGTGCGAATAGACTAGCACCAACCACTGCGCCACCAGCGGCAAGCGAAGTGTTTTTCATGAATGCACGACGAGATACGCCAAGCTGGTTTGTTTCTTTGCTCACACTGTCGGAGCGTTTGACAAGTTTCATCCGTTATCTCCTAAAGTGTGTCGTAGTAATCGCGAATGTGTTGAGTTTCACGATACCCTTTCTTCTTCACGTCTTTTTCAGAAGGCTCAACCGTTTCTGAAGCAACGGCCACTTTCGTGGTTCCCGCAACAACAGCACCAGCAACGGCAGCGGTTGTGAAGCCTTTTAGGAGATCCCTACGGCTTGTGTTTATTTCTTTATTATCTTTCATCATTGCTTCCTTACCTTACGGTAGATCTTTGGAGACTCATGCCTCTCTATCGATATGACCAAGTACTGCTCGATTACTCGTAATCAGTGACGTTTTTCACATCAATTTTTAATTTGCTCTTACTGCTTTTGGTGTTCACGCTAAAGCGCACTTGCTCTAACGTTAAAAACGCATCGCAAAGCTGTGCAGCTGGCTTGTAGAAGTTCACGCTTTCTGCGTTCTCTAGTTGGCGCGTAAAAGATTGGAACCAAGGGGCGATGTGTTTATTAAACACCGCTTGTTGAAGTTCTTCCTCTTCACCCGTCAGCATTGCCATCACTTCGCACAGTGCAGAAATATGGTCTTCAGGCTCTTTCACGTTCTCTTCTCGTTCGATGCCTAAAAGATCCAAATCGCGACGAATTTCCGCTAACGGTTTTTCCATCATCGAGCCAGTGCGATGCCAAGATCCGAATGGCACAACTTCACCACGTCCAATGCCAATAAACAGATCTTGATATTCTTCTTCTAACGCTTCTCGCTGCGCTTCGTTCGCGGCTTGTTGCAGTGCGAGCCAAGCTTTTTGCATCGCGCTCTCAGACGGTTCAATTTCTAGCGATTTCAGGAACGCCAGCATTTCATCACTTGGCGCACTACGAAAAAGTGCGGATAGAACGAGATAAATGTCTGTTCTCAGTGTTTGTTCTTGTTGTGTATCCACTGCGAGCTCCTAGTATTTCAATTGATTCATTGGATCAGCAGCCATCGATTCAAACATGTCGATCACACGACAGTCCTCACACATGGCGATGCGATTAATGGCGGCTTCATCAGAGAAATGAGAATGACCACGAAGCTTGTTTTGCAGCATGTCGATCATCGATTGCGGAGCAAAAGGCTTGTGACAGCGAATGCACTCGGCTGCCTTTTCTTCATGAATCACAACCGCTTTCTGGCGTTCTTCTTTCACCCAGTTCATACGAGGAGTAAGCGTCAGCACTTTCTCTGGACACGCTTTCTCGCACAGCCCACATTGAATGCAGTCTTGCTCGACGAATTTAAGCGACGGAGATTGGCCGTCCGTATGCAATGCACGTGTTGGACACACCGCCACACAGCTCATGCACAACGTACAATCTTTGCTTTCACAAGAAACCGTGCCGTAAGGTGCATTCGCTGGCAGTTCAACAATGTTCTCAACTGGAATACGCGATGCTGACAACGCATCCAACGCCGTAAATAGACGCTGACGTTTGTTACCTTGCAAATCACCTAATGCCAAATCAAAAGGCTCGGTACAAAGTGTCGGAGCACCTTCACGTAGTGATTCTAGATACAGAATGTCGATGGTTTCTTTGGCGATACCAAGCTGGTCGAGCAGCTCTTGAGCAATACCTACTTCGCTATTCAGCACACGAATAATGGTTTGAGGCATAAAACGCGAAGCCGCAAACAGCACCTGAGTGGCACCGTTCACAAGCGCGGCAAACCAAGTATCTATACCAACCGAAGGCAGTTCTTCCACCACAATGGGAATCACATTATCTGGCAGTGCTTTTAGTGCCATCACGTTGTAGCTCTCGTGGCGAGAACTACAAATCAATACGATAGGATCTAAACCACCCGCTTGCTCATAGTTGGCTAGCGTACGTTCAATAAACTTTTGCGTATCTTCGGGGTTTGGCAATGTGTAATGAATCGCTTCTGTCGGACACGCTGTAGCACAAGTACCGACGCCTTGACATAGGTATGGGTTGATCTCGATGCGATGGCCCGTTTTGTCGCTGCCTTCACTAGATAGTGCCCCTGCCGGACAAGCATCCACACACCGTTCGCAACCTTTTACGCCACGAGAGCTGTGTGCACATAAATCGGTATCTAAACGGAAGAATTTCGGTTTATCGAACGTCCCCATTAAGGTTGGAATCTCTTCCAACGCTTCAGCCAGTTTCGGATAGCCACGACCTACTGGGTAGTAGCCCGGTACTGGGACTTCTTCCGACATGCAGCTGTTAAGGCAAAGATCGAGTACGATATCGAAACAATCGCTATTGATCGCGACCTTGGCAAGATTGTTGGTCGAACCATGATTTTCAATCAGAACTTCAAACGTACCTAAGAACCCTGAAACCTGAACCGAATTGGCGTAATAAAGCTCGGGATTTGTGCCCTTTTCGCCATCGGTAGAAAGCAGCGTTAGGCTGTTCATTTGCGACAATTGCGCTGCCGCACTTTCGATGATTGCCGTTGGGCCCACAATCAAAGTATTACCGCCGCTTTCATAGCTTACGGTTGGTGGAATAAGATTGGTCAACTCTACGGTATTTTCGAAAGCGTACAGCCTCGCTTTACCGTTATTGGAAGTTGCTTGTTCTAATAATTGTTTCAGCATTGCTCAATTCCATTTATGAACATGGATAGTCTTTTCCATCTCTTAGTGTAGTTAGCGCCGGAGATTCTGCTGATTAACTTATCAATGAGCATTCTTATTCCGCCATCTATAGGCGATGAATACTACGCAGTGCGTCCGTGCTAACTTCAACCAGATTGGTATTGAGCAACAAAAAGCAAATGTCATGCCAATAAAATATCAATTAAAATTCAATCACTTAGATATTTTACCGACAAATAGTAGGGATAAAAAAACCGGTTGAGACATTTTGTCCCAGCCGGTTCATTGAGTGTTTAGTCAAAATGTACCTATTCTTTGTGTGGTATATTTTGTCTCACCTCGTTAGGCGGTGATTCCTCAGCAAAAGTATCACTTTCACCAGATACTGTATTTATATACAGTTCATTTTCATCTTGGGTAATTCCGGCACTTTTTTCGGCGTTTAGTTCTGAGTCTTCAACCACCTCAGATGCGATATCGTCAGCGTTAAGTTCAGATCCTTGCGCCGTTTCAGTGTCTGGTTCTTCTTCCACTTTTTCTTTAACCCAATCACGCAGCGTCTCTGCGACGTCTTTAGAAAGTGACTTTAAGTTACTGTAATCATCATCGTAATCGTCTAGGCCATCACGCACGTTAAATTCTTCGGACAAGAACATTTTGCGCAGCGCGGCTTTCTTAACACTTTCTGAAGCTTCAGAAACCAGCAGTTGCGCCACAGACATTTCTTCGGGCTTTTCAGTCTCTACACTCGCGGTAATGTCTGGTGACTGACTAACCTCGTTGACGTTCAAAGCGTCTGAGCTTTCGTCAGCGTTTGAAAGCGCTGTGACACTATCTTCGGATTGCTCCGTCTCTGCTATCGGCGTGATCTCTTCATCATGTTGGGAAGATTCTTCTAATTTACGTTTCGACCAACGGCTTAAAAAACTAGTTGCCATTTGCTCTGCCCGCTCCTTTGCGTTTCTTACGTCTTACTTCTAACAACTCACCGTGGCGACCGATGAAGGCTTCCATCCAAGCCTGAACGGCTAACGGCATATCGTTGGATAGTACAAGGTTGTCGCCATCCATATATTGCGCCGCGACAGATTGTGAAGCCGTTAGTAGCTGTATCGCTGGTTTTTCACCAGACTCGACGTTATCCATCACTAAAAAAAGTTTAGGTTGCTGAGAGCTTAAGTTAAAGCGGTAGTCTGTACGCTCGTCTTTGTGCAATTGCAACAGACAAACATCTGGAGTCTCTTCCGTCGGATTTAGCGCAAATCCCGTCAACTGCCATTGGGTTGTTACCCAAATCCCTGTACTGATCTCATGCTCAACAAGCTCTACGCCAATTGGCCATGCGTCTTCGGTCTTCTCGTAATTGTTCTCGAAATCTTTCTTATCCGACATAACTCACCCAGTTTTTCTATTTTGGTCTGAAAGCAATCAGGACACTTTGACCTTACTTTCGACCATTTTATTGACTTATAAGCAATAAACGAGCCACACTGATAAAGCTTAGCCTATTCATGTCCTCTGGCTATAAGTACCAAACTAGCCGAAACTCAAATGTACTGATGTGTCATTACTGCGAACTCGCAGTTTTAATGCATTGTTGACATAAAACCTCGCAATTTTTGTGGGAACCGCTATTTTGGAACGAGATTTGCTTTGCTAACCACTTAGCAAGCTAAATGCGTAGCAACCTAACGCTCTTAATCACTAGGACACGACTGTGCTGAAACCAAATATTATTAAAACCAGTGAAAATCCCCTGCAAACCATTGAAGTCGATGTGTACGACGAGTACGGCGAAAAGCTCACAAAGCAAATCGCTTGCGAGCGTCCTCTTACGGTCATGCTGAACTGGAAAGAAGTGGTCACGCTCATGACGCTAGGTTCGCGTCCAGAAGCGCTAGTACTGGGTTATTTAAAAAACCAAAGCTTCCTGTCCGATCCAGCCGCAATTGAATCCGTCATTATTGACTGGGAAACGCATTCCGCAGCGGTGATTACTAAAGAAAATACCGAACATTTAGAAGGCGCTCTGAAAAAGAAAACCGTCACATCTGGCTGTGGTCAAGGCACCATGTATGGCAACGTGATGAAACAACTTGAGAATTACCAAGTGCCTCAAGTTCCGCTTAAACAATCAGAAATCTATTCCGCATTGGAAGCGTTGACTCATTACAACGACACCTACAAAAAAGCAGGTGCGGTGCATGGCTGTGCGGTTTGCAAAGGCAATGAGGTATTATCATTTGTGGAAGATGTCGGCCGCCACAATGCAGTGGATACGCTTGCAGGTGAGATGTGGCTCAAAGAAGAAACAGGTGAAGATAAAATTTTCTACACAACTGGTCGCCTTACTTCAGAGATGGTGATTAAAGTGGCTCAAATGGGCATTCCTGTTCTGCTTTCTCGCTCTGGCGTTACTCAAATGGGGTTAGATCTTGCGAAACAATTTGGTATTACGACCATTGCGCGTGCGAAAGGTTTACGCTTCCAAGTATTTACCGGAGCCGACAAAATTGAGTTTGATGTGAAAGGCGAAAGTGCATCTCGTTAACGAGAAAATAATACAAAACCGTCGATTCGTGTAAACTTATAACAATTGGGATAAGTAAATCATCACGTTATGAAGGCTTAATTAAACGATATAAGTCAGAAATAGCAACATGTGTTGTAGCAATACAACGCTTGCTTTAATTGATGCTAACTACAGCTCATTCACAAAGGATGTGAACTATGGACAATGACCAACTGTGGAATTTTTTGCTCACGCCCAGTGGCATCATGCTCTCAATGATCATTACATTTGGTGTCGTCGGCATATATGCGTATATAACCGGTCAGTTTAAGGATTAAGACCAATATAAAAAGCCTCGCTAAATAGCGAGGCTTTTGCTTTTTAAACACTTCGCGAGTAATTACGCGTCAACGCCACGAGATTTTAGGAACTCAGAGTACGTGCCTTTGAAGTCCGTGATCTTGCCATCGCGGATTTCGATAATACGCGTTGCTAGCGAGTCTACGAATACACGGTCGTGAGATACGAAGAACAACGTGCCTTTGTATTGCTCAAGCGCGGTGTTCAAAGATTCAATCGATTCCATGTCCATGTGGTTGGTTGGTTCGTCCATTAGCAGCATGTTTGGCTTGTGCATCATCAGCTTACCAAGCAACATACGACCTTGCTCACCACCAGACAGTACTTTTACTGACTTCTTAATGTCGTCTTGACCAAACAGCATACGACCAAGGAAACCACGAACGACTTGCTCGTCATCACCTTCTTGACGCCATTGACCCATCCAATCCGTTAGGTTCATGTCTTCTGCAAAGTCATGCGCGTGGTCTTGCGCGTAGTAACCGATATTTGAGTTTTCAGACCATTTGTACTCACCTGCACGCGGTTCAAGCACACCAGCAAGCGTGTTTAGAAGTGTTGTTTTACCCACACCGTTCTCACCGATGATCGCAACGCGCTCACCCACTTCAAAAATTGCATTGAAGTCTGAGAACAAGTCCTCTTCGAAACCTTGGCTTAGGTTTTCAACAATCAGAGCGTTACGGAACAGCTCTTTCGACTGTTCGAAACGAATGAATGGGTTTTGACGGCTAGACGCTTTAACTTCATCCAGTTTGATCTTGTCGATTTGCTTAGCACGAGATGTCGCTTGTTTTGCTTTCGATGCGTTTGCTGAGAAACGTGCAACGAACGTTTGTAGCTCAGCAATTTGTGCTTTCTTCTTCGCGTTGTCGTTTAATAGACGTTCACGAGCTTGAGAAGCTGCTGTCATGTACTCATCATAGTTACCTGGGTAAATGCGCAGTTCACCGTAATCCAAGTCAGCCATGTGCGTACATACTGAGTTTAGGAAGTGGCGGTCGTGCGAGATGATGATCATCGTGCAGTTACGCGCGTTTAGCGTGTCTTCCAACCAACGGATCGTATCCATGTCCAAGTTGTTGGTAGGTTCGTCAAGCAGCATAACGTCTGGGTCTGCGAATAGAACTTGCGCTAGAAGCACACGAAGTTTCCAGCCCGGCGCCACTTCGCTCATCAAACCGAAGTGTTGTTCCATTGGAATACCCACCGCAAGAAGAAGCTCGCCCGCTTTTGCTTCTGCCATGTAGCCGTCCATTTCCGCAAACTGAACTTCTAGGTCAGCCACTTTCATGCCGTCTTCTTCACTCATTTCAGCAAGTGAGTAGATACGGTCACGCTCTTTCTTCACTTCCCATAGCTCTTTATGACCCATGATAACGGTATCGATTACCGTAAATTCTTCGTAAGCGAACTGGTCCTGGTTTAGTTTTGCAACGCGCTCGTTTGGATCGTAACTCACGTTACCGCTGGTTTGCTCAAGCTCGCCGCTGAGGATCTTCATAAAGGTTGATTTACCACAACCGTTAGCTCCAATTAAGCCGTAGCGATTACCTTCGCCGAACTTAACTGAAATGTTTTCGAATAGCGGCTTAGCGCCGAATTGTTGAGTAATATTCGCTGTGGAGATCAAAACCTTTACCTTAGCAATTGGGGTGTATTTAGAAAAACCGGGCAACGGTACTTGTTCATGCTACATACTGCAAGTGTTGTTTTTATTAATTCATCGCTAGTGAAACCATCGCAGTGCTTCTTCAAAGCAAAAAGCTTGAGCACAAATGCGTCATTGAATACAAAAAAGAGCCAGTATTATAACTGGCTCTTTCTTCCGTAATGCTTACAACAAGTGACTAAGCGATATTCGTCACCTCTAGGATCAGTTCGGCTTTTTTAGGTAAATAAATACTGAATTTACTGCCCTTTCCCCATTCCGACTCGGCTTTTAGCTCACCACCCGTTTGGCTGAGGATACTTTGAGAGACCGACAGCCCTAACCCTGTACCTTCTCGCTTCGTTGTGTAAAATGGTGAGAAGATTCGACTCAAGTTTTCTGGTTTAATACCGCAACCCTCGTCGATAACATGAATCGCAGCTCCTTTCACTTCGCCCTCGTCAATCCAGTCTTCACTGACTACTGTTAACGTGCCTTTGCCGTTCATTGCGTGAATGGCATTCATTTGCAAATTAACTAAGATTTGTAGCAAGTGGTGACGGTTTATCTCAACGGACGTATGCGCTTGTAGATCAGTCACAAACTCGACGTCTCGTTTCTTGGTGCCCGTTTTAACCAAGGTGATGCTTTCATCAATGATAGGATTGACATGTTGCCAAGTGATTTCATCTTGAACACCACCTTGGCGACTGTATTGCAATAAACTGCGCGTGATATTGCGAATACGATCGATTTGCGCGTGAATCGCATCAATCTCTTCTTGTACTCGACTTGCATCGTCACCCAATTCAAAATGGATCAATTCTACGTTGCCAAGGATCACGGCGGTTGGGTTATTAATTTCGTGAGCAATCCCCGCGGTGAGTTCTCCCAGTGCTGCCAGTTTTTCATGAACAACGAGTTTGTCGCGAGTTTGGTTGAGCAATTGAATATGCAGCTCTAGATCTTGGGTTTTTTCTCTAAGGCTTGCTGTGCGCTCTTGAACTTTGCATTCAAGTTGCGCTGCGGAGTTTTTCAGTTCAATTTTGCGCTCTTCTAGCGCGTCTAACATATCATCAAACTGTCTGGCTAACTGCGCAAGTTCATGATCTGCATCTAAGCCCAACGGACCAATCCGTTTTTCTTTTCCTTGTTGGACCTGCTTCACCACTTTATGGATGCGTTCGATCGGTCGAAACAGATCATAAGAACCGCGATATACCATCACGCCGGAAACCAGCAATAACATAACCGTAATCAAGCTAATTTCTGCAATGTTGGTCATGTAGGCTTTAACGAATGGCCACATTAGGTAACCGGTATAAAGCATACCAATGACGTTGTCGTATTGGTCTTTGATCGGTTGATACGCCGTAATATACCAAGCGTCATACACATAGGCTCGGTCAACCCACTGCTCACCTTTTGAAAGTACTTTGTTATACACTTCTGCGCTCACGCGAGTGCCTATGGCGCGCCCTAACCTATGCTCGCTGTCTAGAGGAACGTTGGTGCTCACACGCAAATCATCAAGAAATACGGTCAATGTGCCAACCGGACGAAGGCGATCATTATCGCTGAGATAGATTAAGTCGCGAATTTGATCTACCAATACAGTGCTGTTATTGAGAAGCAAACCACCATCAAGAAAGCCGATCAAATCATTCGTTTGGCTATGCACAGGAATCACGGTTCGACTGACTAGCCCACGTGCTTCCATGCCCCCATCGGCAAGAATAGGCACTTCCGCTCGTTTAGCGAGTTCAGGATCGAGGCGTTCGAGTTCTTCTTTATTGAGTACATCAAAAAACGATTCTCGCTTAGTGAGATCCATAAAGCGGAATTTGTTTTCCATCGAGTTGACGCGTTGGAAAGAGAGAAAATCTAAAGCATATCGTTTCTTCTGCTCAGTGACCCACTTTTGCAGCTCATCTTGCGGTATCCCTTGATTGATGCGAATACGAAAATCGTATGAGTCAGCAAACGCACGTACGTAATTCGATTGCTTTTGCTGTAACAACGTTACGCTGTTATTCGCAACACCAAGACGTTCAGAGACATCCAGCAGTGCATTCTGCCACGTATAATGGATGGACCAATAAATGGTAATCCCGATCAGGGCTATCAAAGTGAGGAAGATAGGTGCGGAGGTTAAAAATAATAAGCGATAACGCACCATGGTTTTAAAACGGTGCGTCCATTTCGACAATCCTTTGTGCTGTGGGCCGTTAGTCGGCATATTCCTCATCCTCAGAATCCCATTCTTTATACTTACGTTCTAAGGTCTTACGCGCAACGCCTAAGTCACGAGCAGCGGCTGATTTGTTGCCTTCGTGCAAGTTAACGACCTGTTTTATATGGGCTTTTTCGACTTCTTTCAATGTCCAGTTGTTCGGGTACCCCTCACCTGTGAACTCTCTACCTTCTTTAAATGTCGGTAGTTCAGCAGAATGAGAAACAGTAATCGACACATTAGGCAATGAGTGTCCACCATTTAGCTCCCGCCAATAATGCGCAGGCGGTTTCCCAAGCAAAATGCATCGCTCAATCAAGTTTTTCAGTTCACGAATATTGCCTGGCCAATCGTATTCGCTCATCGCTTCCATATCTTCATGTGCCCATTTGGGCGCAGGCATACCAAGCTCCCGCGTCAGCATATTGCTGAAAAATGGCACGAGCTCAAACAAATCGGTTTTGCGCTCACGCAGAGGACACACTTCAATTTTCAGAACGTTTAAACGGTAATACAGGTCACTGCGGAAGTTGCCTTGATTGACCTCTTCTTGCAGGTTTCGGTTGGTTGCTGCAACAATACGGACATCAATGCTGATTTCTTTTTCTGAACCAACAGGACGGATAGTACGCTGCTCCAAAACGCGTAACAGCGACGCTTGCATTGCAAGTGGCATTTCCCCGATTTCATCGAGGAACAAGGTGCCACCGTTCGCAACACGGAACAAACCTTCACGAGATTTTTTCGCACCGGTAAACGCCCCCGATGTATGACCAAATAACTCACTTTCAAGTAGCTCTGGCGCAATGGCGCCACAGTTGATTGGCACAAATGGGCCCGTTCGCCCACTCGCTTGGTGAATACCTCGCGCAACCAGCTCTTTACCCGTACCCGACTCACCTTCCACCAAAACAGAAGCACGCGACGGTGCAAACTGGTTAATCAGCTGCTTAAGCTGACGCGTTTTTTCTGAGCCACCGATGATCTCGGAGGTATTGTGACGTTGGTAATCGCGCTTCATGGCGTACTGCATGCGCTCGTTCAAGCGACGATCCATGCAGCGACTGACCGCTTTTAGCATTTGTTCTAGGTTGAAGGGCTTGAGGATAAAGTCAGAAGCACCAAGTTGAAGTGCGCGAATAGCAATCTCTAAATCCGCATAGCCCGTCATGAAGATCACATCGGCACGTTTGTCGTCATCTTCAAACGCTTCTTCCCACTCAATCCCAGAGCGCCCCGGCAGATTAATATCCAGTAAAATCAGATCATAATGTCGAGAATTACGCAGTTGCTCTGCTTCTTCGATGCTGCCAGCAGTGTCGACATGTGAGAAAAGCTTCCCCAATGCCTTTTTCAAAATGGCTTGCATGCCCAATTCATCATCAACGACCAGTACGGAAAAGGCATTATATTGTTGGTTTGTACTAATATGGGATTGAGTAGACATATTTACCCCAGATGGCTTCGGATGGGACAGAGTGTACCAAGTTTAAACAGAGATACCCTACAAAAAGTGCGACATTTTGTACCAACGCAAACTTTTGTGCAAATAACCCCATGATTTAGTGCATAAATCGAGCACTTTTCGCTTGTAAAAGGTTGGCATCTTGTTTGCTATAAGGTAGCTACAGGGCGTATTCAAGTGATCTCAGGATGTTGGTGTTTGTTATTCCAACACCCTAAGACAACTTGCACTTTGAACTAATCGCTCTCGCCCAAGAGGCCTCTCCCAATGCATCGGGAGAAAAGCCAAAGAATCATTGGAAAGGAACACATAAAAATGAAAAAAATTGCGCTAACTCTGGCTGCGACGTCAATCACGCTTGTAAGTTACTCTGCGTTTTCCGCTCAAGATGGCGAGCACGTTCGCCTAGCAACCACTACCAGTACTTACCATTCAGGGTTACTTGATTACCTGCTTCCACAATTTGAGAAAGACACGGGCTACAAAGTCGATGTTATCGCTGCGGGTACTGGCAAGGCCTTAAAAATGGGCGAAAACGGTGACGTAGATTTGGTGATGACACACGCACCAAAAGCCGAAGGCGCATTCGTTGAGAAAGGCTACGGCGTTCTACCTCGTAAACTGATGTATAACGACTTTGTAATTGTTGGCCCGAAAGCTGACCCAGCAAAAATCAAAAATGACGAAGGCGTGTTAGATGTATTCAAAGAGATCGCAAACAAAAACGCAACGTTCATCTCTCGCGGCGATGATTCTGGTACGCACAAAAAAGAAATGGGCTTCTGGGCTCAAACTAAAATCGAACCAAACTTTGGCGGTTACCGCAGCGTAGGTCAAGGTATGGGCCCAACTCTGAACATGGCGTCTGAAATGCAAGGCTACACCATGACAGACCGCGGCACATGGTTGGCTTATCAAAACAAATTGGATCTAGAAATTCTGTTCCAAGGCGATGAAAAACTGTTTAACCCGTACCAAGTTATTCTTGTTAATCCTGAGCGTTACCCAACAATCAACTACCAAGGCGCGAAAGCATTCAGTGATTGGTTGGTGAACCCTCGCGGACAGGAACTTATCAATGGTTTCCGCCTAAACGGTAAACAACTGTTTGTTGCGAATGCTGAGAGCAAATAACGCAATATGAATCTTGCTGATACAACACTGGAAGCGCTTCGCTTACTGGTGAATTTTGATGCAGACTTATGGGAGATCGTTGCGGTCTCCTTTAGTGTTTCTATCACGGCAATATCCTTAGTGGTATTGCCGGCTATTTTGATGTCATTTGTACTGGCGTATACCGACTTTCGCGGTAAATGGTTTTTGCTGTCGATCGTGAATACGCTGCAAGCGGTCCCTACCGTCGTGATTGGCCTGTTGCTGTACATGTTGCTATCACGCGCTGGCCCTTGGGGAGACTGGCAAATGCTGTTCACTCAGAAGGCGATGATCTTCGGCCAAATGGTGATCTGTTTCCCTGTTTTGGTATCGATGATGCATGGTGCATTGCAATCTAGCGACCGTCGTGCAGTGGAAACCGCCATCACCCTAGGCGTCTCCATTCCGCGCGTGGCCGCTACGATGATTTGGGAAACCCGCTTTCCTCTACTTGCAGCTATCATTGCAGGGTTCTCTCGTATCGTAACCGAGGTGGGCTGCTCAATGATGGTAGGCGGAAACATTATGGGCGTGACGCGAAATATTCCCACTGCTATCGCAATGGAAAGCAGCAAAGGTGCTTTTGCGCAAGGAGTTGCATTAGGAATTGTATTACTATCTTTAGCGTTGGCACTAAACTTCTTCTTATCAAGCATGAGAGGCAAAGGCTACCTCAGAACATAGAACATGAAGCAAACAAACGACTCACCATTAACCCCATGTAGAGGCGCATTATGACTATAAAAATCACCGCCGAACAGTTATCCATGCGCTTTAAAGAGCGTGTGCTTTTCCACATCCCTGAGTTAGCCATCGGCCCAAATGATGCCATTTATCTCAAGGGGGACAATGGTGTGGGCAAAACTACCCTACTCAAAATCCTTGCCGGCTTGCTCAAACCTTCTACTGGCGATGTTGTTGCGCCAAAAGATACGTGGCTGAAAAGACTGACGCGTCGCAATGGTCGTGTCGATGTGATTTATCTCCATCAATCTCCTTACCTTTTTGACGGCACTGTTTATGAGAACGTAGTTTATGGAGTGAAATATCAACAAGACACACCAAAAGATAAGCGAGCTCAAGTTATTCACGCGCTGCGCATGGTAGGTTTAGAAACCTTAGCGGACGAACATATTTCCGTGTTGTCCGGCGGTGAAAAACAGCGCGTTGCCATGGCAAGGGCTTGGATCTTAAAACCGTCGATTTTATTGATGGATGAGCCAAGTGCGTCTTTAGACCAAGAATCCATTGAACGATTGGTGGTGATGGCGAAAGATCTTTTGGATCGTGGTTCCAGTATCGTGGTGACAAGCCATCAAACCAACGCACTGACCGACTTATGTAAAAAACAGTGGTGGATTAAAGACAAGACTTTGATAGAGTCTCCTCTGTTGTATGTCATACCAAAAGAAACATCCCAAGAGAATGCATATGCTTCAACCAACACAAACTAGTTGGGTCATTTTGGCTGGTGGCCAAGCCAGCCGTATGGGTGGAAAAGATAAAGGTCTGATTGAATTAAATCAGAAGCCACTCATCGAACACGTTATTGAACGTTTATCTCCACAAACACCACGCATTTTAATTAATGCCAACCGAAACCAAGATGCGTACAGCAAATTTGGTTTCGTATTTAGTGATCAATTCAAAGATTTCCCTGGACCTATGGGCGGTATTCACGCGGGTTTGATGCATGCTGAAACTGACTGGGTTGGATTTGTACCTTGCGATAGCCCACAAATTAACACCGACCTTGTCGAGCGTTTCTGCCAAGCCGCCAAAGAAGACAGCGATATTTTGGTCGCTCATGATGGTGACCATCAGCAACCTGTTTTCACGCTCTACCACAAGCGCGTACTGCCAAAACTCACTGCATTTTTAGAACGTGGCGACCGCAAAATCATTCTGCTCTACAAAGAGTGCAACACCAGTTACGTTGACTTTAGCGACTCACCAAACTGTTTCGTCAACTTGAACACTCCGGAAGAACTGGCGCAATTTGGACAATTAGAATCATGAAACACACGCTAAACATTCCTATTCTTGGTTTTGCAGCTTATTCAGGCACAGGCAAAACCACGCTACTTGAAGCCCTATTGCCAAAGCTGACTGAAGCAGGTTTACGCATTGGCATGCTAAAACATGCGCACCACAACTTCGATGTCGATAAGCCGGGTAAAGACAGCTACCGTTTACGCAAAGCCGGCGCGTCTCAAATGCTGATTGCTTCTCGCAACCGTTTTGCGTTAATGACAGAAACGCCAGAAGCCGAAGCAGAGTTTGAATACCTATTAACACGTTTTGATGAAGACAAGCTCGATGTAGTTTTGGTCGAAGGCTGTAAAAACATCGCGTTTCCTAAAATTGAATTGCACCGTGAAGAAGTGGGTAAACCTTGGCTTTACCCTCAGGATGAAAACATCATTGCTATCGCTTCCGACAGTGCGGAGTTAGATTCTGAGCTCCCTCAAATGAACATCAATGATTTGGATGCCATCGCTCAATTTGTTCTTCAATACGTTCAAGATGCAAAAGCACCAAAATCTAAAGAGAAAGACGCCGCATGTTGCGACACACTTTCTCCGGCTTTCCTTTCTGTGGTTCAAGGCCAAGAAAAAATCCTTTCTTTGGTGAACACGGTTTCGGAAATAGAAGCATGCAAGATTGAAAACGCCTATGGCCGAGTTCTCGCGGAACATATCATTTCACCAGTAAACGTGCCGCAGTACACCAACTCCGCGATGGACGGTTATGCCATCCGCAGTGATGATGTTGACCGCGATAGCTACCAAATTGTCGCAGAAGTGATGGCTGGCCATGCCTATGATAAAGCTTTAGAAGTCGGCCAAGCGGTGAAGATCATGACCGGCGCACCAACACCACTTAACGGCGACACAGTGGTCATGCGTGAGCAAGCCTCTCAAGAGGGTGACAATGTCACCTTTAACGGTGCGAATATCAAAGCAGGCCAAAACGTTCGTCAAGCAGGTGAAGATCTCGCTATCGGCAGTGACGTCTTTACCGCAGGCACTCGCCTAGCCTCTCCAGAAATGGGCATGATCGCTTCTCTTGGTTTTGGCGAAGCGAATGTGTTCCGCAAATTGAAAGTTGCCGTGTTCTCCACCGGTGACGAAGTACAAGCACCGGGAACAGAGCAAAAAGCGAATTCTATCTACGATTCCAACCGTTTTACCATCATGGGCATGCTTGAAAAGCTCGGCTGCGAGATTTTGGATTTCGGTATTCTGGAAGACAACGAACAGTTAATGATTGAAGCGTTGGAAAACGCATCGGCGCAAGCGGACGTGGTTATGACTTCTGGTGGCGTATCCGTTGGTGATGCGGATTACATCAAACTTGCCTTGGATAAACTTGGTCAAATCGATTTTTGGCGAATCAACATGCGTCCGGGACGCCCACTCGCGTTTGGTCAAATCAACAACAAGCCGTTCTTTGGTCTGCCGGGCAACCCTGTTGCCGTGATGGTCTCTTTCATTAATTTTGTTGAGCCTGCACTGCGTAAGATGCAAGGCGAACAAGGCTGGAAGCCTCTGAAAGTGAATGCCATCGCGACTGAGAATCTTCGCTCTCGACAAGGTCGTACCGAGTTTAGTCGAGGAGTCTATGAACTGGATGACACTGGCCGTTTAACCGTTCGTACAACAGGCAAGCAAGGCTCTGGCATTTTGCGCTCAATGAGTGAAGCAAACTGTTTAATCGAAATCTCCCCAGCTATTGATACAGTAAAAGCGGGAGAAAGCGTGACAATTATCCCACTTCAAGGCAGAATCTAGCCCAAACTAGAAATTCAAAGGTCAGCGAGTCTGGCCTTTTTGTTTAATACAGAAACCTTTCAGAGAGACAGCTATGGCTCGCACCATTCTTTACACTTACAAAGACCAAGACAAAGAACTGACGTTCTCATACCAGCAGCACCGCAACATTCAAGAAGCGGTTGCAGAAGCAGAAGGTATCGATATCACTGAGTTCCTAAAGATGGAGCAACAAATCGAAGCAGTGTCTGACACTAAAGCAGTGCGCAACTATCGCGATAACTACTTCAGAAAATTAGGCTTTAGCAAAATCACCCTAGCTCAAAAAGAAAACCTGGGCGTAGGCAAAAAGAACAAATAAGCTTAGCTGAAAACAGAAAACTCGCGACAAATCGCGAGTTTTTTTATGCATGTTGCCGATTCTTGATTTAGACCCACTAGTTCTTTAAATCGCCGCCTCGTCTACAAACCAAGTTATTTTCGCTGACCCAAGCATATCGAAATTACTTGGGTATATAAGTAAAACGCCCCGTTTTTACCTTGATGGTCTAAACGGGGCGTAGATTTCTTCTTACTTTATATCGAGTAACGTTTCAGTCACTACTTGATGTTTAGGAACGCAGCACCGCGTACACCGCCTGAATCACCGTGTTTTGCTTTGATGATCTTAGGACACTTAGCCACAGACAATAAGTGTTTAGGGATGCGTTTTGGCATCTCTTCATAAATCAATTCGAAGTTTGAAAGACCACCACCCAGCACAACAACATGTGGGTCAGTCGCTGTAAAGATGTTTGCAAAACAGATAGCCAGCAACTCCATAAAACGCTCAACGTGTTCAACAGCTTTCGCCTCACCTTCTGCGTGCGCTTTAATGATGTCGATCGCTTTCTTCTCTTCACCGTAGTAATGGGCGTAGAGCAGCTCGAAGCCTCGACCAGAAAGGTAACTGTCTAAACAACCTTTCTTGTCACAACCACAGCCCAACAGAGGTGCGTTTTCGCCTAAGTGGAACCAAGCATCGATAGGTAAACGAGTATGGCCCACCTCACCTGCTACGTGGTTACGGCCAGAGAAAACTTTACCATCGTAGATAAAACCGCCACCAAAGCCAGTACCTAGGATCAAACCAAGTACAGAAGGCTCATCTTGAAGCTCTTCGTCCCATGCTTCTGATAGCGCAAAACAGTTCGCATCGTTTTCAATCTTTACGCTGCGACCGATTTTCGCTTCAAGGTCCGCGCGCAGTGGTTTGCCTTTCGCCGCAGGAACGTTAACCGTTAATACCGTTGCATCGTCTGCGTCTTCCATGCCTGGTAGGCCAAGACCAATTGTGCCTTCGCAACCAAACTCTGCATCGTATTTGTTAACCAATTCCGCAATGGTATCAACCAGCAGCTCGTAGTTGTCTGTTGGTGTAGGTACACGTTCCGTCGCTACACGCTCAAGCTTCTCGTTAAATGCACCAAATTCAATTTTAGTGCCACCGACATCAAAGCCGTAATACATGTATTTCTCTCCTAAAAAATGCTTAAACGACTCCAAAAATGGCTGGAGTCAAAAGTATAAACTAGTGGCATTATCCATATCTGTACGCCTGCAAACCGTGACCGAATGCAGATTTATCCCCTCACCGCAGCCAGTTGAACAACATGCCATCAACAAAAGTTCATTCCTTAGAGTCAGCTCTCGGTTTTCACCCACTCTTTGAAACGTTTTAAATGCGGTCGGTTGGGATCGTTTTTGACTCGGGTCTTGGTCAACATGTAGGTTTCTCTAAAGGCTTCAAACCACAACTGAAGGCATTCCGATGCTTTATTCTCACCGGCTTGTTTCAAAACTAACGTCGCGACTTCGGCGGTTGAAAGATGCTGCTCATTCTCAGAACGGCGCATGATGTATTCAGACAGAGATTCTGGCTCAATAGAAAGCACAGGCAAAGATTTAAGAAAGTCAGAACGACGGAATATCTTTCGTGCCTCACGCCAGCTACCATCAATAAAGATCAGCAACCATTTTTTGTTCTGAGCCTCTTCGTTTATTAATCGCGCAGGCTCCAGATCTTCAATTAAACGAGATGGGTCATCCACATAGTCTGCAGGAAATACAATCACTGGTCGGTAGTTGTCATCCTGTAGTAGCTCCAGCATCTCCTCAGACGGTTCTGTTCGGTTCCATTGATACACGTAAGTCTCTTGAATCGTATCAGCAATTAGGCGACCGGTATTACTTGGTTTAAATACTTCGTTTTCAGAAACAATCAACATACATGCAATATTAGCCTTGATGTTTGGCTGAAGATCGCACAAACAGTGTTGCTCAGAAACCTGGCAATATTGGCAACGAACCACTTTACATCCACGCGCGTTGAARGGCTTGGTTGAGATAGATTGTCGGTACTGATATAAACGGTGGAAAGCGTGAATTCTCATGGTAAGTAATGCCAAGTAAAAAGTAGAGCGCGATTCTACTGACATTATGGTTTCGCCTCAAGATAAGCCCTTCAACGCACCTTACTGTTTCACCCTTATCTCGGTCATAGATAAAGTAATAAATAAGGAAATGACAGTGACAGAAACGACGTTTCAAGATCCCTCGTGGATAAGATTAGGCTTTTTTCTCGGCGTATTATTACTTTGTGCCCTTTGGGAAAACAAACTGCCGAGAAAAACACTTACCGCTTCACGCGGGTTTCGCTGGGTCAATAACTTATCACTGGTTGCTGTGAATAGCTTGATTGTTGCGTTAGTCATGCCTATCGCCGCCTTTCAAGCTGCAATTATCGCTCAGGAGCAACAATGGGGACTATTTAATTTGCTCTCCCTGCCCGCTTGGTTAAACGTGCTTCTAGCGGTTATTCTGCTTGATTTCGTCATTTACGTTCAGCATGTGGTCTTTCACTATGTAAAGCCACTGTGGAAGCTTCATCGAATGCACCATGCCGATCTCGACATTGATGTCACTACTGGCGCACGTTTTCATCCCATCGAAATCATCATCTCGATGGGTGTCAAAATTGCCACTGTATTTATCTTAGGCGTTTCTCCTATCGCTATCGTGGTATTCGAAATAGTGCTCAATGCCAGTGCGATGTTTAATCACAGTAATGCAAAACTGGCTTTATCAGCGGATCAGAAACTGCGAAACGTCATAGTGACGCCAGACATGCATCGCGTTCATCATTCCGTGATAGCAAAAGAAACCAACTCGAATTTCGGTTTCTTCCTTTCTGTTTGGGACCGACTTTTTGGGACATATCGAGCTCAGCCTGAACTTGGCCATGATGATGTCGTAATTGGTATACCGGAAATTAGGAATGAAGCAGAACAACGATTAGACAAGCTGTTAACTCAACCTTTTCGCTATAACCGAAGAAGACGCAACAGTTGAAGAAAAGTTTTTGTGGATGAAGTGCGTAAACAAAGCGAATAGACTAAACCTAAACACCAACCAGTTAAACACCACTTCATCCTTGCGATGCTAGCTAGTGGATTCACTCTCCGTTAGTTGACGTTTTTTGTTTAACTGAGTAATACCAACAAATAAACCAACCACACCAAGCACCGTGCACACCAAAGCATTAGTATTCATTGCTTGTTGTGCTTCTATTGAGCTGTATAGAAAAGCCAGACTGAAGAAAGTGGTACCAAAGCTTAAACCTGTCAGTACGCTGAAACCAGCGAAACTGGCCAAGTCTTTAAAATCGTTCATAACGAATCCCTGTTTACTATCCTTAATTGAGTGATGAAAAGTGAAAGTTAACGAAATATCTGGCGTGATTGTCGATGTTTACGCGCGTTCCATAACCAGATAGATACGCCGAATGTAAAACCTAAAAAGAGTGTTTTCATTTGAAGTGCGGCATTGTTGTCCAATATTTCTAATGTATAGTGAGCGTGCGAGCTAAAAATAACATTGGTCGTCAGAATCAATAGCATAAGTACTAATCCGGAACGACGGTGCTTCACCAACAGATACACCGCTAGTAAGTCTAACAGCCCCAACGAGCTCCAATAAATATTCAACCAGCGTGGCGCAAAATCATAAGGCAAAAAACCGTTAGCAATGTTGTCATAAAGATGAACCACACCGCCAACTGTCATAAAAAGGCATAAGAGAAACACGACGAATTTATCCATTATCGTTTCCTTATCTGAATGAATGCGCAAAGCATATAGAAGTCAGTTAAACATTTGTAATCTCATAGCCATTTTTGAGATCGACAGTGCCTTTAAACAGTACGTGAGGCGTGCGAAAGAAATTTATTCGCTCCTGATAGAAGCATAGTGTTAGCTTTGGCATTTCGCTCAAATACACCAATGTTAGAACAGAAGTCTCATTCAAACCGCTCCTTGGTCTATCAGTTTTCGAACTTTTTCCAGTGCGTTCTGAAAAACGGTATGCGCTTGTGAGGAAATATCGCTCCCTATATCGTGCCAAAAGAACGCAAAATCATGTCCGCCATCGTCTTGCGTATGAAACGTCCATGAATCCGCTAGGTCAGCACACTCGCACGAAACAAAGTGCCATACTTGATTTTGAAAGCCACTGTCCCATGAGCATAAATACCGAGCGGAGATAACGTGCGTAATTCCAGACTCTTCAGCAAGCTCCCGCTTTGCAGCCGTTATGTAACTTTCATCAAACGTCTCAATAGTGCCCTTGACGAGCTGAATACCCGCCAACGGATGTTTAAAAAGTAGGATCTCTTGGTTTTGCTTACGCAGAACGACGGGACAAACTTTATCGATGATCACAAAACCACTCCTCGTTGTTTAAGCAGAAAGCTTTGGCTTGTTCTGGATATAAAGGAATCGCATGAAGTTGCTCTACACGCACCCACTTTAAATGGTACTGATTAGCATCTGATTTTCTGATTTGCTCTGGCCCAGCCCCCAGTTTCACTTTTGAGTTCCCGACATAAGAGAGAAAATAGGTTTCTAAGCGCCCTTGATTTTCGAGTTCAAAAGCCTTCTCAACCCAATTGAGTTTCAATGAGGTTTCTTCCAGCGCTTCTCTTTTCGCGGCTTCAACAGGCTGCTCTCCTACCTCAACACTGCCACCGGGGAAAACCCAATAGTGTCTATCGTTTTGAAAACGCTGAATAAGCAAAAGTTCTTGCTGATGATTAACCAGTATAAGGCTAGCTCTTTGTAATAATTGCATGATTCATTCCTTTGAATTCGGACAACATTCTAGTCATCTTGTTTCACCGAGATACCATTAACACCACGTAGTGATAACTCAGCCCTTAAGAAATGAGCAAGATGCGATATAACTCACTTTTGCGATTTGAATAGCAATCAGAGGGTACGTAGAAGCAACAAAAAAGCAGAACCGAAGTTCTGCTTTTAGAAGATGAAAACATGTCACTTATGCGGACTGATGTAGCTCGTATTTATGCAACATCGCTTGTTGATGCCCTGCAATTTCCGCCACTTGCTCAGAACTCTCAACCATAGACTCAAGCTGCAGCTTTGTACGTTCGCCAAGGTCAGAAATATGGGTAATGGATTGAGATACATCTGCCGTCGCACGTTCTTGCTCTTCCGTGGCAACAGAGATCTGCTCAACACGCTCTTGAATGTGCTTAACCGCGAGGTTGATATCAGAGAATGTCGATTTCACTTCATTGCTGGACTGCAGTGCGTGGGCCATTTCTTCTCTTGAATCATTAACTGCTTGGCGCGAACGCTCTGCGGCAGTAATAAGCTCGCTCATCATTTCTCGGATGTTCGTAGTTTGTTGAGAGGTATCACTTGCAAGTTTGCGAACTTCATCAGCGACAACCGCAAATCCACGCCCTTGCTCACCAGCACGGGCAGCTTCTATTGCCGCGTTGAGAGCAAGTAAGTTGGTGTTGTCCGCGATCCCACTGATCATATCCACCATTTCACGAATCTGTTTAACACGCTGGTCTAGCTCTAACATTGACTGTTCATTTACATCCAAAGAGCTTTCTAATGACTCCAAACGTTCGCGGTTTTGTTCCACGACTTGAACCCCTTTTTCAGTGTGTTGGGTTGCAAGGAGCGAGTCCTGTGAAGATGCATTTGTCACCATTGCTATTTCACGAATAGAGGCTTCAAGCTGCGTTATGGTCGTGATCATACTCGACAACGCTTCATTTTGTGTTGCCAACCCATCACTTGTTTGTTCGGCTGCACTGTGACTTACTTCTGCCGTCTGATAAAGCGTTTCACAATTGCGCGTCACCGTTTGAATGGAGTCATGTGTGGAATCGATTACTTGATTCAACTTTCGTGCTACTTCTTTCAGCTCATAAGGGCCGACTTCTTCTGCCTTGTCACGAAAATCATGTTCAGTAAGTGCTGAAAGACGCGTTAGTACATTCCTTAACCCTCGGTTTGTCCATGACTTGAGACTAAACCAAGTAACCAGAATAATGAAAGAAATCACACACGCAGCAAAAACGATCATAACACTCACTGACTCAATGGTCTCATTGACCACCCGCTCTTTTTCATCGATCAACTGACCAGCGGTTTGGGAGATTTGATCAAGTAACTGCATGGTTTCATCCGCAAGAATCGAAGCCTGTTTAAACTCTGAACGTTGCAGTTCCCCTTGTTCTAGTTTGGCGAGGATCAAACGCAGCACGCCCTTTTCACTAAAGCCTTGCTTCACCATCTCGTACGGTGCCGTTAGGCTTGCGTATTCGCTTACTTCTGGATGTAAAGACTGGAAATCTTCATAGGCGAGATTAATACCTGCAATACGGTTACGCATTTCTCGGTATTCTTTTTCGGCTTTGCTCAGTTCAGAATGCATCATCATTACTAAGAACGTGCTTTCCATTGAGCTCGCTGAGGCAATAAATCGGTTGGCGGCATCACTCGATTCAGGATTTTCGGCACTAAGAAACGAGCTAATTCGATTCATTTCCGGGCCGATAGAGCTGAGTCCATAGCGGAACCCACCAACTCCTGCATCAATATCCATTTGAATTTTTATCACTGAAGATTGCTTCAGTAAAATGGACTGCGTGATGTTATGTAAACGCGCTAAATTTGTATCTAACTCCTCAGAGAGTTGCTCAGCAACACCAGAAGCTTCTCCAACCAAACTTTTACTTTGAGTCGCAAGTGAATCGATTTGCTCTTTTATTAGAGGCAACTCTTTTGGCTCAGTAATTTGCATACCATGGTTGAGTAGCTTAACCATCTCCAATACATTCCTGGTTAACTTTGCGTTCGCCATCGCGATTGGTAACGCTTTTTGCGACAAATCTTCAAATTGCTCTCCTACCTGTTCCATTCCTTTGAAACTTGAGACAGAAAGGGCTATAACAAGAGCTATGATAGTTAAAAATGTTGCACTAACAGCCTGAATCAGTGAAAGTGATGTGCGTGAGCGTTTTCGCTTTGCCATAATCAATTTTTATTCTTTCTTAAGGTTGAATCGGTTTTGCAGTGATTCCGTCACATTTGTGAGACAAAACCGTGATTTGCAGCCCATACTATGGATTGGTTATGACACTAATATTTCAGTTGTGAGTCGTAGAGATGACAGGTGGTGATTTGCGTCGAGTATATTTTCCTTTGATAATCAGTGTGCTACTAAGCGCCTGCTCTTCTGGGCCTGAACCTAGCGAGCAAGTGCAAGTGACAACACCTACAAATCAGTTATTGGACAATAACCCTGACTTGTTCCAGTTTTATACAGAATGGCATGGCACACCTTATCGCTTAGGCGGCACACAAAAATCTGGTATTGATTGCTCGGCATTTGTGCAAAAAGCCTTTGTCGAGGCTTATCAGCTATCGTTACCCAGGACAACGAGACAACAATCGAAACAAGGTGTGGAATTAAATTGGACGGACGCCAAACAAGGAGATTTGGTGTTTTTTAAGACAAGACGGACGACCTATCATGTAGGGATTTACTTGGGTAACAAGCAGTTCATGCATGCGTCAACGTCTAAAGGTGTGATCATTTCAAGAATCGACAACCCATACTGGGCATCTAAGTTTTGGCAAGTAAGAAGAGTTACAATGTAACTCTTCTTACTTTTAGAATTGGAGATGACTGGTATCAAACAATATCAATCGTAAGTAGCAACGGCAGTATCGAATAGGTTTTTAACCAAAGCGATGTATTCATCAAGGAACGTGATCTGTTCATTAGTCGCTTTTTTATGCCATACACCAGCCAATATCTCACCAAGATCTTCAACAACCGCATCCGCTTCTTTTAGTAATTTGAAGCGTACGCTTGAGTGAAGCTCTGGGTTTTGCTCAAAGATCGCCATGATGTTTGAAGCCACCATATCGGTGACGACATCTTCGATGCTTTCGGATCCAGTGTCGCCAATTTCAGTCGTGAAAATATCTAGATTTAGCGACAAGTGCTCGATAAGAGCGAGATATCCATCGGTTTCTAAAACCACTGTTTTTCTCCGTTTATTGCAAGCCTTCGAAGCTGAAAGCGGAATAGTTTCAATAGTAAGACATGCCGAGAAAATTTCATTAACTTATTTCATATTAACAAACATTCACGAACCAACTGGATGTTTTTCAAACAATTGCGCTTTGCCTCACTGCGTTCGGATACAGGGTTTCTTCAAACCTTTTTGTATTTCAGTCATTTTCATGCAAACAAGTTTGGTTACGACCGTTTTCTTTTGCACGATACAACGCAGCATCGGCACTCTTTAACCATTGAGTGTGAGTTTCAAAATAAGGTTTATACTCGCAAACACCAATACTTATCGTGTAATTAATCAAAAAATCTTCCACTTTCACGATCTCTTGCTCAATTCTTTTACGTAAACGCTCCGCGAAATAGCAAGCTTGTTCTTGATTCGTATGAGGAAGCAATACCGTAAACTCTTCTCCGCCAAAACGACCGCACACATCACTGCTTCTTGCTGTCTTTCTTAATAACGAAGAAGTACGACGAATGACTTCATCTCCCGTCGGGTGACCATAGGTATCATTCACTTTTTTAAAGTGGTCGATATCAAATATTACTAACGAGCATGGTCCGTCGATAACTTTTAGGTGAGCAAACTCTTCTTTCAGCGATTGCTCCCAATAAGCACGATTAAATAAACCTGTTAAACCATCTTTGCGACTGATTTCAGACAAATGTTGATTTGTTTCTTTCAAATGAATGCGATTTCTTGCCGTTTCAGAGACATCATTCACTTGAATAGCAATGTGGCTGACCTCTCCTGAGAGCCCGATTAACGGGGTGATTACGATGTCTTGATACATGAAATCACTGCTGTTTGAAACCGGAGAAAAATTGTTGAATTTAAAAAGGTACGGTCGGTTTTCCCAGCTAGAGAAGGAACGAGTTTCCAGATCGGCGGCGGTTTTTATCTTGGTTTCTAGCCAAGTTTTTGGCAGCTCTTCAAAATGATCAAATAAACATTGGCCAAGGATTTCTTGTGACAGAACGCCACTGTATGACTGCATAAAACTGTTCCACACACAGACCTTATACTCTTGATCCAACACGATAAGCCCTGAGTCCATCGTATCGAGAATTTGTGTGACCCAATGAAAGTCTGCTATGTCCAGCGTAATATCGGACATTAGATTAGCTCCATGATTTCATAAATAATTTCTACGGATGGTTTATCAATTAAAAACAGTACCTCACACTCAAAATCAAGCGCTTCTGCCATGTAGGTGTATTCGATAGTAAACAGCTCACCTAATTCACCCTGCTCTTCACAGTAAGGCGTTAACGTATCCACAATGCCTGGCTGACGAAGTGAGAATTGCTTGTCGAGCTGATCCCCTAACGATGTGAGAAATGACGAAACCAGTAAGTTCGAGATATTCAAAATGATTTCATTATGAGGTGTAAACTCAAGCAGATAGCCTAACTTCTCGCCAATTTGATTGATGTCTCTACCTCGTAGACACACCAGAGCTTCACCATGAATACCGCCACCAACAAACCTCTGCGCAACCGCGACGGAGCCATCACGCCCAACAACGTCGACAAGCGTCATATGAAGTTCGCCATAGGATAACGGACCAACATGTGGAACAGGAAGTTGGATGAACTCGTGTAAGTGGTCTGCCATAATCGCAGCCCCTTTACCAAGTGCAATGTTTGCAATCTCGCGGAATTTGGCTAATGAGGAGAACTCCTCGCAAATCTGGCTTTTAGGATCAATCGAATGGCTAGGCTTGAACGCATAGTGCAGCCCCAATTGTTCATAGAGCGGTATCACCTGCTCTTCTGTCAGAGGCTTAGCGATAAAAGCTTGAGCACCTAGCTCTATGCAGCGCTGTTTTGCCTCTTGTTGAACATCTCCAGAAATAATGACGATTTTAGTCTGGTAGTGACTAACAGGTAATGACTCGAGGACTTCAAAACCGTCCATGATCGGCATCGTTAAATCGAGAAACAAAATATCGATATTTTGCTCCGCAAGAATATTTAGCGCCTCATACCCATCTTGAGCTTCGATCAGGTGCAATGATGTATCTTGTACGATGGAGCGCGCAATGAGCTTTCTTGCAACCGCTGAGTCATCACATATCAGTATTTTCATGTCACCAATGGAACTAACGTCAAAAAAATAATAATACCTGTTGTATACGTTCATCTCCATATGCTATGCCGACAAATCAGAGGCTTATAAGCGATTTGATTCACATTTATACAAATTGACTACACTGAGAGGAAGGTTTCTTTACGAAGTATGCTCAACGTAGCGCCAACACCTTGCTTTTTATCCTAAACTGTTGGTGGTCAAATAGATTCGCGAGGTTTTGTATGTGGCAAGCAATATCGCAACAGCTTTCTGATACTTTATTATTCGAGTACCAGATCACGGAAAAAGTAAGACTGTCTGGTGGGGATATCAGTGAAAGCTACATGATCAATGACGGCGAACAGCGCTATTTCGTGAAAATTAACGATCGCGAGTTTTTGTCTAAGTTTGAAGTTGAGGCAGAAAGTCTGCATCTTTTGCGTGAGACATCTACCCTATTTGTTCCAGAGGTTGTGTTGGTTGGTAAAACCAAAAATGCCTCATTCCTAATTCTTAACTACCTTCCAACAAAGCCATTAGAAGATGGCCCAAACAGCTTTAAATTAGGACAGCAATTAGCTCACCTTCATCAATGGGGCGAGCAAAAGGAATTTGGTTTTGATACGGATAACTATCTCGGATCCACTCTACAACCCAATAAGTGGCACAAGAAGTGGTGTGTCTTCTTTGCTGAACAACGCATAGGATGGCAATTACAGCTCCTTAAAGAAAAAGGCGTCACTTTAGTTGATATCGACGACTTTATAGATGTCGTAAAACAACTGCTAGCAAACCATGCTCCAGAGCCTTCCTTGCTGCATGGCGATTTATGGAATGGGAATGCGGCTCTCACGGCATGTGGCCCTATCTGTTACGACCCCGCCTGCTACTGGGGTGACAGGGAGTGTGATATTGCGATGACTGAGCTGTTTGGTGGATTTCAGCCGGAATTTTATCAAGGTTATGAATCTGTTATGCCACTTTCTGCTGGTTATCAAGAGCGTAAAGATATCTATAACCTTTACCATGTTCTCAACCATTGCAATTTATTTGGCGGCCATTACTTGGAGCAGGCTCAACAAGTTATTAATAAAATTATTTCTTATTAATTTGGAAGCCACTACATATTTCAAAATGTAAAACCTCGAGGCACATCACTACAGAAAATGACCCTAAGCTCAAGGTTGAGTTTGGGGTCAAGTTTTATACTTATTTCGACTCAATTAGCAACAACTCCACCTAATATCAAAGGAGACTTAACTTTGGATTGTGCCTATTTTCCTTGTAGGCAAAGTAAGTGAAGGGCTGTACTTCCTTAAAGAATAGAGTGTTTAAAAGCCCTGCGATATTAGGAGTTGTTGTATGAAAAATTATACCGAAAGGCATGTCAAATGCCCCCATTGTGGACATTCAATCGGCATTACACTAGATGCAAGTAATGGTGACCAAGAGTTTTATGATGATTGCCCAGCTTGTTGCCATGCCATTCACTTAAATATGCGAGTAGATGAGTTGCAAGATAAAGTCGAACTGTTTATCGATGACAATTACGAATAACAACTCGAGCATGTAAGCGTTGGAAACACAAAGTCACTTGAATTAAAAAGGAGCGCTTGGCTCCTTTTTATCATTCTAAAGCTGTTTTGCTGCGAGAACTCGCTCAACAGTATCAACTATGGCTTGAGTCTGAGGGTCAAACTCAATATTAACGCGGTCCCCTACTTGTCTTACTCCAAAGAGTGTTCGTTGCAAGGTTTCTGGAATTAGATGTACTGAAAAACGACACGCTTCAACCTCACCAATCGTCAAAGAACAACCATCCAAGCCGATATAGCCTTTCGCTAACACATATTTCATTGATTCTTGCGGCAGTTGGAACCAAATAGTGCGGTTATTAGGCGTATCGATGATCTCGACAATGTCAGCCATCAAACTAATATGGCCAGACATGCTGTGTCCGCCAATTTCATCACCAAACTTGGCAGCTCGCTCAATGTTTACGCTGTCACCTTCAACTAGCTCGCCTAAGTTGGTGAGAGCCAATGTCGCTTGCATTAAATCAAAGCTGATAAGGTTGCCATTAATATTGGTCACGGTCAGGCAGCAGCCATTGTGAGCGACAGATGCCCCTATTTCTAATCCTTTACAAAGCTCATCGCTTAACTCGACAACATGCGTTTGAAAGCGTTCTTTTTTATCAATTTTAACGACCTTAGCCGTACCCTGAACTATTCCTGTAAACATTCTTTTTACCTATTGATTTCATACAAGCTGCAATCGATGACAGAGCCTTAAGCACAGCACTGTGTATCGAGATCAAACCTGTAGATTATAGAGCAACGACCTATTGAAAAATGGAGCCTTGTTCTCATACATGCCTCTAACATTAACATGATTTATTACAGCTCTCAGTATTAGCGTATCCTGAGCTTAGCAAGCATTAAGTTAGTGTTATCCACTATTCTCAACCTAACTATGGAATATAAACATACAATTGTTTATCATTTGCGCGGAGTTTCTCCGAGGCATTTTTTCACCTTATCGTGACTAAAATCAACCATCAGATCAGTTCACCACATCTTTTGTCCTCGAGCGCTCTCATTCTTTCAACTTATTGTTCCGCTCTGGAGTATTTTTCGTGCATCGCTATAAAGAAGAAGCATCAAGTCTCATCAAATTGGCGACCCCGGTATTGATCGCATCTGTTGCTCAAACTGGTATGGGGTTTGTTGATACCGTTATGGCCGGAGGCGTTAGTGCCACCGACATGGCTGCGGTTTCTGTCGCTTCAAGTATTTGGCTTCCATCCATTTTATTTGGTGTGGGTTTGTTAATGGCGTTAGTCCCTGTTGTCGCACAGTTAAATGGCTCTGGTCGTCGAGTAAAAATCCCGTTTGAAATTCAACAAGGCGTCGTTTTGGCATTGTTGATCAGTGTGCCGATTATTGCAGTGCTGCTTCAAACCCAATTTATTCTCGGATTTATGGATGTTGAAACGCTGATGGCAGAAAAAACAGTGGGGTACATTCATGCTGTTATCTTAGCAGTCCCTGCCTTCTTGCTTTTTCAAACGCTTAGAAGCTTTACGGATGGTATGTCATTGACGAAACCAGCAATGGTCATTGGCTTTATCGGTTTACTGCTCAACATTCCCCTAAACTGGATTTTCGTGTATGGCAAGTTTGGAGCACCTGAATTAGGCGGTATTGGCTGTGGTGTCGCAACCACGATTGTTTACTGGGTCATGTTTGCCCTACTATTGCTTTATGTAATGACATCAGATCGACTTAAAAGCATCAACTTATTTGGTGAATGGCATCGACCACAATGGAAAGCGCAAGTTCGTCTGTTCAGACTCGGCTTTCCTGTTGCAGCAGCGCTGTTTTTTGAAGTGACACTATTTGCTGTCGTTGCACTATTGGTCTCACCACTAGGACCAATCATCGTTGCGGCGCACCAGGTTGCGATTAACTTCTCGTCGCTAGTATTTATGCTTCCAATGAGTATCGGTGCGGCAGTAAGTATTCGTGTTGGACACCGACTTGGCGAAGAAAACGTTGATGGCGCTCGCGTTGCTTCACGAGTGGGCATAATGGTTGGTCTAGGTTTATCTGTTCTTACAGCGATATTAACCGTATTGTCTCGTGAATGGATTGCCGAACTTTACACTAGCAACCCAGAGGTCATCACTCTAGCGATGCAACTGCTCGTATTTGCTGCTGTTTATCAATGTACGGACGCAGTTCAGGTAATCGCGGCAGGTGCACTGCGTGGCTATAAAGATATGCGAGCCATCTTCAACCGTACTTTTATCGCCTACTGGATTCTTGGTTTACCAATGGGTTACGTCCTTGGCCGCACAGACTGGATCGTCGAGCCAATGGGTGCGCAAGGTTTCTGGCTAGGCTTTATCATCGGCCTTTCTTCTGCCGCACTTATGTTAGGGGTAAGAATGCGCTGGATGCACCGCCAAGAACCAGAGGTGCAATTGAACTTTTCAGTTCAGTGATAATAAGAAAAAAGCCAGCACACGCTGGCTTTTTTGATCGAATAATAACGCTGTTGAGTATACTTATAACAAGCTTGTGAGCCAGTTCAGCCTGCTCTTTTGGTGACGAATACGAAGTTATAAAAAGGATATTTGTGCGGTCTATTTTATTGTTTTTAGTCTTGTTTCTTAACGGTTGCGATAACTGGTTCAACCCAGAAAGAGCAATGTTTGACAAGTATCACCAACGTGTCGCCAATGTGTTGGACGCTCCTACTCTTCCAATCGAATCGCAACCTACGGTGACCATACCTGCAAAACGCGACTTATTCGAGCCACTTCCCAGGCTATCGATTGGTTTACTAGAAAGCTACCAATTACGCCAGTGTGGATTATTCAATCTACTTGCCGAGAAAAACTCGCAACTTGGTAAGGTGCAGGATGCATTTCATGATTTTGATTACCAAACTTCACTGTTACGAGTCATGAATCGATGTCTATCCGAATTTCAGCTCAGCGATGAAGAACGTACTACATTGACAGAGCTTTATTCGACTAAGTGGCAACATTTAGACATTCATCTCGACAACTTACTACTCGCGAGTGATGCAATGCAAAAGCAGCTAACGGCGTCGGATTGGCTATCTCAAGAAACGACGAATGATATTGCACGTCTTAATGACGTCTATCGCCTTTTCAGTGAAATGTACGGCTTGCCTCATCGCGCCATTTCACGTCTGCCCGATATTGAGATTGTGCAGTATCAAGAAGAGCTAGAGAAATCTCGTTTAATCGGACGGCTTTACTATTCGATGATAAACGCTTCTCACTGGCTAAAAGCTACGACTCAGTTACTTGAACAACATCAGAATAATGTATTGTGCGGGCCAAACCGAGACACCACCCAGTTCCGCTACCTAAGAAATGTCTTCCAATCTATTTACGTTGAAGAAGTGCAACCTTACTTAGCCTATTTAGACAGTACCTATCAGCAACTTCATGATGGCGCCACCTTGATAGAAAAGCGTATGCAACTTCATGGTCATCAATATGGCATAAAAGAAGCACACAAAACCTTTAGACAAGAAACCCTAAACCACGTTCAGTTTTGGCAGGGTCTCTTCAAGCGGTGCGGCGTAACCGTTGGCAACTAGTAAGTGCAGAGCGTTCTATTCCTTCAGCCTCTCACGCAAAAATCGGGCAAAACGTGGTTTACCAGTATGAGTAAAACCATTGTACCTGAACGTGACGGTTGAACCTATTTTCGGGGGCTGACGGCGTACTTCATCGGTAAACCCACTACCGATGTAAAACTCTGTACCATCTGGTAAGCGAACTAACATCGCCCCCATCATACCCAATAAACGCCCCGTGCCTGGTTTATAGCCCACGACTAGCGCTTCATCATCCGCGTATCGTTTCAGTTTAAGTAAATCACTACCACGTCCAGCTTGATAACGGCTTGATACCTTACGTAGCATCACCCCTTCACCATCGGATATTGAAATCTTATCCAATTGCGCAAACAGGTGAGCTTCATTTTGGATCGCTCGGTGTTCGACATATTTGATATGAGGTTGGTCTACTTCGAGCACTAAGTCTTTGATGTTGTAATAACGCTTCCGGTAATCACCAGCAGAATACGGCATATCAAAGATCATAAAATCAATGTTTCGCCAAGCTGACTCCACAGGCGTTTTATCCAAAACCGTTTGTTGTACGAGATGAAAATTGCCTCGTCCCGCCCATAGCTCACCATCTAACGGATAGTCAGGGAGTGAATCTATAAACCAATCTGGAGCGTAGATTCGGTTACCATTTCTCGTCACGAGATGTTGTCCGGTCCAATAGGCGCGAATGCCGTCGAGTTTTTCGCTATACCAATATTCAGATACATCGATACCATCTTGATAGCTTTGCGCAAGAGAAACTGGAGGTGTGAGAGAAGTATCAGCTTGAAGCTGCGAAGACGCTGTCATAACAGCCAGCGCGATTAATGTCATTTTTAATGGCATAAGAAGACCTTGTACAAAAAATCGCCTTTATTGAACCGTAACTCCTCTCGATGACCTATTTATTACTAGTCATTCTTCGACTCAGAACAATCAACTTAAGTAATGATTTGCAAGGACAATCATAAACTTTAGACAGATTTTGCATTTAATATTTACACATTGTTCACAATAGGATGAGTGAGTCTCAAATCAAGTCGCAACCTAATCTCGATGAGACTCTTGCTTTAGCGAACGATCTTAATTCGACACCTCTCCTGAACAAGCCGTTTGTCTATGCGTTTTTGATTCTCAAATTGAGAACCTATTCCTTCTCAATTTGAATGACATCAACAAAAAATCATAACCATTTGATTTTATTTGCATTTAAATCTGGCACGTTACCTGCTCTATATCCAAGTAGAGAAAACAAACGGAGATAGAGTCATGGAATTACGCAAACTAGAAATTAATCAAGACAAATTAGCCATTGAGTTTTTTGGTGACTTAGACGCAAGTGGCTGTCGACAAGCACAACATCACATTGATGAAGTAATTCACGACAATCATCACAAAGAAGTCGAAATTAACCTACAGCACGTCCAATTTCTTGATTCTTCAGGGATTGGTGCCATTGTTTACTTATATAAGCGTCTAGTTGAACGTGAAAGAAGCATGAGTATTGAAAACGTATCAGGCCAACCTTTAGAAATCATGAGCTTGCTTCGTATTAACCATGCTATTCCCGTTAACTCAAAAGGACACTAAAAATACCGGTTTAAACGGAGGTTGGCATGGTAAATCTTATACGACGATATGTAGTAAGCGGTCTTGTTGTCGGCATGTTTGGTTGTTCGTCGTTTGACTACCCAGACCACGGAAAAGGTGGCTTGGCGGAAAACTATCAAGATATCTCAATTGAAAATTATCAGTTTTCCCCAGTCATGCCCGATGAACCGTTAGGTCCAGAGCATGGGTTGAGGTTTGATTGGCAACTCACCAAGCTACACCTAGACGCGTTGATTCAAGAAGGCGCACGCTGGTGCTTTCCTGCAGCAGTCGTGCAAGCGCTTGAGAAGCAAAGCAGAATCGCACGTGAGCTCGAAGGCGGACTTCTACTCGATGCAGCTAACGATCTGGTGATTCAGCGTCGACGTTTAAACCAACTTGAACAGCAACTCGACTATGTATTAAGCCAAACCACTTGTACGCCACCCGATGATATTGAAGCATTGCGTAGCGATTTGAACGTCGTCGCTGAAATTTATGCACTCCTCAATATTGATAATCAATTTGCTGTCGATTCAGCAGAAATTAATCCAAAGTACATGGGACATTTGGCAGAAGCTGCCTACATTTTACGTGACCACCCTAACCTAACTCTTGTGGTGACTGGGCATGCAGATGTCACTGGAGCACCAGATTACAACCAGAAACTCGCTCAAGTGCGTGCAGAACAAGTGAAGCGTTACCTGACTGTATTTGGCATCACTTCAGAACGCGTAACCACCAAATCTGTGGGAGATAGCCTACCGCTTTATGAAGGTGAAACACCTGCCGTGCGTTTAACCAACCGCCGCGTAAGCATCGAGGTTATTAGCCCTAATTCAGATAGCGATACCTCAGTAAATCGCAATCTATCTGCAGGAGGTACGCTATGAACACGATGAAACCATTTATCACCTTCGTTCTTTTGTGCTTGGTCGCTTGGGTACCTACTTCGTCTGCTGATGAAAACAATACTGTTAAGGTCGGCGATTTAATTCAGATTAACCTACCTGGAGAAGCTTCTTTAAATAAAGGGTTTCAAGTCGATCGCCGTGGGCGTATTAACTTACCAGAAGTCGGCCCTGTATTTGTTGCTGGATATAATGAGCAACAACTCCAAGACGTGATTATCGAAACGCTAAAAACCGTGTATCGTGACGTAAACAACGCTCGAGTCTTTATCAAACAACAACAGTTATTAGTGTCAGTCCAAGGCTACGTGGTCAAACCCGGGGAATATACCTTACCTTCAGGTTCCAACATTCAAATGTTTGTATACGAAGCTGGCGGCCTTCGCGCTGGTGCTCAGCTCGATAAAATGATCGTTAAACGCGGCGACAAAAATATCGAGTTTGACTACAAACGTTTCCTTGATACTGGTGACAATAGCCAGCTCCCGAAATTGGAATCGCTGGACGTACTGTTTGTTCCAGCATCTCCACTCGTTGGGAATATTGAGCAGGAATTTGATGCAGCAAAACTCGCGAATTCAGGCGATAGCGCAGACTCCGCTCGTGCCATAAAAGTCTTTGGTGAAGTGAATGCACCCGGCTCATTCTCTTACAAACCGAACACCACGCTCGTTGATGTCGTGATGAGAGCTGGCGGCGTAACACGATATGCCAGTGTTGAGCAAATTCGCGTGATCACAAATAACAACCCAACCATGTTTAATCTGAAAAAGTATCTAGATACGGGTGATCAAAGCTTACTACCAGAAATCCTACCGGGTGCCACCATCTTTGTTCCAAAACAGGAAGAAGAAATCAAAGCGGGTGCAAATGTGGTTTATGTCATGGGTGAAGTTGCCCACCCTGGCGCGTATGAAGGAAAGCAAGACGCTAGCTTCATGGATATTCTCGCCAATGCAGGCGGGCCTACTCGCTATGCAGAATCTCGCCAAATTCGTGTCATAAAAGCCGATGGTAAGGTCATCAAATTCGACCTAACCGCGCATACCGAGGGGCTGTCTTCGGTTAGACCACCGAATGTCGGACCTGGCGACGCGATTTTCGTCCCTGAGAAAACCGATTTCAACGAGAAGTCATGGCTAAAAGTGGCGCCAAGTCGAGCGGTCGCTGTGATGGGAGAAGTCGTGCGCCCGGGACGTATTGAATGGTCAGACGAAATGGATTTAATTGATCTGCTTGCGCATGTTGGCGGCCCAACACGTAGAGCTGACACCACCAAAATTGAAGTCGCCAATAATGGTCAAATGACACAGTTCGATTTAGATCAATACATTTTAGATGGCTCACCAACATCGAATCTGCCCCGAGTTTCTGCTGGCACGGTAGTAAGAGTCCATGCATTACCTGACGATCCATCAGACAACAAATCGCAATGGGTAAGCCAGAGCTCTGATGCCTCGATATATGTTTTCGGTCAAATCAATGCCCCAGGCCGCTATCGCTTTACCGAAGAGATGCACTTTCTGGATATTTTATCTGCCGCCGATGGACCAACAATGGATGCCGATATTCACAATATTCGTGTGACGCACCGTGGCCTAGGCTATGCCAAAGTGAGTAAATTGAATTTGTCGATGTACTTTGAAACGGGCGATGAGTCTATTCTGCCCCACGTTCGTCCCGGCGATACCATTTACATTCCGGAAAAAAACAAAAACTGGTTGGATCGCTCCAAAGAATCCACCGTGCGTGTATTAGGTGAAGTAAGAGACCCTGGGCGCTATGTATTTAATGACAACATGACGGTACTTGACTTGCTGGCCGAAGCAGGAGGCCCGACAAACAATGCGTATCTTGAAAAAATCAGTGTGGTCAACATGTCTTGCTGTCAGGGCCAAGCTCGAACATTTGATTTGGTGAACTTTAGCAAAACCGCCAACATTTATGATTTACCAGTCATCCGTGCAGGCGACACTATTTACATTCCACATAAAGACGAAAGCTTTGCTGAAAAAGCAAGAGCCGGATTAAGAGATATTTTACAAATCACCACAACCATCGTGTTAATAGGAGCGTTGTAATGACTATTCCTGCCACTCACGCTGAGATTGAGCAAATTTATCTTCAGAGTGAACAGAAAGGCCACAAAACGATTTGTGTTGTGGGTTGTAAGTCTGAAGACGGCGTCACTTCCGTGGCTTCATCTCTAGCAGAGCGTCTGGTTTTAGCTGGACACAATACTTTGTATGTGGATCTTAACCTGTTCAAGCCCGCGTATCGCACCATTCACGAGTTTGATGATACAGAAAAAGTTGGCCACCTGATCACAAGAGAAAATACGCATCAAACCTTAGTCGGTCTCCCTGCTCCATCTCTCGCCAGCACTCAATTGGCGTACCGAGACCCGACGATGCTGAAGCGCAATATTGCAGAGTGGTTAACGCAGTACGAGCGCGTCGTGATAGACACATCTCCACTTCTGAGTGTCAACCGAAGCAATATTGCCCCTCAAGTGATTGCGGGCGTATGTGATGCCACCTTATTAGTCGCACATTATGGCTCTACGACGGCAACCCAACTCGAACAAGCCAAAAAACTACTTGATGCTAGCGATGCGAATTTGATTGGGTCCGTGCTGAATATGAAGCATACACCTAGCCTGAAAGATGAGTTGATCCGCCAAGTTTCCAAGCTACGCTTTTTACCCAAAAAGTGGAAAGAAAAGATATCTCAACAAATTAAGAAAAGTGAACTGTTTATGTTATAGGGAGCGCCAATATGACTGCAAATAACACACCGACTATCGAACAGGAATTGGTGGATGAACACATTCTCCAGCAAATGATCAAAGATACGTGCGCCGAAATCATCCCTACTCTGATTGAACACTATATTGAAGAGTCACGAGAGCGCATGGAGAAAATAGAGCAAGCATTAAGCGCGAAAGACCTCCAAACATTAGAGTTCGAAGTTCATACACTCGGCAGCTCTGCCCTTGCTTTAGGTAACCGAACGCTTTCCAGACAAGCAAGAATGATTGAGAAATATTGTGTGGAAGGGAAAACACTAGAAGCATTGGCTCTCTGTGAGTCTCTTTCCCAGCTGGCAATTGAATCGTTTGACGCGCTAGAAAAGCGAAAAGATCAAGGGTTCGAGTAACCGTTTCAATAATAAATTATCTTATGAATCATCGCACTTATTAAAGTGCGATGCCGATATCATCTAAGACATTTACAATTTAACTTAATCAATTAAAAAGTATGGATTTTTCGCAAATTTCCCACCTTGTGCTAATACTTAGATAACGCTTTTCTCAAATTGAGAATATTCAGCACTAGAGAGCACTAAGCCATATAACTCGCTCATCACGCTAAATACAAATAATAGTGCTGACAAAAATCATAAAAATGAAACGAACTACGTTGGGATAGGACTATGAGACCAAGGGTGTTACTGGTAGAAGACTCTACTTCACTAGCCATACTTTATAAGCAGTATGTCAAAGACGAACCTTATGACATTTTTCATGTCGAAACAGGTCGCGAAGCAATTCAATTTATTGAAAGAAGCAAACCTCAGCTCATCATTCTCGATTTGAAACTGCCCGATATGTCTGGTGAAGACGTGTTGGATTGGATCAACCAGAATGACATTCCTACCTCCGTTATTATTGCTACAGCGCACGGCAGCGTAGACTTAGCCGTTAACCTAATTCAAAAAGGTGCGGAAGATTTCTTAGAAAAACCTATTAACGCCGATCGCCTAAAAACTTCTGTTGCATTACACCTCAAACGCGCCAAATTGGAAGATTTAGTAGAAAACATTCAGTCCAAGTTTGATCGCCATAACTATCACGGATTTATCGGTTCAAGTCTCCCAATGCAGGCGGTATATAAAACTATTGATGCCGTTGCTCCAACATCTGCCAGTGTCTTTATTGTGGGTGAAAGCGGCACAGGTAAAGAAGTCTGTGCTGAAGCCGTGCACCGTCAGAGCGACCGTAAAGACAAGCCTTTTATTGCAATTAACTGCGGGGCTATCCCACGAGATTTAATGGAAAGTGAGATTTTTGGCCACGTCAAAGGCGCATTTACCGGGGCCACAACAGACCGAAAAGGTGCTGCGACGCTGGCTCACGGTGGGACGCTTTTTCTCGATGAACTGTGTGAAATGGAACTTGAGATGCAAAAGAAGTTGCTCCGTTTTCTTCAAACAGGAACCTACACACCGCTTGGTGGCACTCGAGAGATGAAAGTGGATGTTCGAATCATTTGTGCCACCAACCGAGATCCATTAACAGAAGTGGAAGAAGGTCGTTTTCGTGAAGATTTGTATTACCGCGTACACGTAATACCTATCGATATGCCCCCTCTGCGCGAGCGAGGAAGTGACATCGTCACGCTAGCCAAGCACTTTTTGACCACTTATGCCAAACAGGACAAAAAGAAATTCTCAACAATCGACAGCGAAGCTCAACATATCATCAAGCACTACGAATGGCCGGGTAATGTAAGGCAATTGCAAAACATCATACGTAACATTGTAGTGCTTAATAATGACGAAAAAGTCACGGTGAATCACCTACCCGCTCAACTGACTAGAAAGTCTAAAACGGTGAGAACATCCACTCCCGCACATGTAACTCAAGAGCCAGCAAACCCTACAACAATAACATCCCAACCTGTGTATGTTGAGGAACAATCGGCCCCCGCTAGAGAACCGTCAATACCGACACCGGAACCTAACATACAATCCTCAGCGGCTGCCTCGCCGTACTTTAACTCTGATGGAACCATTCGCCCTATGTGGCAAGTGGAACGTGAGGCGATTCAAAACGCAATCGCATACTGTGATGGCAACGTTCTCAATGCCGCCGTAATGCTGGAGCTAAGCCCATCTACGGTTTACCGAAAAAAACAAGCGTGGGAAGCGGATGAAATTAATCTCGAACAATCTTGAGAAACCTGACGTTGGTGAAATTTGGATTTTTCTTGATAGCCGCCTGTTTGGCGGTATCGAAAGTCACGTCATAGAGCTTGCTCGTGGATTAATGACATTTGGGCACAAAGCACGTGTTGTCTTAACGACTGAGTACTCGCCACCAGCACAGATTGTAGAAAAAGCAGAAGAATCCACTATCCCTGTGAGTTACTTGAACTATTTGTCTGGTGAGCCACATAAGGCATTAAAGATCAAACACCTAACAAGCGCGGTCGCCAATCACCAACCATCGGTCATTCACTCCCACGGTTACAAAGCGTCAATCTTGGCGCGCTGTGCCAAGCTACTCACGCGCACATTTCCTCGCTTGATTTCAACTTATCATGCAGGAGAATCATCCTCGGGAAAACTGTGGCTCTATGATTGGCTTGATAGAAGTTCAGGCTACCTCTCTAACCACTGCTTTTCCGTCAGCCCAAGCATTCAGCGTAAAGTCATTTTCCCTTCGGAACTGCTGAATAACTTTGTTTCAATTCCCGATCGTAATCTCAACTATCAAGAAATCGCTTTCGTCGGCCGATTGAGCCAAGAAAAAGGTGCCGACCAATTTATCGAAGTGGCTAAGCTCTGCCCAACATTGCATTTTAGTGTTTACGGTGATGGACCCGAAAGAGAATCACTCGCCCACATTGCCCCTTCAAATGTGACATTTTTCGGTCATCAAACTGAAATGGAGACCGTTTGGAAAAACATTAGCGTGCTTGTTATTTCTTCTCGCTATGAAGGCCTGCCTATGGCGGCGCTTGAAGCAATGGCTAGAGGAATAGTCGTGATGAGCCTACGCGTGGGTCGCTTGCCCGATATTATCCAGACTGGCGAAAATGGCTTTATTGTCAATGACATCCCATCTCTCGCTCAATGCCTTAAACATTGGATGTCTCTTGATGAAGCGCAGCAATCTCACATTCGTCAAAACGCTCGGCAGACCATTATTGATGATTTCTCGGCGCAAAGCGTTATTCCTGTATTGCTACGAAAATATCAAATTGAAACGGAGCAATAAGCCATATTGGTTCTCAATATGAGAATATTGCTTCTCCCCTTAAGTCCAAGCACAAATATCTAATAACATTCAAATACATAAACTAATGGCATATTTTGGCATCTCTGTTGCAACTCAGCAGTTAACACAAGTTAATGATGAGACAGAGGTGACTTATGACTACTCCAAAACGCATTCTATATGTTCATTATGGTGATAACTGGATTCGCGGCAGTGAAGTGGTACTTCTGGATCTCATCTCAGGGATTGACCGTGATAAGTTTGAGCCATTCGTGTGGTCAAACTGCCAGCCACTAATCGATAAGTGTCAATCGCTCGGAATTGAAGCGGAACATTCTGTTTTCAATCTCGTTGGTGGCTGGAGTGCACCTCGCTGGGATATTAGCGGATGGAACAGCCTTATCAAACAGGGCTCAGCACTGATCGAAAAACACAATATCGACTTGGTACACGTTAATAGCGGTGGTCCTTGTCAATGGATGTGTTTGGCTGCACGTATGAATCACATCCCACTTGTCACCCAACTTCATTGTCACTATACATTGCGAGATCGCTTCTCTCTTGGGCTACACCTCTCCCCAAAATTGATTTGCGTTAGTAAAGATGTCGGTCGTGAAATTATTCAGGACGGTTACCCAGAAGACCAACTTTATGTTGTGCACAACGGTGTATCGCTTCTGGACTCTGATACGCCCATTGATATCAAGGCTCACCTCGGAATACCTCCACAAGCGTTTACCTTTCTCTCGGTAGGTTCATTGATTAAAAGAAAAGGATTCGACCGCCTTATTCGCGCTATGCGCATGCACAATTACCATCACGATAATCCTCATCTTGTTATCGTTGGCGATGGCGAGGAAAGAGAAACATTGCAACAACTTGCTTCGGATCTCGGTATCCAAGACAGAGTCCACTTTGTCGGGGAAAAAAGCAATGCTGGTGCATGGATGTCTGGGAATGCAGACGCTTTTATTAGCGGCGCCTACGAGGAAGCCTTTGGTCTCGTATTAGGGGAAGCGGCTTTAGCCCAATTACCTATCGTGGCTCCTAAAACGGGAGGTATTCCTGAGTTGTTCGAGCATAATCACTCTGCGCTACTGTACCAGAATCGCGGAATGGCAGGCTTATTAAACGCTATCCAACAAGTCATGCAAGATGTAGCTCTAAGAAACAAGCTAGCTGAAAACGCCTATCTTCATGCTAGCCAAAACCTCACGACTGCAGCATCCATAAGCGCCATTGAACGTATTTATGAAGGTGAGCTTGAGAACAACAGTATTACACCAATGCCAATGACTCACTGCATGAAGCCTCTTTCACGCTGGTTGAGCATCAATTGAGGAGCCCAGTCATGAAACGTGTATTAATGTTCGACGCCATCCCAATGCAAGGTGGTTCTAAGATTGCGAATGCAGAGCTCCTCAAACAGTGCGATAAACTGAACGTAATTGGTTATCTGCTGACCACGAATCCAGAGCATTGGGAGTCACTGCTTAGTGATACGCCTCGTGTGCAGATTATCAAAATCAAACCATCACCATTGAGCTCCACTCATGGCCTCACTTACTGGTTAATGAACGCGTATTACTTTATCCAACTGATTTTTGCGTGCATGAAACTACCAAAGATAGATAGCTTTTTAGGTCTATCTTGCCCAAGTAATGATATGCCTTTGTACTTACTGAGATTAATCAGCAAAAAGCCTGTTGTACAAATGGTTCATGGTCCAATTGGTCGTTCAAGATCTTCCGGCTACTGCTTGGTAAAAGCATCCGCAATTTATTACTTGGCAAACACCCGAGAATCGATGCTAGAGGCCTTACAGGTCTACCTCAAAACAGAGAAGCCAGCCACTGAACGCTATTGGTGTGGTTTGAATGCGTCTACGTTTGTTAACGGACTATCGAGAGACCGCTGGCCAAAACAAGCAAATCCGATTTCAAACCGCGTCTTCTGGGCAGCGAGCTTACTAAAATGGAAGAACATCGATCTTTTTCTTGATGCTTTAACACTTGATAAGACAAAAGAGATCAAATCTACCGTGTGTTACATCAAACCAAATGTGGCAGGTGTGGAATATTCAACACCAGACTTCACCACAAAAGGTGTTGAATGGCATGAGTGCCCAGATAACCTCGATGACCTACGCTCTCAGTGTGGTGTGTTTGTTTCCACCAGTGTTAACGAACCTTTTGGGTTATCCATTTTAGAAGCTCTCGCAGCAGGCATGTGCATCGTCATCCCACATGATGATAGCTACTGGGATCGCGTATTAACGCACGGCCGCAATTGCATCAAGTACACACCAAACAATGTGGCGTCGTTACATAACGCAATTCGCCTTTTGAATGAGTCTCCATGGATGAAAGTGACAATGGGTATCGAAGCACTCAACGTTTCTCAACTTTATACGGCCGAACGTTGTTATCTGCCAATCGCTCAGCACCTTGCAGCAGAATCCGCACCGAATGGCGATTGTAAACTCAAAACACCGCGATACATCAAAGGATATGACCATGTCTAAAGCAATGACCAATATGTCGCTGTTCGCTATCGCGTTAGTGATAAACAAAAGCATCAGCTTAATCATGCTGCCTGTATTGCCCCACTTTCTCTCACCAGAACAAATGGGCAAGCTTGAACTGCTTACCACCTTTGGCGTTGTCACAACCTTATTCGTCAGTTTCGCTTTGCATGAAGCGCTGTATCGATTCGTCGGGGTTGAAAAGGATCAAAATACGCGCACAAGCCTTCTAAACCAGCTGTACTCACTTGCTTTGTTCATCGCTGGTATCGTGGCTTTATGCCTACTCGCTATCATTATGCTCGCGCCTATTCCTGCACCTTTTACGCGCGTCGAGTTTGCTATTGTTATGTTTGCTATCGTTCTAGAAGGCAGTATCGCAATCGGCACAGCTTGGTTGAGAACACAGGACGACAAAGCAAGAACCCTACTTAACGTCATGGTGACTACCACTGTTTTTCAGGTCATTTTCATCATCACGGCACTGTCTGTTCACCCACATGTTATTTCTGTTTTATGGGGTGGCTTGTTGGCTGCTATTACTCAGTTTGTCTGGCTGCAAATCATTAACCGCTACAGCATGACTCTGCCAAATCTGACAGTGGCGAAACAATACCTAAATTACTGTCTGCCAATGATGATGGCTGGATTGGTTGCGTTTTGTCTCAATGGCGCTGAACGCTGGTTCATCGGCGCGAACGCCTCACTTGCGACATTAGGGATTTACGCAATAGCCGTAAAATTTGCGGTTGGCATGTGTATTTTAGTTCAGCCATTTGGCATGTGGTGGATGCCACGTCGATTTAATTACCTAGAAGTGCGTAGGAGTACAGAAGCTGTGCGCATCACTCATCTAGGCATGATTTACATTACAGGGTTAAGTGTTGCAGTCGGTACATTAGCAATGGTGATGATCACTTACCTGTTACCAGTAACCTATCATGAGGCGGTACTGTTCAGCTTGTTCTTACTGCCTATCGCTATGCTAAAAGAGTGGAGCGAGCTCATTAATATTTCCATTTTGTACAAGCGTCGTACTCGCTGGTTACTGGGTATTAATGTCGTCTCAGCATGCGTTGCAATTGCTTTGCTGTTTGGCCTATCGTCCCTGGGTATCTATGGAGTTTTCATTGCGCTTTATTACGCTCAACTGTGTAAGCTTGGCCTTACTTATGTGGTAGGCCAACAATGCATGCCGTTGCCTTTTCACCTAAGTCTGATGGTTTTATTGCAGATTATCTCCGGTGTGGCACTGTTCCTGCTTCACTCCTCACAATCAATAGGCATCGCCATCGCAATTTGCATTTTGACATGCACTTTGCTGGCAGGGATAGCCACTCGCTATATGAGTAAAGAGACGCTAAATGCGCTCACTCGATACATGGTGAAATGGCGTGGACAGGTGAAGAGATACTCGTTATGACTGAAAGCAAGGTGAGAAGAAAGCAGTCCATCGCAGCGCTGACGATTACCGTCTGTATCGGCTTGCTTTGGATTGTTATGCCTCACCCTATTTTGATCGTCGCACTATGTTTCGCCCCGCTGGCTTTACTGTTCGTTCTCAACCAAACGTTTTGGCTCGTCACGCTGTTCGTTATTTTTTCATTCTTCCGTATTCACGAAGCGTTTCCCGTTATCTATAACTTTAAGATCCCATTGCTACTATCATTGGGGGCACTGGCCGCACTTGCTTTCCACCTTTTAATAAGTCGCCAGCTTACTGCTTTTTGGCACCCTTCATTAAAATGGCTGTGCATATTTTGGGGGCTGGTGATCATCGGCATCGTCTTCGCCTCCAGTCGTGACATTGCCATTACGGTTTTCAAAAATACCTACTGGAAAATCATCATTATGACATTGGCGATCACCTGGCTTATTACCAAGCCTGCTCAGTTGGCACAAATGTCGAAAGCGATAATTTTCGCCGGATTGTTGATTGGTTTAGTCGCATTACAAAACGCAGCGAATGGCATTGATTTAGTGGAAGGGACGCGTGTATCGATTGGACGCTCAATAGGTTCAGTACTCGGCGATCCGAACGACTTGGCGCTGGTATTAATGTTTCCCCTCGCCTTTACCGTTAGTCAGTTGATGGAGAAACGTTCACCTAAGCATCTCCGACTCTTCGCACTTGTTACCTGTTTGGTATTGTTTTTTGCGATTATTGAGACACAAAGCCGCGGGGGCTTGTTAGGCTCTCTATCGGTATTTGCGTACTTTGCCTTTAAGCATATCAAAAGCAAAACGTTAGTCTTAGTACTAGGCGCCGTCGCAGCCATCGTACTCTACGCATTTGCTGGTATCTCAGGGCGAGAATCGGGTGGCGCAGCCGAGGATGGTATAGATGCCTCTGCGATGGGACGACTTTACGCGTGGGAAGCCGCATTTAAAATGGCTCTCCACCATCCGTTAACTGGGGTTGGGCTTGATAATTTCTACTTCAATTACTATTTCTATAGCCCTCACTGGGATGGCATCAATCACGCCGTACACAGTACTTGGTTTGGCGTATTAGCAGAAACAGGGTTTGTTGGACTAGCTGTGTTCATTACATTGATTGTGTCATTGATTCGAACCTCTTTGCATTCTATTTCACTACTGACGCCAACATCGGATTACACCCTCTCTGTTGGAGCAAACGCAGTCTTAAGTGGGCTGATCGGGACCATCGTATCAGGCACTTTCCTCACTCAAGGTTTCACTTGGCCAATTTACATTCTGGCAGCATTAACGGTTGTCGTTAGCCGAATCGTTCAAAGTGATTGTCAAAATGAGAAATCCTAATTTCAAATACCAATAGAAAGTCCAATTACCTGTTTTATAACAAATAAATCCTTGGCACGTATTGTGATTACTCTCTTGATTAGTAATCAAATAACGAAGACTCAAGGAGAGCCACATGACAGACATCGTAGTATTTGGAGAAGATTTTGGTGGGTTACCCTCCTCCACTCAACACATTGTCAAACGACTAGCAACGAGCCACCGCATCCTTTGGGTTAACTCAATCGGTCTGCGTCAACCTAGGCTGACCGCTAAAGACATACAACGTGCGTTAAACAAGCTCACTCGTGTGTTTAATAACGCTGGATCGCATAAGCCAACGTTAGAGTCTGAAATAAACCCAAATATTCACACCAATAACCTACTCACTATTCCTGCTCCAAGTTCTGCGCTGGCAAGAAAAGTAGCGGCTAAGATGATGAAATACCAGCTCAATAAACAATTACACGCTCTTGGTTTTGATAAGCCTATATTTTGGACATCTCTCCCGACGGCCGCAGATGTTTGTGCGAAAATGAATTCACGTGGGCTAGTTTACTATTGTGGCGATGACTTTAGCGCTTTAGCTGGTGTTGACCACGACACGGTTGCCAAGCATGAACGTACACTGGTTAACGCGGCTGATGTGATTTTTACAGCAAGTGACAAACTCGCCACTCAATTTCCATCTGGTAAAACCGTCACTTTGCCTCACGGTGTCGACTTTAGTCTGTTTTCTGAGCCAGCACCTAAGGCTGAAGATTTTCCTAATAATGGTCGCAAAGTGCTGGGCTTTTATGGCAGTTTGTCTGAATGGTTAGACTACGACTTAATTGCCCAAGTCGCAGACCAAGCGCCTGACTGGGATCTCGTGTTCATCGGCCCTAACGAGTTCAGTGATAATCCGCTTCCACAAAGAAGCAACATATACTACCTTGGCCCGAGATCGCATCACACTCTGCCACGTTACTCCCAACACTGGGATGCCAGTTGGCTGCCCTTTGTTGATAACGCTCAAATCAAGGCATGTAATCCGCTTAAACTTCTTGAGTACTTGGCAACAGGAACCCCTGTTATCAGCACACCGTTTCCTGCATTAATGCCCTACAAACATATGCTTCATGTGGTTCAAGATGTCGAAGACGTGCGTGCCAGTCTCGATCACCTCCTACCGCCACCGACAGATTCAAAGTCATTTGTTCAACAGCAAAGCTGGGAAGCAAGAGCCAACCAAGTTGATAAATTAGTGAGGGCGCTATGAACGATTTAAGAGAAAACCTCAGTGTACTGTTACATGGGGCTTGGAGACGTCGCTACATGATCGTTATTCCTATGCTTGTATTGCCTGTGCTGGGTTTCATCGTAAGTAAACTGGTTCCGACGACTTATGTCGCTCATACAAGTATGCTTATCCAAGAGACAGCGAAAATGAACCCATTCCTTCAAGATCTTGCCGTCTCAACCATGCTGAAAGACCGATTGAGCGCACTCAGTACCTTGCTAAAAAGCCGACATGTTTTGTACTCAGTTGCCAAAGAACAAGCGCTGATTAGTGACGACATGAGTGCTAAAGAGCAAGAGTTCATCATTAAAGATCTCGCGTCGCGTTTGTCTGTTCAGCAGCTTGGTAAGGACTTCATTCAAATCCAACTACGAAGTGGCAAACCGAATGGCATGGAGTCGATGTTACTCTCCGTCAGCGAACATTTTGTCGAACAGCTTTTAGCTCCTGAACGATCTTCAATTAAAGATTCAAGTCACTTTTTAACCATCCATATTAATAAACGCAGAGAAGAGCTGGATAAAGCAGAGCAAGCGTTCGCGGAATACAAGAATACTTACTCTCACGCGACGCCTGAAATGCAAGCACAAAGCCTGACTCGTCTGGCAAGCCTTAAACAAACCTTGGCAGAAAAAGAAGCGGAGCTTGCTGGTGTTACCCGAAGCCTAGGTAGTTTGGACCAACAGCTTTCTAAAACCAACCCGGTTATCGGTAAGCTTGAAGAACAAATCATCGACATTCGTAGTGAGCTCACTTTGCTTCGCGCCAAGTACACTGAGGCGCATAGCATGGTTCAAGGCAAGCTACGAGAGTTAAACCGCTTGGAGCAAGAGCGCTCAGTACTATTGAACTCTAAACAACCGGAATTAAACAGCGCCCAACTTTGGGATATCGCTAGCAATACCACCGTAAACAGTCTTGGAGAAGCTCAGCCTCTTCTGGTCTCTCAGCTTCACCAACTGCAAATTATGCGCGGACGCTTTGAAGCCCTCACAGAAGAAACAAATAGCTTACGAAAAATGATTCAAGAGTTAGAAAGTAATGCGCATCGATTTGGTAGCACAGCAACAGAAATCAACCGCCTAGCTCGTGATGTAGCGGTAAAAAGAGAAATGTATGATGACCTTGTAGAGCGTTATGAAATGGCTCAATTAACTGGTTCACTTGGCGTATTTGAAGAGAATAAACGCGTGAAAATCATTGATGAACCTTTCACACCAACCATTCCGTCTAACTTACCTAGTTTTGTGTTTGTCATTTTAGGGTTTATCGGTGGCGCGGGTTTGGGCATTGGATTAGCGACGATACTTGAGTTAGCAGATAACTCTATCCGCTCTAAAAGAGCATTAGAAAAGCATCTTGGCGTTCCTGTGATCACCACTCTACCTAAAGTGGTATACGGAAGCTAACAGCCGTTAACACTCCATGACAAGCACTCGTTCAGCGAGTGCTTTTCTTTTTGTGCTTATTCTAACTCCGCATAAGGTTTCCACTAATATGAATCTCAAATTGAGAATAAACATCGAACTTCATATGTGTCGCCATTAACTTAATGTTTTTAAACACTTAATTTATTGGCACGCAGTCTGCAATTCCTGAATAAACAAAGAACTCAACGAGGGTTTGAGAATGGAATTCAGACAAAAGCAAAATAGCACTCAACGCAATAAAAAAGTGATATTACACGTCGTGCAGCACTTAGCTCCTGGCGGTTTGGAAACGCTCGTATTAGAGATGCTTCGTTTTGCGCAACCGAATCATTCCGTGTTTGTCGTAAGTTTAGAGGGAAGCAAAGCGCAAGCACTGCAATGCTGGTCAAAACTCTCGGCCTACCAAGGCCAACTGCACTTTCTCAATAAGAAACCTGGATTCAGCGGGACAACCATCAGTACGCTGACTTCCATGCTCAAAGGACTTAAGCCTGATGTGGTCCACACTCACCATATCGGACCACTCTTATATGGTGGGATTGCGGCACGCTTAGCGCAGGTGCCAGTAATTATCCATACTGAGCACGACGCCTGGCATCTGAATAGCAGAAAGTCAGCTCGACTGCAGTCCCTACTGCTAAAAATGATTCGTCCACATGTGGTTGCCGATGCGAACTTTGTCGCCGAACAAATCCAGAAAAAACTGAATTACCGCAAAGTTTGCACCATACATAATGGAATCGATTGCCAGAAATTTCAAAGCGGTAATCAAGCAACCAAGAGAAACTTGTTTGGGCTTCCAGCCAACAAAACCGTAATTGGAGTAGCTGGACGTTTAGAAGCAGTTAAAGGCCATAAAGTGCTTATCGAAGCCTTCTCTCATCTTACGCCAAACACACACCTAGCCATTGCTGGAGATGGTTCTCAGAGAGCTCAATTGGAAGCACAAGTTAGAACGTTAAAACTTGAGGATCGCGTTACCTTTTTAGGCTTGGTCGACGATATGCCCAGCTTTTACCAAAGCCTCGATTTATTTTGTTTACCGTCGCTTCAAGAGGGTTTCCCCCTCTCAACACTAGAAGCTCAAGCATGTGACGTTCCTTGTGTCGCAACCGATGTTGGTGGCGTGAAAGAGACGCTCTGCCCGATTAACAGCACATTGGTTGAAGCCAACCGTGTGTTCTCTTTGGCGGAAGCTTTGTCGCTGCAATTGAAATCAACCCATGGTTCTCCTCGAACTTTTATTCTCAAACATTTTGATATCAGAGACATGGTGGGTCGCTACTCACGTTTGGCCAAGGAGGCTAGCTATGAATGATTTACTTTGGATTACAGGTTTTGGTTTATCCGCATTTTTGATTGTCTATCATCATGTTGGTTATCCATTGCTACTTAAATGGCTTCCTTTAAAACAGCAAAAAACCACAGCACCATTTGTAGAGCGAGCTTACAAAGCCTCTCAAACAGACAGTCAGTTACCATCTGTTACTGTCATCGTGCCCGCCTACAATGAAGAACAATGGATAGCAGAAAAGATCCGCAACCTTGCGAGCTTAGATTACCCAAGAGATAAATTGAAAGTGGTGATCGCATGTGATGGCTGCACAGATAACACAGCCGAGATTGCTCAAGCGACGATTCAAGAAGCAATCTGCTCCGATACACTGTTCATCATTAATGACCACCAAGTCAATCGCGGTAAAGTTGCCCTACTCAACGAAGAAATGCGTCATGTTAGCTCGGACATTACCGCACTGAGTGATACATCGGCATTGATTTCTTGCGATTCTCTGTTGCTAGCTAGTCAGCATTATCAAAATGAGAAGGTTGGAGTGGTTAACGCGACATATCAAATAATGAGTACCGATAACCAAGGTGAAGCAGCGTACTGGCAATACCAGTCTCGAGTGAAGCACCAAGAATCCTTGCTGGGTTCAACGATTGGTTCTCACGGTGCGTTTTATACATTCAGAACCCACCTATTTGAACCACTTGAAGTCAGCACCATCAATGACGATTTTATTCTCCCTATGAGAATCGTTTTGCGAGGCTATAACGCTATCTACGAACCTAACATGCTAGCTCTTGAACTCGAACAAAGCTCAGACGACGCAGACTTCAAGCGACGCCTAAGAATTTCAGCAGGTAACATGCAGCAGCTCATGCAATTAAAGAAATTACTGCTACCTCGCTATCGTGGCACTGCCTTTGCATTTCTATCGGGAAAGGTTCTGCGCTTAGCAACACCCTATTTGATGATTGTTTGCTTGGTTTGTTCACTACTACTGGCACACAACCCGCTTTTTCAAGTAATGCTGCTCGCTCAAGCCTGTGTTTATGGTATCGCACTTGTCACTTACTTGGTGCCTGCACTTAACACAGTCAAACCTTTTAAACTGATTAGCTACATCGTCATTGGTCATCTCGCCAATTTCATCGGCGGTATGAAGTATTTGCTAGGAATGGAAAATGGACGTTGGAAACGCGTCAACCAATAAGGAAAGCATCATGAAAAACTCACGCTACGATTCAAATGTATGCCACGCGAAAAGAACGTTTGATGTACTGGTTGCAATGTTTATTTTGCTCGTCACTGCACCACTATTCCCATTTATCGCGCTAGCTATAAAAATCACATCAAAAGGCCCAGTGATCTATCGTCAACTGCGTGTTGGGCGCTGTACACCAGAAAAAATGGATCTTTTTCAAATCATGAAGTTTCGCACCATGTATATTGATGCGGAGCAACGCTCCGGTGCAGTTTGGGCAACCGAAAATGATCCTCGAATCACACCAGTAGGACGTTTTTTACGTAAGACGCGTTTAGATGAGTTACCACAGCTGTTTAATGTGTTGAGAGGTGAAATGTCCATGATCGGGCCACGTCCAGAGCGCCCTGCTTTCTACCAAAAGTTGGAAGATGAAATCCCTTATTTTGTAGAACGCACATATGGCGTATTACCAGGAATTACAGGCCTAGCGCAAGTTAACCAAGGCTATGATGCATGCATTGAAGATGTAAGACGTAAAGTTGGTTTTGACCACAGTTACGCACTAAGCTTAGGTTCGTTCTACTCTTGGATTTCAATGGACCTTTCAATCATGAGTAAAACATTCGTTGTAATGATTGATGGACGAGGCCAGTAGTTTCTCGATTCTGGTAACGATCACTCTTGCCACTGGCGTCGCATCTTTTCGATGGTCGCTGGTGGCACATCATGAATGCTTTGATACGCGCCGCGACACACTTTAACTTCCACCTCAATGCGCTTCTTCACGCAGTAGTCCAAGTAACGCTTCATCTCCCAGTGCCGAACAAACGTATTACTCACAATCACGACTTTCCCTTTGTTCAACCACTTTCGAGTTTGCTGAAAACACCATTCATGCGCTTGGGGTAACTCAGTTGGGTTAAAGTGATAATCACCTTCATCATTTTCAAAATACATGTCAGCTTCAAAATGCTTAGCACCAAGCTCTATCGCCAATTGCTTTGCTAAGGTTGTTTTACCTGAACCTGGAAGTCCACGAATAAGAATGAGTTTAGCCAGTGACATAATGCTGTTAAATGAGGTGGGAATAAGCCCAAACTGTAACGGAATTATTGAAAAAGAAAAGTAGAAATAAAAAATGCCGAGCGCATTAGGCTCGGCATTTAAATTCAATAGTGGATAGTGTTTATTTGTAAGCTGACAGTTCGGTTCTTAACCCTTTAACCAAGCTTACACACATCAACAACAGAACAAAGGTAAACGGTAATCCCGTTGCAACCACACCGGACTGCAATGCTTGCAAGGCTTCTTTACCACCAACCCAAAGCATAACAGCTGCAATTGCACCTTCAATACAAGCCCAGAAAATACGCTGTGGAATTGGTGCATCAATCTTACCACCCGCAGTGATACTATCGATAACCAGTGAGCCAGAGTCTGATGATGTAATAAAGAACACCAGAATCAGCACGATAGAAAGCATTGAAATCACTGAGCTATACGGAAGCGCATCGTAAACATGGAACAGAGTCAGTGAAATATCAGTTAGACCATTTGCACCTAGCTCCCCCACTTTATTCACCACTTGGTCAAGCGCGATACCACCGAATACAGACATCCAAATCAAGGTAACGACAGTAGGAATAACGATCACTGCGAACAGGAATTCTCGAACCGTACGACCTTTAGACACACGCGCGATAAACATACCAACAAACGGTGACCAAGATACCCACCAAGCCCAGTAGAATACCGTCCAGCCGTGCATCCAAGTTTCATCTTCACGACCGTGGGGGTTGCTCAACGGAATAATATTTTCAATGTAAGCCATTGTTGTGTCGCGTAGCGAACCCCACGCCGTATCAAACGTGATAAAGGTAATGAAAATAAGCAGGGCAAACGCAACCACCATATTGACGTTACTCAGTAGCTTAACACCACCATCAATACCACGAATTACTGATAGCACCGCGATAAAGGTAACAAAGGTGATCACAATCATTTGTGTACCAATGCCGCCTTCTAGACCAAAGACATGGTTAATACCACTGGTCGCCTGCTGAGCACCGAGACCCAGCGACGTTGCAAGACCAAACAGCGTGGATAAAACGGCAAGAATGTCGATAACATGTCCTAACCAACCCCATGCTCGGTCACCAAAAATTGGATAAAACGCCGCGCGCAATGAAAGCGGTAAGCCCTTGTTAAAAGCAAAAAACGCAAGTGCTAGTGCAACGAGTGCGTAAATACTCCAACCATGCACACCCCAGTGGAACATGGTGGCACCCATCGCTAGAGATTTCGCTTCTTCTGTGTATGGCACTGCGTTCAGTGGCATTCCCCACCAATCAGTGAAGTACGCGGTCGGCTCCGCCACACTCCAGAACAGAAGGCCAATACCCATACCAGCAGCAAAGAGCATCGACAACCAAGAAACGGTTGAGTGATCCGGCGTTGCTTCTTTGCCACCTAAGCGGATTTTACCCAGCGGAGAAAAAAGAAGAGCAACAGCGAATAATAAGAAGAAGTTTGTCGACCACATAAAGAACGCATCAAACTGTTCGATAATTCCGTTTTTCAGACCGTTTAATACATCACGAGCAGTGGTTGGCTCAACAAGAAGAAGTGAAATTAGACAGAAAACAACGAGACCCGCACTGATGCCAAAAACGGGGTTATGTATGTCGAATCCCCACTTTTGAACGTTGTCCTGTCCAACCTGATAGTCTGTTGTGTCGATACTATATTTTTTAAATGCATTATCCATAAATACAAATTTAACGTGAATTTGAAACGCCCCTCAGGTGAGAAGAACTCCAATACCGCCCTCCATTAATTTGAACTCTAAAGTTTTAAAGCGGGGCGAAGTTTAGCAGTAATCACATATTTTTGCAAAAAATCGCCATTTATTGCATTTTTGGCTCAGTTAAAGGCAGATGAGAACAAAGTAATATCAACACAAAAATTATGAGGTCTAACGATTGATTTTATCGTAATTTGATCGTTCGAAAAGCACTGGAAATACTTGCGCTCTGTGGCTTTATCATTGAAGGGCGCGTAAATTGAGATAAGTAACACTGACTTGGTTTCAAAGATAGCGATGAAACCAAGTCAGTAAAGTTTTCATAGAGACTGATTATTATAGGAAATGGAAGGTAATATTCCCCGTCACACTGCTCACGGTGTCACTATCGCTGTCAATATCCACGCCAAACGCTTGATAGCTTGCCCCAATAGAAACATTATCGAGCAAGAAGTATTCGGCACCGACACCATACATGTAGGAGACACCATCATCTTTATCTAGATTTCTCAGTCCGCCGTCATAATCAACATTGAATGCATTGATGCCACCTTTGGCATAGACATGAAGCGGCCCAAAGTCGATGCTTGGTTTCGCTGCTAAATAGAATGAATCAAAATCAGCACTACCCCTGCTGCCACTCAGTGATAAATCCACCTTGCCGTGATTAAAGTAACCTGCTTCAATGCCAATGAATGGCAAAATACCAGTACCTACATGAATACCGTAGGTTGTATCGTTTTCGCTATCGATATCAGATTGACCAATTTGACCGCCAGCGTAAATCCATGAGTCAGCCATTGCTGATGTTGAGCACAACGTTAGAGCTAATAACGAGAGTGTTTTTTTCATACTATCCCTTCCTGAGCGATTCCTAAGCGAAACATTACGCAAATATGCGCATTTAATCGCCACTATATATTGGAAAGCATGAGCATTTTAAGATCCAAAAGTGAATAATTTATGTTCAACTTTTGTTTTGTGACTTCCAGACAAAAAAACACCGACATAAAGTCGGTGTTTTTCATATGGGTGTTAGAAAGCTAGACGCTTATAGGAAATGCAGTGTTGCGTTAACAGAGAACGTGCCGATATCGTCTTTACCCGCCGTGTAGTTCATGTAGCTAGCACCAACAGACATCGGACCAAAAATGAAGTACTCAGCACCTACACCGTACATTAGATCCAAATCGTCATCGTCTTTGCCGCCTTTCACTTCTTTGTCCCACTGGTGGAAGCCACCTTTTGCATACACATGCAGTGGACCAAAGTCGATGCTTGGCTTAAGTGCTGCGTAGTAAGACGTTAGCTTAGTGTCTTGACCATTTACGTTAAATTCACCGTGTTGCGTCACACCAGCTTCAATACCAATGATAGGTAGAATGCCTGTACCAACGTGAACAGAGTATGATGTATCCGTCTCACCTTTGTAGTCAGACTGACCTACTGTTGCACCACCGTAAATCCAAGAATCTGCCATTGCCGCAGAAGATGCGCCAAGTAGCGCCACTGCTAATAGAGTTTTTTTCATCATCTACCTTTACTCTTTATTATTCCCACGTCTGCATAACTCAGTCGTTGGTACTACAAATAAAGGGAGGCGAACCATTGCCTCCCAGAACTAAAAAATAACGCTTATTGAGTTACTAGCAATTAGTGTACCAGTAATCTCATACGCGAGAATTACAAATCTGACGCTATTTTACTGGTTGATTAGCAAGCATCAATCGCGTTTTTGACTCGTTTATCAGAAACAGGATAAGGAGTGCCTAATTGTTGAGCAAAGTAACTCACGCGAAGCTCTTCAATCATCCAACGCACTTCCTTTACGTTTTCAGGAATGGCCACACCTTTCGGGATCTTGTTCAGCAACTCTTTATAGTCTTGAGTCACAGATTCAATCTTCAGCATATGTAAACGATCTTTGTTTGGATCGATTGGCAACTTCTCCATACGACGCTCTATCGCACGCATGTAGCGAAGAATATCCGGCAAGCGTTTCCAGCCACATTCCGTCGCAAAGCCTTTGAAGATCAAGCCTTCAATTTGTGCTTTGATATCCGACAGAGCAAACGCCATTGTGAAGTCGATCTTGCCTTTTAGCTTCTTATTGATGCTGAACGCCGTTGTCAGAATAGTCTCAACCTGTTTCGCGATCTCTACGACGGTATCACCCAGTTCAGCACGAACGTGTTCTTTCAACGCCTCGAACTTCTCAGGCTCCCAAACTAAGCCACCCTGCTCTTCAATAAGCTTATCGACACCACAGGCGATACAGTCATCAATCAGATCAAGCACTTTGCCGTAAGGGTTAAAATACAAACCCAACTTCGATTTGTTCGGTAAGTTAGCGTGCAGATATTTAATTGGAGACGGTACATTCAACAAAATCAAACGACGCTGACCAGCACGCATTGCCGTTATCTGCTCGTACTCCGTTTCGTAGAGTTTGATTTCAACGCTGTCTTTGCTATCAACAAGTGCTGGATAGGCTTTTACATCGTAGCCACCACGTTTTTGTTGATACACTTTCGGCAATTCACCGAAGCTCCACGTATGCAGACCTTGCTGTTCAATATCGTCATCCGCCACTTTGGAAAGCGTTTCTTGAACTTTGTCTTTCAAGCTCTCTTTCAATTCGTGAAGGTCTTTATGTTCCTTCAGTTTGCGATTTCGATGATCAACCGCTCGGAACGTGACTTTCAAGTGCTCAGGCACCTGTTCCAAGTTCCAGTTTTCACGCAATACTTCTACACCCGTCATACGGCGCAGTTCTTTTTCTAGCGAGTCTAGCAGCGGTGCTTCCATTGGTGTTACACGTGCTAAGAATGCATCGGCATAGTTCGGCGCAGGCACAAAGTTCTTACGAATTGTCTTCGGCAGCGATTTAATCAAACTAACAATAAGCTCATGACGCAGACCAGGGATCTGCCAATCAAAGCCCGCTGGTTCAACTTGGTTTAAAATCGGCAACGGCAAATGCACTGTGACGCCGTCACTATCATCGCCTGGTTCAAATTGGTAACTCAACTTGAGCTTCAAACCATTTTGATGCCAGAAGTTCGGGTAATCCAAGTCGGTGACATGACTAGCGTCGCCCTTGAACAGCATCTCTTTTTCAAAGTTCAGCAGTTCAGGATCTTCTTTCGATGCTTTTTTCCACCACGTATCGAAATGTTTACCAGACACCACTTCGGTACCAACACGTTGGTCATAGAAATCAAACAGCTCATCATCATCCACCAAGATGTCACGACGACGAGATTTGTGCTCAAGCTCTTCCACTTCTTGCAGAAGCTTGCGGTTTTGCTTAAAGAACGCGTGTTTGGTTTCCCACTCACCTTCGACCAGTGCACTACGAATAAAGATTTCGCGGCTAACGGTCGGATCGATACTGCCGTAGTTGACCAAACGCTTTGGTACAATTGGCACGCCGTAAAGCATGACTTTTTCGTGCGCCATCACCGCCGCACGTTTCTTCGACCAATGCGGTTCGCTGTAGCTGCGCTTGATAAGGTGTTTGGCTAATGGCTCAATCCATTCCGGCTGAATCTTGGCAATGATACGGCCCCAAAGTTTCGAGGTTTCCACCAACTCGGCTGACATTATCCACTTAGGTTGTTTCTTAAATAGACCCGATGCAGGGAAGATGTGGAAACGAGCGTTGCGCGCGCCTTGATATTCATTCTTTTCTTGGTCTTTCATACCGATGTGCGACAGCAAACCAACCAAGATCGCACTGTGTACACCATGGTACGACGCAGGCTCATCGTTAAGTTTGAATTCCATTTCACGCATCGACTGATGAATTTGGAAGTACACGTCTTGCCACTCGCGAACGCGCAAGTAGTTCAAATAATCTTGCTTGCACTGTTTGCGGAACTGGTTGCTAGACAACGCTTTTTGCTGCTTTTGTATGTATTCCCACAAATTCACAAACGTCAGGAAGTCCGACTCTTCATGGAAGAAACGACGGTGCTTATCATCTGATGATTGTTGTTTGTCTGAAGGACGCTCGCGTGGATCTTGAATCGACAAGGCTGCTGCAATGATCATCACTTCTTTAAGCGCACCATATTTTGGCGCTTCCAAAACCATACGCGCCAAGCGTGGGTCGATTGGCAAACGAGCTAATTGGCGACCGATGGAAGTCAGGCGTTTTTTCGGGTCTTTTACCTCAGAATTAATCGCGCCAAGCTCTTCCAGCAAACGAACACCATCTTGGATGTTACGTTTGTCCGGCGCTTCCACAAATGGGAAAGCTTGAATGTCGCCCAAGCCAAGTGCCGTCATCTGTAAGATAACCGATGCTAGGTTGGTACGCAGGATCTCGGGGTCGGTAAACTCTGGGCGCGACTCAAAATCTTCCTCTGAGTACAGACGGATACAGATACCCTCTTCCACACGACCACAACGACCTTTACGTTGGTTCGCACTCGCCTGAGAAATCGGCTCAATTGGAAGACGCTGAACCTTAGTACGGTAACTGTAGCGGCTAATGCGCGCCGTGCCCGGGTCGATAACATATTTAATACCCGGAACTGTTAGCGAGGTTTCTGCCACGTTGGTTGCCAGTACAATTCGGCGACCAGCATGAGGTTGGAAAATCTTGTTCTGCTCGCCCGCCGACAAACGCGCGTAAAGCGGCACAATTTCGGTGCTCTTCAGATTGCGTTTAGACAGTGCATCTGCGGTATCACGAATTTCACGCTCACCGTTCATGAAGATCAGAATGTCACCTAAACCTTCATCGCACAATTCGTCTACCGCTTCGAAGATGCCTTCAAGTTGGTCACGATCATTGTCGTCATCACCGCTTAATGGGCGGTAACGAGTTTCTACTGGGTAAGTACGACCTGACACTTCAATAATTGGTGCATTGTTGAAGTGTTTTGAGAAGCGCTCTGGGTCAATGGTTGCCGACGTGATGATCACTTTCAAATCAGGACGACGTGGTAGCAACTCCTTTAAGTAACCCAAGATGAAATCGATATTAAGGCTGCGCTCGTGCGCTTCATCAATAATGATGGTGTCGTATTGATTCAAGAAACGGTCGTGCTGAATCTCAGCCAGCAAGATACCATCTGTCATCAATTTGATTTGGGTATTTTCAGAGATCTGATCGTTGAATCGAACCTTGTAACCAACAAACTCACCAAGCTTGGTTTCCATCTCTTCGGCAATACGGTTAGCAACCGAACGCGCTGCAAGACGACGAGGCTGAGTATGACCAATCAGGCCGAACTTACCGCGACCAAGCTCAGCGCAGATTTTTGGCAGCTGAGTGGTTTTACCAGAACCGGTTTCACCCGCGACGATAACCACTTGGTTTTCTTCAATCGCTTTAGCGATGTCGTCACGCTTTTGGCTGACGGGCAGAATTTCTGGGTATTCAATCGTTGGTTTGTAGCTGCCACGTTGCTCAGCAACCATCATTGATTTGGCAATGTCGAGTGCAATTTCATCAAACACAGCATTACGTGCTGCGTCTTTCTTAATTTTGCTCGCACCAGAAATGCGTTTACTTAAACGGAAGCGGTCACGCATCATGCACTGGCTTAACGCTTTGCGTAGAGACGCCGCGCTATTCACTTGAGCCTGAGGTGCTTTATCTTGTTTCGCTGTCGCCTTTTGCACACCATTTGACGGTGTCGCTTGCTCTTCAGCGGAATTCTTTTTTGGGGGCTGTGACGAAGTCAAAGCGTTTCCTATTCTTTTCATTACAAAAACTGCGCGGATTGTATCACACAAGATCTGCAACAAGATAACCGAAACCACATTCAAATTTTTCGAACATATTCAGCGAATCCCTATACTTTTTAACCAACATGCCTCGCTTATAATGGCTCCCATAGTCAAAAGCACTTATTTAAGGAATAACCATTATGTCTCGTGTACTAGCTCTAAAATCAAGCATCCTTGGCGATTACTCTCAATCAAACAAACTGGTTGAAGACTTCATCAAAAATGTGGACCAAGACAAGCTAACTGTTCGTGATTTGGCTGCAAACCCATTACCAGTTTTGGACTTCGCCGTTGCCACTGCACTTCGCGCAACGGAAGATCTTTCACAAGAACAACAAGCGGTAGTCGAACTGTCGGATACGTTGATTGAAGAAGTAAAAAACGCTGATACTTTGGTTATCGCAGCGCCAATGTATAACTTTACAATTCCAACTCAGCTTAAAAACTGGATTGATTTGATTGCTCGTGCTGGCGTGACATTCAAATACACTGAAAACGGCGTCCAAGGCCTGATCGAAGGTAAGAAAGCGATTGTCATCACGACTCGCGGTGGTATCCATAAAGATTCACCAACAGACAACGTCACACCATACCTGTGTACCGTGCTAGGTTTCGTTGGTATCACAGATGTGGAATTTGTTTATGCGGAAGCGCTAAACATGGGTGAAGATTTCGCTGCGAAAGGCATTTCTGAAGCGCAGAGCCAACTTGCAGCGATAGCGTAAATTGGCCAAGCTAGATAGAAGAATGTAAATAACAAGGGATTGGTTCGCGCCAATCCCTTGTCGATCAAAATACCCTAATCGTGTTTAGAAATTATCTTATTTCTCCCAGAGCGATTCACTTTCTCTAAGTTGTGTAGCGCTTCGTGATAGAGCTTTTCCAAAGACTGCTCAGCTTCGTTTATCATATTCTCAATCATCGCATCAAACGCGACATCACTCGGAATTTCGAGATCGTCTCCAACGTCAACCTCAAGAGAATTGACGTACAACACTAACCATTCATCACTCTCTAAATGTCCTTCCCCGTGGACGACAAAAAAGCGCTTGGCAAATTCATCGTTGGTACAGTTTATCGCCTCAATTTGAATATTGAATGAGGAGTCGATACTCATGGTGCTCATGCCATCCGATTCATCAGATGCATCACAAACAGCCTTAACTTTGGCACGATACACGAAGGTTCGCGTTGAAAGCAGCATTGTATTATTCATCATTACTCATAATGGGCGATAAAGAAGTCAGTTGCAAATCCGACCTATATGCATCTTACGATGCTCTAAAACTCGAACTGGAAGTAAATTGTATTGTAGTTGCTTCCGCCTTTAATGCGCCCAAACTGGGACGCACTTTCGAAAATTGCTGAGCGGTGATGCAATGAATAACCCACCCACATATTTTCCCAGTTTTTTTGGTTGAATAAGTCACCTATATTTACATCAAACGAGAAGTCTAAGTAGTTCAGTAGCTTACTTGGTGTATAACCCTTGTCTTCCATTTCGGTTCCTTCGATGTAGGTAATGTTGTCGACGTATGACATACCTTCCGCAACACCAAATCGCCAAGTCGTTGGCCAATTAACGGTATAATAAGCCTTAATCGCCATCACGTATTCTGTGCTCGCGGACTGAACACTGGACGACCAGTGATGAACCAAACCTGGCGTTAAATAAATATCAAGAGGAAAACCAAACAACTCGTCCGTTAGCGGGTGCCCATAAAATAATGAAGTAAGTTGATTGTCGTATGGGTCTTTTTCTCTCTCAAAGCTAAATATTTCACCAATATTTGAAGGCGTCGCCCAACCATGCGCGATACGTAGGTATGGTTTATTGCTCAGTGTTGATTTCGGAGCTTTGCCTTTATCGTTGAAAAAGCCAAAACCGACAAACACTTCACCTTGATATCGGTCCTCTACAAGCTGGCTGTTGTAGGCATTATCATCTAAGCGAGTGACACTCGTCTCCCCCAATAAATACAAGTTGGAAGTCACATGATAACGCGCTTTGATGCCGAGGTTGGCGTCAAGTCCTGCTCCAATTCTTTCCCCAGTAACATCTTTAAACGCATAATATTCACTGTTGAAGTCAGCGTCTTTGTATCGAATCGTGATAGATGGCTCTAACTCCCAATCACCAAACGCATAATTAGCGGCAAGGCGATAATTAGAGTGAAACTGGAGTTCATCGTCCGTCATTAGTTCTACTTCCGCGCGCCAGTTGTCGTTAATGCTATAACGAACTTGACCACCAAAGTCGACTCTGTCCCCTTCATTGGCATTTTGTAGCGACATGGGAATATCAACAAATCTCAATCGCATGATCGCACTCGCGCGCCAGTCAGAATCACTCTCGTCATACAGAAAAACGCCGCCTTCAATGCCATTAATATACAAATGCTCGTTTTCAAAGAACATCATTGGTACAAATGTACTCACCGTCGAGTCATTATCGGCGGTATAAAACGAGATCGATGCGGTGCGATACATCGCTGCAATTCCCCACGTTTGCTCTTCTACACCATACGCAGAAGAAGCCATCGCAGCTAAAGGCAAAGTGAGTGTTGTTAGAATTAATCTCTTCATGAGTTCGAAAAATGTTGGTTGAGAAGCAGGCAAACATCAATGATTTGCCATTTAAAGCTTATGTTCTTCTGATGATAGCCGTTACAATGACAAATGTTGTCATCCTCGTGACAGTTTGAGTCCCAAGATTATATTAATATTGCACGACTAGATGAGCTTATTTGTGAATATTTTACTATCGTAACAAGCTCTTAAAACTCTAGCTTAGTTCTAAATCAAACATAATGAAGTAAAAAGTGAAAGCATCAGAACTTATCTCTACCTTGAATCATTTACCCGCAGACACGGACCCAGACATTGTGATGGGAGAAGCATGGCTGCCTGAAAGGTTGATAGGGACTCAACTTGATGGTGACATGTTATTTTTGCACTTTGATAATGCTCCAGAAGATGGTCAGGGAGACGAAGAGGGACGCGGCTTCGTCGAGCACGAAATAGATCTAATCAGAACGCGACTTCAGCAGATTTTGGATGAAGACAGTGATAACGCGTCAAAAGCCGATGCTATGCTAGGTTTATTCCTTATGGGACATGAACTTAGCAGTTCACAAGTTATCGAAATATTAGAAGAAGAAGCTGACACATAAGGAGCCGTTTTGCCAGCATTGATGAATACGACTGAAACATCTTCACTTCCTCTTATCGTTGCAGGTCCGATTTTGCGCAAAGTGACCGCAACTGAAATCAATATTTGGCTAGTCACCACCCAACGCTTGGAGGGTATGGTGCAAATTACGGATGAAAACGCCTCCGTCCTTCATCAAGCCCCCTTAAGTGAGCAAAAAGAACAGCTTCAAATCGGTCTCAATGCGTGGTGCTGTTTGTTGCAATTAAAGGGCGAGTTTCCGACCCATCAAACGTTACACTATCAAATACAAACGCAACACGGTTTAGTAACGGAACTGCTTCCTCATCTGACTTATGAACGAGATAACTGTCCAAATTTGGGCGTTGAGTTCCTAATCAACGAAAAAGCAGATTATGTTCTGCATGGCTCGTGCCGGAATCCCCACCACTTCAGTAAAGATACATTGGTCGCTGCGGATCATAAAATCGCATCTCAAACCATCGAAGAAAGACCAGATATGCTCATCATGAGTGGTGACCAAATCTACGCAGACCATGTTGCAGGCCCTACTCTGGACGCCATCGAACAAGTCATTGCCCTACTCGGTTTACCGGGCGAAGAATTCGAGCAAGCGCCGATAAAAAATACCAATGCCCTCTACCAGCACTCAGCTTGTTATTATGGTCGGGACAAATTGTTGCCTCATTATGTGAATGATGGCAGTTTACTGAGTACGTTTTTCCCGCACAGAGGGACGCCAATATTCAGCGCCAAAGAGTGTGAAAACCATCTAATAAGCTTTGCCGAATGCTTTGCAATGTACTTATTGGTTTGGTCTCCAACCTTATGGAAGCTTATTCGGACAGATCGCTTATTAGAAAATGAGTTTACTGTCGGCGGAGCAACTCTCGAACCCAAATGGCAACAGCAATGGCGCGAAGAAAAAGTTCAAATTGATAAATTCGTCGCAGGTCTGGACAAGGTTCAACGCTTACTCGCTCACATTCCAACCTACATGATCTTTGATGATCACGATGTCACCGACGATTGGAACCTTACCATAGGCTGGGAACAAGCCGCGTACAGCAACGCCTTTGCGAAACGTATTATCGGGAACAGCCTGATTGCCTACTGGCTCTGCCAAGGGTGGGGAAACGCGCCAGAAAAATTCAATGATGAGTTTATGAGTATCGCTCAACGCTTTTTCAACGAGCGTTCCTCACAAACTCAAGATGCATTTATTCAATATTTGTATCGCTTTGAGAATTGGCATTACACCATTCCGACGACGCCAAAAGTTGTCGTGCTAGATACGCGAACCAGACGCTGGCGTTCTGAGTCTAAAATGAACAAGCCCTCTGGGTTAATGGACTGGGAAGCAATGATTGAGTTCCACCAAGAACTTGTTCATCAAGACAAAGTTATCATTGTTTCTGCCGCGCCAATGTTCGGAGTGAAGTTTATCGAAGCACTGCAGCGAGTAGTGACGATGCTTGGTAAACCATTGATGGTCGATGCTGAAAACTGGATGGCGCACCCCGGAAGTGCGAATACGCTTATTAGTATTTTTACACATACTAAGACGCCGACCAATTTCGTTATTCTCTCTGGCGACGTGCACTACTCTTTTGCATACGACATTAAACTTCGCTACCGAAAAAATAGTCCGAATATCTATCAAATCACCTGTAGCGGGATTAAAAATCAGTTCCCAACCCAATTGCTCAATATTTGTGATGGTCTAGATAGGCTTCTATATAGCCCTCGTTCGCCTTTAAACTGGTTCACAAAACGTAAGCGGCTAAAGATCTACAAACGCGCACCAAGTTCGCACAATTTTTATCGCTTAGTTAACCACAGCGCCATTGGTGAGCTGCGTCTTGATGACGAAGGAAAGCCGAGCCAAATTAGCATTCTAACGAGCGATGGTGAAGAGGTACATTTTCCACCAACTCGTGCAGAAGGCTAAATCTCGCTCCCAAAATGACTTGCCCTTTCTTGAAGGCAAGTCATTTTGACTGAACTTAAAAGTACGAGGGATTTGGGTAGATGAGCAAAGCTCTATACTGTCAACGGCGTGCTAAATTTGATACCACACCTTGAGATCTACCGTATTTATGACCATGTTAACCAAATAAACAATAGCTCGGTGTTCAATATGTTTAACTCTCTTACCTCATTATTTAAACAGCTCATTGAAGGCTCTGATTTAAGCCAAACCAACACACTCTCTCCGAATATGGCTATCGCGTGCTTGCTGTGTGAAGTATCTGGCGCAGACCATAACGTCGATGATAAAGAGCAAGAAACAAAGCGTTCATTATTGATGAAGCTTCTGTCATTAAATGAAGAAGAATCAAATGCTTTGTTAGAACAAGCGCAACAGAAAATAAAAGACTCCGCGTCTCTGTACGATTTTACTTCTCAACTGAGGGAATTGACTCAAGAAACGCGCTACAACTTAATCAAAAGCATGTGGGAAGTGGCTTATGCCGATGGCGAAATTGATCCACTAGAAGATGCAGTGATCCGCAAAACAGCAGAACTACTCTACGTTGATCACAGTGAGTTCATTCGAGCAAAGTTGCAATCTCAGTAAGGCAACAAGGTAAACATGTAAGTCGCGCAAGCTATTTCAAGTCTACCGTGAAATGATGTCGAAGATGAGTTTTATAGCCATAAAAAAACGCGCATTACGCGCGTTTTTTTCGATAAGCCAACGACATTGTTATTAAAATACTGGTAAAGATATGAATGTGTTTAACGAGCTCTACACTAAACAGATTCCATGACAAAACAACAATGGTTGAATGACGATTTGATTACAAGTTTGCCTATCTATAGCGGACTATTAAAGCATAGTCAGAGCAAGCTTCGCTAAATTGTACGCATCCACATAACCAGAATGTTGGCGCCCTTCCCAATCAATGCCTTTTGCTTCTTGAGCGGCTCGGTGACCAATACGTTTATCCTTAAGACGATTTTGAATGCGATAAAGCGTTGCTAAGTTGATGAACTCCGTAAACGGTGCTTCAATACCTTTTTGCTTACACTCTTCAAGCAGGATGAGGTCATCTCGGCCCCATGATGCATAAATCTTGTTTCGACCACCAAAGTTCTTAACCATGGATTTAAGCACTTCTTCTAATGGGCGTCCTTGTTTTTCAATTTTACGCGGCGTAATACCTGTTAGATCTGCACAAAACAGCGAAACTTCATCATGTTCAGGTTTTACGTAGTATTGAGCTCGCTTGACTATCTCGCCTCTAGACAAATCTATTTCAGCCAACCCAACTTCGATAATTTCACCCGTGCTGCCGACACCATTTTCGTTCCAGCAACACATTTCTAAATCGAAGCATACAATACGGTTATGGTTCATAGTTTGTCTTGATTCCTAACATAAAATTTTAAAGCGTGGGATTCTACCGTAACACGGTGTAAAACTCGAATTTGCGCGCCCATTTAATCGCCAATCGACACATTATTACGACCGTTTTTTTTACTCAAATAAAGTTGATTATCCATTTTGTGATACAAGCTTTCAGGATCTTCATCTTTATGGACAGCCGCGCCGATACTTAACGTGCAAATGATTGAGGCATCGCCATAGTCAAAAGCCGTACTTGCCACGATGCTCCGCAACTTTTCCAGATAAGCTTCCAGTACTTCTTTATCAATGACTTTAGAAATAATACAGAACTCATCACCACCGGCACGATAAAATCGGTCTCCAGGCTTTAGATTCGCACTAACTAGCTTAGTCACATGCTGCAATGCTTCATCGCCCCCTAAATGACCGTGCTTGTCATTGATAACTTTGAAGTGGTCGATATCAAAACCAACCAATGCGAAGCTAACACCTTTGTTTATCTGGCTAAGCAAATGATCGTTAAACGCTCGGCGATTAAGTAACTGAGTTAGAGGGTCACGCTCAGCCATCCTTTTTAATTCGACGGTTTTAAGCTCTAACATGACCGCCAAGCGCTCTTTTTCTCGTGACTGCAAATTCACAATCCAACTAATCAAAAAGGCGATTACCAACCCGGCTAATGTCGTGCCCGCTAAAATAGAACGCTCCCAAGCAGAGACGGCATCAGAAAGTTTAAAATCAATCCGCCACTCACGATTAGGCAGTTGAATGGTACGGCTTATAACCGTTCCTCGAATGTTATCCCAGTTTGAACTTTGGAAGAGAACGGGATCATCTGATGCGTCAAAGCCTAGGTCTTCTACGCGCACCGACATATCTAGCTCGGTCGCGGTTTTCGTGATCAAATCCTCAAAGTAAACCGTACTTCGAATCACCCCTGTCACTACACCTAATAAATGTTGGTTCTCGAAGTCAAACACTGGATGGAACACTAGCAGCCCAGTTTTAGGAATGGACTTGTCATACCCATCTTGCAATAAGCGAACTTTATCCGAGACATTCGCTCGCCCATTTGTGGATATATCATCCAAGATGAGATCGAAGCGTTTACGTGAAAAATAGAAACCTAATAGAGAAAGGTTTTCTGGTGTTCTTGGATAAATATCCGATGCGATAAAAATTGGCTCTTTGTGTTCAAAAATGTATCCGTAGGTTTTAGGGCCATCTTTAGGAACGGTAAACGGTTGGAAATCAGGAAATGTTTGACGGGTCTTTAAAATATGCTCATCAAGGTCTTCGAATTCGACCTTTTGCATCCATTGAAGTCCAATTAGACTTCGCGAGCTATTGATTACTTGTTCCGCATACATTGGGAACGAAGACCAATAGGTGCGTTCAATCGAATGAAAAAAGTTTGCACCTGCACCAATGAACTTTAAATCATTTTCGACGTTCGCTTTCAGTGATTCTGCTTGTCGGTCAGCTAAAGTATCAAACGTCGTCTGCGTATACCGTTGCTGCATCGTATAAGCAGCACCGACCACACCAGCAGTGACACACAACGTCGCTGCAAAAGCTAGAATAGAGTCTGAATGTCGTTTGATAACGCTCTTGTGAGCGGTGCTTTGTGTCATATCGTAGTTTTGATACTTCCGTAAGTTAAACTTCGGGATCTATTGAAATACTGCGTTAGCAACGCACAAACATCAAGCAACAACCTATGCTGGACAGTCCGATCGTCGATTTTTCACGCTGTTCGTACGGTATAGTCACGAATTATTACAGCCTTAAGCCTTGAATATGCTACCATCCGTCATCATTTTAATGTCTAAACTTGGTGCAAGATCGCAAAGACGATCGTTTTAGTGAACACATATGAGCCAATACTGAGCACCAATAATCAATAGAAAGAGAAAAAACGTCATGAACATTGATTTGAACCTAATTCCTCAAACGTTCGATATGCTTCACGCTGGCCTAACCGCATCGAGCGTTTTGCTTCTTTTAGTCGCGGTCTCTCGCAAATCAAAAGTGGTTGAGAAAGTCGTAGAAAAACCGGTCGAGAAAATCGTCGAAGTTGAGAAGCCAGTTGAGAAGATCGTCGAAGTAGAAAAAGTCGTTGAAGTTGAGAAAGTCGTTGAAAAAGTGGTTGAAGTTGAATCGAAACTTGCAACAGCATCAACAGACTCTGCAATGCAGCTGCTTTCTATCATGCAGCAAGAAGCTCGTCTGATCGACTTCCTACAAGAAGACCTAACGTCATTCTCTGATGAAGAAGTAGGCGCAGCAGCTCGCGTAATTCATACTGGCGGTCAAAAAGTATTGAACGATTACGTAACACTTGCGCACGTTCGCAACGAAGACGAAGAAACTCGTATTACGGTTGAAGAAGGCTTCAACCCACAAGAAATCCGCCTAACTGGTAACGTGACAGGCAGCGCGCCGTTCCACGGCACTCTAGTTCACAAAGGTTGGAAGGCAACGTCTATGAACCTGCCTAAACTGGCTGAAAACTACGATGCATCTGTGATTGCTCCAGCCGAGGTTGAGCTGTAATGGAACACATGAACCAAGAAAACCATTCTCAAGAAGCGTCTGTTGAAACTCAACAGACGCCTAAATTCAGTGTTGGTATCGACTTAGGTACAACACACTGTGTCATGTCTTTTGTTGATACGCACGACGAAGACGCTCGCGTAGAAGTAATGCCTATCCCGCAGCTGACTGCGCCGGGTACGGTAGAGACTCGTAGCCAATTAGGCTCTTTCCTATACCAACCACACGAACACGAAATGAACCCGCAATCACGCGTTCTTCCGTGGTCGAGTGAGCCAAAAGCTCTGGTTGGTGCTATCGCGCGTAACCTAGGTTCAAAAACACCGATTCGCCTTGTTGCAAGTGCGAAATCTTGGCTTTGCCATGCAGGTGTGAATCGTCGTGATTCCTTCCTGCCAGCAGGTAGCCCTGAAGAAGTGGAGAAAGTATCCCCTCTTCGCGCGACAGAGCTTTACCTAGAGCACCTAAAAGACGCTTGGAATCACACCAATCCAAATCACAACCTTGCCGATCAAGACGTAACTATTACGGTTCCTGCTTCTTTCGATCCTGCTGCTCGTGATCTAACAGCCGAAGCAGCACGCAACGTTGGTTTTGTGCACCTAACGCTTCTAGAAGAGCCACAAGCTGCACTTTACAACTGGATTGATAACAGCAACGACAAATGGCGCGACGAAGTTGAAGTTGGCGACATCGTGCTTGTGGTCGATATCGGTGGTGGTACAACTGACCTTTCTTTGGTTGAAGTAACTGAAGACGACGGCAACCTAACTTTGAACCGCATCGCGGTAGGTGAACACATCCTACTTGGCGGTGACAACATGGACCTTGCACTTGCGTACCGCTTGAAGATGAAGCTAGCGCAAGAAGGCAAAGAGCTACAGCCATGGCAAGTTCAAGCGATGACGCACGCATGTCGCGATGCGAAAGAAGCGCTATTGAACGACAGCGAACTGCAGTCAGTGCCAATCGTGGTACCAAGCCGTGGTTCTAAACTGCTTGGCGCAACACTGAAAACAGAACTAACTCAAGAAGAAGTACAACAAACATTGGTTGACGGTTTCTTCCCTCAAGTTGCGATTACGGACCACCCTGTTCAACGTAACCGTGGTGCACTAACGCAAATGGGTCTGCCTTACGCACAAGATGCGGGTATTACTCGCCACATTGCAGCATTCTTGTCTAAGCAAGCACACGCGCAAAGCGGTGGTGAATCAGCGCAAGCTCAAGATTTCAACCCATTTGCAAACATGCCAGGTATGCCAGGTATGCCAGGGGCGGATGCTGCGCAATCGGCTGACTTCATCAAACCAACGGCAATCCTATTCAACGGTGGTGTGCTGAAATCGAAACTTCTAGCCAGTCGTCTAGAAGACACGATCAACGAATGGCTAATTGAAGCAGACGCAGAAATGGCGAAACGCCTAACAGGTGTGGATCTAGACCTTGCAGTTGCTAGCGGTGCGGCTTACTACGGCTCTGTACGTCGTGGCCAAGGTGTTCGTATCCGTGGCGGTATTGCTTCGGCGTACTACGTGGGTATCGAAAGTGCGATGCCTGCGATTCCGGGCATGGCACCTCCAATGGAAGCACTGTGTGTAGCACCATTTGGTATGGAAGAAGGCTCAAGCGTTGACGTACCAAGCCAAGAGTTTGGTTTGATCATCGGTCAGCCAGTTAACTTCCAATTCTTCGGCTCAACCGTTCGTCGTGACGACCTAGCAGGTACTCACCTTGACTACTGGGCACCAGAAGAGCTTGAAGAGCTACCAGAAATCCAAGTAACGCTGCCTGTATCAGAAGGTCGTCGTGAAGGTGAAGTGGTTCCAGTTACCCTAGCTTCTCGCGTAACAGAGCTTGGTACGCTTTACTTAGAAGCCATTGCCGCTGATAACGGGCAAAAATGGCATGTTGAGTTCGATGTGCGCGAAGACGCGAAAAGTGACTCAAACGAAGAACAATAATTAGAAGTCAAACGGCATCCAATCGGGTGCCGTTTTTAAATACACGAAGGTTTGGTTTTGTATGGCATCTCCTCGTTTCCTTGTTGGTATTGACCTCGGCACCACAAACACTGTGGTGGCCTACTGTGAAATCACCGACAACCTTGAACAATCCGAAGTATCCCTATTTGACATCGACCAACTGATTGGTCCGGGCGAAGTCGTTCGTAAACCACTTCTGCCCTCTTTCCGCTATCATCCAGCTGTAGGTCAAATCTCCCATTCTGACCTCACTCTTCCTTGGGACAACGAACCTGTTGCTGGCGACATTAACAATGTCATCGTGGGTGAATGGGCTCGTGAATTAGGCGCGAAGGTGGAAGGACGTCAGGTATCCAGTGCAAAAAGCTGGCTATCGCACCAAGCAGTGGATCGTAGCTCAGACATTCTCCCTTGGGCTGGCGCGCAAGACGTAGATAAAGTCTCGCCCGTCATTGCCAGCGCAAGCTACCTTAACCACATTCGTCAAGCATGGAACTACCGACATCCTAGTAACAAGCTAGAAGACCAAGATGTGGTTGTGACCGTTCCAGCATCGTTCGATGAAACCGCTCGTAAGCTCACGCTTGAAGCCGCAGAGTTGGCAGGTTTAAAGAAAATCGTCCTGCTCGAAGAGCCACAAGCCGTATGTTACGACTGGTACGCACGCCATCAGAAAACCGCAGCTGATGAGCTCAAAGAGTTACCGCTGATTCTGGTGTGCGATGTGGGCGGTGGTACCACCGACTTAAGCTTGATTGAAGCAAGTTTCTCTTCTCAAGATGAGCTAGCCCTTGATCGTATTGGCGTTGGCGAACACTTGATGCTGGGTGGTGATAACCTCGACTTAGCATTAGCACACCTTGCAGAAAGCCGCTTCAATCAAAGTAAGAAGCTCACTGCAGCAAGCCTAACAAAGCTAATTCAGCAAACACGTAAAGCGAAAGAGAACTTGCTTTCAGCGAGCGCACCTGACGAAGTGAAGATCACCATGTTAGGTAGCGGCTCTAAGCTACTTGGGGGCACAAAGAGTATTGCTCTAAGCAAACAAGAAGTGCACCAAATCGCATTAGATGGCTTCTTCCCGCTTTCTGATTTCAGTGAAGTACCAGACAAACGCCGCAGCGCGGTTGTCGAGTTTGGCCTTCCATACGTTGCTGACCCAGCAGTGAGCAAGCACGTTGCCGAGTTCTTAACTCAGCACCAGCAAGTCGCTCGTGCCGCTCTTGGCATTGAAGACGATAAACAAAATGCCATTCCAGTCGGTTTGCTACTCAACGGTGGCGTGTTTAACAGTGATCTGGTGACTGAACGTGTCACCGCCCTACTTTCTGACTGGCGCGGCGCACCAGTTACGGTATTAGATAACCCACATCCAGATTGGTCTGTTGCATTAGGTGCTGTAGCATTTGGTAAAGCACGTCGTGGCGCACAACTGAAAATTGGTGGTGGTGCAGCGCGTTCTTACTTCTTGCATCTTCAAGAAAAGAACAAAATGGGCAAAGCGCTCTGTTTGCTTGCAAAAGGTACAGAAGAAGGTCACGAGATCCGTTTAAGCGGTCGTCGTTTCTCGCTCACTCTTGGAGAGCCAGTCCGCTTTAACCTGCTGACTTCTACCCACGATACCTTAACCAATAACACCGCCATCCAAAATGGCGTGATGGTTGATGTTGACCCAGACTTGTTCGCGCCTCTACCGCCTTATATCACCACCCTTGAAGGTGAAGGTGCCGAACTGCAAGCCAACCAGAAAGAGCGTGTCGAAGTGCAACTGGCGTGTCAGTTGACCGAAGTCGGCACGCTTAAGATGGAATGTGTCAGCGCTGAGGACGACAACAAACGTTGGGAACTCGAATTTGAAGTCCGTAACAAGCAAACCGATGACAGCGAGCAAGTTAAGCTTCACCCTAAACTGAACGAATGTAAGGAGCTGATCGCTCGCCTTTACAGCGGCAATAAGAAAAGCGCGGAAAGCAAAGAGATCAAAACCTTAGCCAAAGATCTTGAGAAGAAACTTGGCAAGCGCGACGAATGGGATTTCACGACCCTACGTCAACTGTTCGATACCTTTGCACAAGGTCGTAAGCGTCGCCGTCGTTCTGAACAACACGAGAAAAACTGGCTTCGTTTGGCTGGCTTTGCGTTGCGTCCGGGCTTTGGCGATCCAACCGACTCATGGCGTATTGAGCAAGTTTGGGGACTGTATCAACAAAATATTCAGTTCAAAAACCATCAAGGCTGGACAGACTGGTGGGTATTCTGGCGACGTATCGCGGGCGGTCTAAGCCAAGAACAACAAGAAACCATTTTGGCAGACATCGCAAAATATCTGCATCCCGGTGCGATGAAAAACCCACAATCCACCAAAGCGGCACAAGACATGGGTTACGAATCCATGGTGCGTCTTTCAGCCTCGCTAGAGCATCTAGAAGTGGAAGATAAAGTTCTATTAGCAACGTGGTTCTTGAGTAAAGCGATCAACCAAAACCAGTTTGAACAAGCGCACTGGTGGGCGATGGGACGTTTGGCTTCTCGCACACCACTTTATGGCAGCCAGCACAACGTCATTCCTCGTGAACAAGCAGAACAGTGGTTGCCTAAGTTGTTAGAGCAGAACTGGCAGAAAGAGCCAATGATCGCTTTCGCAGCCGTAATGATTTGTCGTAAGACGGGGGACCGCCTGTTTGATATTTCTGACGATTACCGAGAGCAAGTTCTAACGAAGCTGAAACAAAGTAAAGTGCCCGAATCTTGGGTATCACTAGTTAAAGAAGTGAAAGAGCTTTCAGAAAGCGAATCAAAACGCGTCTTCGGTGATGCTTTACCAAGCGGTTTAACGCTGGTTCATCATTAAATCCACTCTACACAAGAAGACGAGTTAGACGTACAAAGCCCTTCCGACGAAGGGCTTTGTTGTATCGCGTTCTTTTGGTTTTGATCGTGTACAACGCGCTAATTCATTTCTGTCGTAATCACTACATCGCGCGTTTCGTTATCCATATCGCTAATACCGACCACCGACACTTCTCTGTCCGATAGAGTTTCAATTAAGCTGTCTTCTAATCCGCCATCAGCCAGCCAAGTATAAAATTTATCCGCAATACGCTCCGAACCTTCCCCGACAAACGTTAATGTGACCTTCTTCATTTGTGACACTCCATCAATTTACGATTCAGCCACTTAAGCGTAGTATGTTTCGCAAATATCGACATAAACTAGGACTAACTTCTTTTATGAGTATCGAAAAATTTGACGCGATTTATCAACGTGCTGCTAAGCGAAAAGGCGGAGAAGATCAGCTTGAAGCGCTATTGTCTAACCCATTAAGTAAAGAGGAATTAGCAGCGATTCCCGATGACCGTTGGCTGGCCGCTTTTTCGATGAAGGTATTCCAAAGTGGGATTTCGTGGAGCGTGGTTCGCAACAAGTGGCCGAACTTCGAAGAAGTGTTCTTCGGATTTAAGATTGAGCCGTTGTTGATGCTGTCAGACGAACAATGGGAAACCAAAGCGACCGACAAACGCATCATTCGCCACCTCACTAAAGTCATGTCGATTCCGGCCAACGCTCGCATGATCAATGAAGCAAGAATCGAATATGGCTCGTTCAGTAACATGATTGCTGAATGGCCTCGGGAAAAGATCACGGATCTATGGGGCTACTTGAAGAAGCATGGTAGTCGTCTGGGTGGAAATACAGGCCCTTACACTTTACGCCAAATGGGCGTGGACACTTTTATTCTGTCTAACGATGTCGAAGCTTATTTACGCAACTGCAAGATCATTGAAGGCGGCAAAGACACGAAAAAGTCCTTGGACTCTGCTAATAAAGCCTTTATTCAGTGGCAGCAAGAAAGTGGAAGAAGCTTGACCGAAATCAGTCAAATTATCGCGTTTAGTACTGGTGACAACCGAATTTAAACAAGCACTTTGTAGCTCTGGGGGCGAAATTCCGGCCCCCCTATAACGCATGATATTTGCACGAATCACTCTACTTTAGCTCTTACTGATATTACTACTTTCTCGATTCCTCCAAAAAATCCCTCCTTAAAGTGGCAAAATCCCCCTTCAAATCACAAAAAGTTATCATATCGACAAATTATTTTTCTTGTTCAATATTTTTATTTATCAAATATTTAATTACAAGTGCCCAGTTTTTAGGCACTAAATATTGCTGACGCTCAATTGCATTGCGCTGACAAACTGACTAGGATACACGCCCTTCCTGAGTGAACTATCAGAAACTTGATCGAGGAATTTATTCAAATTTCTCAACACTTCGTGAGCACTCACAACAATTGCACTCACTTTATAGATTTAAGGATCAACAGATCCGTTAATACAAATTCGACAGCGCAATAGAGTGCTGACTAGAACAACCATGACGCGATGTCACATGAGTGACTATTTTCGTGGTTTTGTGCTGGAAGTTATTTATTACATCAAGGCTGGTTAAAAGGATGAGCCCCTTGAACGCATTTACTGGAGGACAAGAAATGCCAAAAGGTCTAATGCTGACTGACTTAGCCATCGCTGGCTTACTATTAATTGCAGCAAAAGTAATTCGTGTACATATGCCTTTACTACAACGCATGTACATTCCATCTGCTGTATTGGCTGGGTTATTTGGTCTTATTTTTGGCCCAGCTCTGCTTAACGTATTACCTTGGACAGATACCTTTACCGCAAACGCAAGCCTCTTAACTGCTGCACTTTTTTCTGCGTTGGGTTTAGCAACAGATGTCCCGTCACCAAAAGTGGTTGCTCAACGAGCAGGCTCATTGTGGGCGTTTAACCAAATTGCATCCGTGTCGCAATGGCTGTTTGCAGCAATGTTTGGTTTAGTACTTACCACCTTCTTTTGGCCTGAGATTAATCCTGGGTTTGGCGTAACCATGTCCGCTGGATTCATGGGCGGACATGGTTCAGCATCTGTAGTCGGTGAAATCTTCACGGGACTTGGTTGGGAAGATGGCTTCACGCTCGGTTTAACGTTCGCCACAGTTGGGATCTTTATTTCAATCTCTGTGGGCATGTTAATGCTTCAGTTTGCGTTGAAAATGGGCTGGATTCGTAGCTTTACGACATTCGACAGCATGGACGAACACGAACGCAAAGGCTTAGTGAAACCTGACGATCAAGAACCTGTGATGAAAGATACGATGTCATCATTGTCAGTCGATTCTTTCGCGATTCACGCGGCGCTGGTTGTAGTGGTAACGGCTTTCTCTTATGTAGCAGCCAACTACTTATCTTCTTTCCACGATAAGGTACAAATTCCGACTTTCGTTACTGGCTTTCTAGGCGGTATGTTAGTTCGAATCATCGCTAAGCAAACCAAGGCATCTCATTACCTATGTGACGGCGCATTCAAACACGCAGCGGGTATTAGTACGGATTACCTGATCATCTTTGGTATTTCAGCGATTAAGATCACGGTTCTAGCGCAGTATTTAATGCCAATGGTAGTGCTCGCAATTGGTGGTATCGCGTTCACGCTATGGCTTATCTTTTGGGTTGCACCTCGCATCATGGGAGATGACTGGTTTGAGAAAGGCATTTTCTCTTGGGGATGGTTAACAGGTACAGTCGCTATGGGTATCGCGTTATTACGCATTGTCGACCCCAAAATGCGCAGTAAAGTGTTAGATGACTATGCTATCGCTTATGTTCCAGGCTCAATTACGGACATTTTCATCATCTCGCTTATGCCAATCGCAATGTATAACGGCATGCACTGGCAAGCGTTAGGTGTTGGTCTAACCTATATTGCCGTTGTCTTATTTATTTGGCGATTTGTGTTTAAGCGCAGCGGTCAAGCCGTCGCAAACGAGTCTTAATTGCTCATTTCGGGAGGTATTTTATCCTCCCGAATTTAACTCTCTCCCCTTATTCGATAGCCGCCTCCCACCAGCATGCAACAGATAAGCAACTTGTTTTGTATTTAAGATCTGCAAGCTTGGTCACCCCTTCCCATCCTTTTTTAATACTTGACCTACGCATTTTTATATCAAAATAGCCGCCAAACTATTCATGACTCATGGAGAAAAGGCAGTGCATCGCTCTCAAGGATTTACCCTCATTGAACTCATTGTGTGCATCATTATCCTTGGTGTCGTTAGTGTTATTGCCCTTCCTAAATTTCTTGGTCTGCAAAAAGATGCCCGAGTGGCGGTTCTATATGGCGCGAGGGAAGCGCTCATGACTGCAAACAACTTTGTGTACACTAAAGCCGTTATTCAATCTCAAGAGACGGTAGATGGCGACAAACAATATAACATTGATCTAGATAATGACGGCAATAACGACCTAATTGGTTACTTTGGATTTATTAAGAATGTCATTCCCGCAAAAGAGCTGGCAGGTTTCGACCCTCAACTCACTATCAATACTTGGTACGGGGTAGACAGCCCGGACGAACCCTATTTCCTTATCGGCTTTGCAAACAAACCTGTTGGTCCAGACCATATGTGTTATGTCGAAGTTTACTACCCAGAAACTCCAGGTGGCCAAGTCAGCTACAAAATACAAACTGACGACTGCTAGTTCCCCTAGTGAGTGAAAGTGACAGTTGCACTTTTGGTGCTTTCATCGCTTTTAGCAGAACACTGGCCCCAAAATCCATTATTAACAACTATTTCACATAATGTTGTTTCATAGTTAGCTTGCAGCGAGAAAACAAGTAATTCGCGACCGCACGCGCCCGTAATCGAAACAATCTATCGTTTTTCCGACCGCCAATAATTTGTGCTTGTAAACTCATCATTTCGCTCAATAATAGTTCTATAACAAATTCAATAATTTAAAGCGGGAGGCATGATGAGAATATTCTGGCAGTTACGTTGGTATTTCCAACAAAAGTGGAAGCATTATGTCGGATCGATTTTGCTTTTCGCTGTGATATCAACTCTACAACTTGTTCCTCCTAAAGCGGTCGGTATCATCGTTGATGGGGTCGTAGATAACACGTTAGATACAAATACGCTGATTCTGTGGCTCTTGGGACTCACTGCACTGATCTTTGCCATTTATGGATGCCGTATCTTATGGCGAATTTGGCTTTTCGGCGCAAGCTGGGAACTCGGAACCATTCTACGTAATCGTCTCTATAGGCACTTATCGACACAACCACCCCGATTTTTCGAACGTTATAAGACCGGTGATCTGATGGCGCGTGGTACTAATGATGTACGTAACATCGTAATGACAGCCGGCGAAGGGGTTTTAACGGCAGCCGATTCCTTGATCACGGGTATTGCAGTTTTAATCATCATGGTAACGCAAGTTAGCTGGAAGCTCACCGTTATGGCACTGCTTCCAATGCCGTTTCTTGCAATCATCATCTTTTTTATCGTCCGTATACTGCATCAACGTTTCCGCATTGCTCAGGAAGCCTTTTCTACCATGTCAGACATGACGCAAGAGTCACTTAACGGCGTGCGAATGTTGCGAGCTTTTGGGTTAGAGAATCAAGAACAACAGCGCTTTGACGATGTAGTCGATGATACCGGTCAGAAAAATATCGCCGTCGCTAGAGTCGACGCGAGATTTGATCCAGCTATCCAACTCACCATCGGCCTCTCTTTCCTTCTCAGTGTCGCTGCTGGTGCTTACCTTGTCGATAAGGGAGAGATCACGCTTGGTGATCTAACAGCCTTTACGATGTATTTAGGGTTAATGATATGGCCTATGCTGGCCTTCGCTTTCTTATTTAATATTTTAGAGCGAGGCTCCGCAGCATGGAATCGCCTACAAGAGATCTTTGATGAAACACCAGAGATTGTCAGTGGAAATAAACCATTAGAAGATAAACCACTGCCATTAAAAATTGATATCGATGCTTTCCACTGGTCCAGTGATTTACCACCAGCTTTAGCCGAAATAAAAATCGAACTTGAACCCGGTAAAATGTTGGGAGTAGCTGGCCCTGTCGGAAGCGGAAAATCAACCCTGCTAACGCTGCTTTTGCGTCAGCACGACCTAACAAACGGTTCAATTACATTCGGGGATGTTGAGATTAAAGATGCCCTACTTCCTCAGTGGCGCAACCGCTTTGCCGTGGTTAATCAAAGCCCGTTTCTATTCTCCAAATCTATCTTTGACAATATTGCCTTAGGAAACCCTAACGCGGGAAAGGAAGAAGTCTACAGAGCAGCAAAGTTAGCCTGTATTCATGATGATATAGAGAAGTTTCCTGAAGGCTATCAAACTGAAGTTGGCGAGAAAGGCATTACTCTCTCTGGAGGACAAAAACAACGAATTGCGATAGCACGCGCTATGTTACTAAATGCACAAGTCTTGGTATTGGATGATGCGCTTTCGGCTGTTGATGGCCGAACCGAACATCAAATCCTTAAGAATTTGGAAACACACTACCGTGATCAAGCCCTAATCGTTATTGCACACCGCCTCACCGCATTGGAAGCAGCAGACGAGATCATTGTCTTGAATCACGGCCACATTACTGAACGTGGGCAACATAGCGCTTTATTAGCGCATCAGGGATGGTACGCCGAAATGTTCGAGTATCAGAAACTAGAGCAGGCGATGGAGGAATAATGAATGAACCAGACCAGTACGTTTAAACGGTTGATGTCTTACCCATTATCTCAACCAAAGCCAATGATTAAAGGACTTGCTTTACTGTTTATCGCAGCGTTAGCTAGCGCTGGCGGCCCTTGGTTGATTCAATATTTCATTGATGAGCACATCGCTAAAGGTGACTATTCACAGAATGTTCTGATTTCGCTAGCAGTAGGTTATATCGCTCTTCAGATTGTATCGGCAACATTCCAGTATTTTCAGTCATTGCAATTTAGCATTGTCGCGGCTAACACGATCAAAACGATTCGTAAGCAAGTATTTTCTGGCGTGATTAAGCAGCCGTTATCTGCGTTTGATTACACTCCTGCGGGGAAATTGGTATCGCGAATCACCAACGATACGGAATCTCTACAGCAATTTTATGAGCTCTTGATCGCGACCGTGGTGAAAAACGTGGTCATGATTGTGGTGATGCTTGGCGTTATGTTTTTCATGAGCTGGAAACTCACACTTGTTGTGCTTGTATTGCTACCGATCGTCATCGGCTTTATGTACTTGTTTAAGCAGCTAAGTACAGAAAGCTACCGAAAGATGCGTGACCTATTGACTGATATAAATGCGAATCTGAGTGAATCCATTCAAGGGATGAGTGTCATTCAATTAATGCAACAAGAAGAGCGTTTTAATAAACAGTTCAACGAGCTAACCGCAGAGCACTTGGTGGCATCTAAACGAGTGATTCGGCTAAACGGCTATCTGCTAAGACCATTGATGGACTTGCTCGCTGGCCTCGCGTTACTTTGCTTGGTTGCGATCTTTGGTTTTAATGGTATTGAGTTGATTGGTGTGGGGGTACTGTATGCATTTATCAGTTATCTTGCGCGAGTTACTGAACCACTAATTGAGATGACTCAGCAACTTGCTCTACTTCAGCAAGCGTTAGTATCAAGCGAACGTGTTTTTGAATTGATTGATGCGAAAGAACAAACTTACGGGAACGATCATCAACCATTAAGGTCAGGTGCTATCGAACTTAAAGACCTCACATTTAGCTACGATGGTAAACAGGACGTCCTAAAAGACATTTCGTTGAGGGCCAACCACCAAGACTTTATCGCGCTTGTCGGGCATACAGGAAGCGGTAAAAGCACATTAGCGTCACTGTTAATGGGCTTTTATCCAACGCAATATGGTGAACTGCTCATCGATAGTCGTCCACTTAAAACACTAGGGAAAGACGTCCTTCGTAAAGATGTGGCAATGGTTCAGCAAGATCCGCACATTCTCCCTGCTTCAGTCAGAGAAAACATCTCTCTTAGTCGAGCGGTTGACGATACTCAAATATGGGATGCGTTAGACAAGGTAGGTTTGGCAGAGCAAATTCACCGTTATCCTAATGGGCTAGACACGCAGTTAGGTCAAGGTGAAACCAATCTATCTGCTGGACAAAAACAGCTCTTAGCGTTAGCACGTGTGCTTGTAGTAAAACCTAAAATATTGATATTAGATGAAGCAACGGCCAATATTGACTCAGGAACAGAAGCTTTAATACAAAAGAGCTTGGCAGTACTCAGACAAGACATGACACTAGTCGTTATCGCTCATCGACTTTCAACTATTTTGGATGCGGACCAAATAATTGTTCTTCATCATGGGGAGTTAGTAGAGAAAGGCACACACAAAGCACTGTTGAAACAAAATGGTCGTTATGCCCAAATGTATCAGTTACAGCAAGCAAACCGACATTTACAGCAGATTGAAGAAGAAACCAAGCAACTCGAAGAAGCGGTGTGATTTTTATACCCATGCCTTCTTTTTATTTGGTAGGCATGGGCATAATCGGCCCAACTTCAAAAGTTAGCCTGATTAGCTTCCAATTTCTTCATAATGTGAACTAATTTTCTATTTCTTACCTATTATTGACATAACCCCTCGCTATATCACGCAAGGTCGTTGTAAAATCGTACGGTACTTCAGTCTGGTGCCCTTTGCACTAGACTGTTTTTCACTTTCTAATAATGCATATTAATCTCATGACACAAGTCCATGGACAAAGATAAGTTTACTAACATCTATCGCTTGCCTGGTTCGATTCAAATTCGTATCGGTAAATGGCAAAAAACGTTCCGCGGTACCTCTGATTTGATTTTACATCAGGCGCTAATGGAGCGTAATAAGCAGTTTAAGAAGCCAGACTTTTTACCTAAAGGCTGGTGCGTCACTCCTATTGACGAAAAAGATATTACTGTCACGCACCACGGTAAATATATCCAAACCGTCATGCGCACAATGTTGGACAGAAAGGTCTCGTACAAGCGATTATTCCTATCTCGAATGAGTGCAGAAGAAGGTGAAAAAGTGCTCCACAATTACAAACTGGAGTGGGTAAGGAAACATAACCAGATCGCCAAAAAGTACAATCAAATTAAGAAGAAACAGTACATGAACTTTGCAAGAGAAGAAGAGGAAACCCTCTACCCTTCGATTCCAAAGGGTGAGTTTGACAAAACGTTATGGAACAAGCTCGTCGTATCATCGTTTGGTCCGCAGAAAAAGTACAAAAACCCACACTTTGTCCGCAAAGCCGATTTCTAAATAAACACCCCTACACTAGGGGTGTTTATTTATCCGTTAAATCACCAATCGTAAGTTAAACTGGCAATAATATTTTGTCGATCGCCATACCAACAAAAACCATCACATGTCGCTATGTACTCTTTATCAGTGATATTTTTGGCTGCGACTTGTAGCTTGTAATCTCCAATGCGATAGCTGACCGTCGCATCCATTAAAAAGTAACTTGGTACTTTTAGTCTCTCTTCATTATCTCCGTATGACTCACCTGTATAGCGCGCACCTAAGCCAACAGCAAAGCCATCAAGAGGTCCATCAAAGAAACGATAATGTGCCCAAGCTGATGATACGGTATTCGCGACTTGAGAAGGTGTTTTGCCAACCCATGTCTTATTGACGTCTTCTTTTATCTCTGCATCAACATAGGCTATGTTTCCGATTAATGTTAAAGAAGGTGTCACATTGGCTACAGCTTCAAACTCAACGCCGTTATTTTCTATTTTTCCTATTTGCGTCAATTCACTCAAGTAGATACGAGCCAAGTTTTCTTTTGTTGCCCGATACGTTGCGATATTGAAATAGCCATCGAATGAATCCGGTTGGTATTTTACACCGATTTCAATTTGATCACCGCTTTCCGGCTTCGCTGGCTTACCATTGCTATCTTCTTGAATAATTGGATCAAAGTACTGAGAGTAACTAAAGTATGGTGTGAAGCCTGAATCAGAAATATAAGCCGTTCCCACACTAAACGTCCACTCTCCGTTGTCGACTTTCGTGCGAGCACCCGTGGTAACATTATGTACTTCGTTACTTGTATCGTCGTAACGAGCACCCAATAACATTGCCCATTTATCGTTAATCAGCATATGATCTTGAAAGTAGACACCGAGCTGTCGGTTCTCGATTTTCGTTCTTTGCTTATCGGTTTCGCTCAATGGCTGTAGCGTATTCGGATCGAGTAACATTATATTATCCGAATAAGTGGGATTAAATACATTAAACCTAGAGTCAGGCAAAGCTCCCATTGGTGTGTTTAAGAGTGCATTACCATCAGCAACGATAGGATCATTAGCAAAGTCCTTACCATCGATACTGATCGTTTGAAAATCTAAACCCAACATCAAGTTATGCTCAACACTTCCCCAATTTACTTGGTGCATCAAACGATTATCAATATTAAAAGCATCGGATGACCCATCTTCTGTTGAAGCGCCCCGAAGTATGGTCTTGCGTTCATTTGATGGATCTAAAATCGGCCCCAACCCAGGTACATCAGCCGAGTAAACGTACGAATACATTTGTCTCAACTTAACATCCATTTCACTGTAACGAGCAGCTTGAACAAACGAAGTGGTATCATTAAACGCATGAGAAAACTCATAGCCTAAAGACACCTGCTCACGCTCAAACGTCTCCCAGTTGGGATTGCCTATCGCTAAACTATCACTGATCTTTCCATTTTTGTTTGGCGTTAACGTTCCTTCAACTGGCAAAAATTGCAGATAAGGATCTGAGTCGTCTTTTTGATAGCTCGTTAGAAAGGTAATTTCAGACGTCTCATTAAATTTGTACGTCATTGATGGAGAGAGAAGAATGCGCTCTGCTTCTACCCCACTAATTCTCGTCCCATTTTTTCTCGCTAACCCTTGAAAGCGGAAAGCTAACTGCTCACTCACCTCAGAGTTTACGTCAAGAGAAAGTTGTTTACGGTCTTCAGAACCGTACTCCAAAGATACAAGCCCTGAGCCTCCATCAAATTGAGGTCGCTTACTGACGACATTGATAACCCCACCAGGAGGGTTTTGCCCATAAAGAACAGACGCTGCACCACGTAACACTTCAACCCTTTCTAACGCAAACGGATCTATTTGCCAACTATAGAAACCAGAAGAATATAAACGGGTACCATCTTGATACAGCCCGCTGTTCGCCTGTTTAAAACCACGAATAATAAACCAATCTTGCTTGTTATCTTCGCCGAAATAATTAGTTTGAATACTTGGTGTGTACTGTAGCGCGTCAGAAATGCTAATAGAGGCACGATCATCCATTTGTTCTCGCGTAACAACAGATACCGCTCTTGGGGTTTCATTGATGGCAATATCAGTTTTCGTCGCTGCCCGACTCTTCACTCCAAGATAACTAAAATCAGGGCCAACTGCACTGTCTTGCTTCTGTCCAATCACAACTATATTTTCATTTTCCTGAGCTAAGACATTTGGCGTTGATAACGCTAATACAACCGCCATTGACGTTGGTGTCAGCATAAACTGCCGAGTCATATTATTCTCCTTTTTTGTCGGCAGCCAAACTAACCCTTCATGACTTCAGCGATCGCTGAAAGAAAAGCGAGTTACAGCATCGCCAATTGTTTCCATAAAAGACAAACCAGAGGTTTTGCATAAAGCACTCGCATAGGTTACCAATGCCACTGCGAGTGCTTGTTTGTTGTATAAGTACTTTCTTCGTTGAGGCTTAGCTGGTATCTATAAACGGCGTAATCCCCACATCAGATACAAACCGCCAATGAGAGATGCCATCAGCCCTGTTGGTATTTCTTGTGGGTAAAGAACTTGTCGTCCCAACCAATCGGCCAACAACATCACGCCGGAACCCAATATCGCGGCGCATAACATGTGTTGTGACGCTTTGTTAAAGCCAAATAAGCGAGCTAAATGCGGAGCCAGTAACCCAACAAAGCTAATAGGACCAACAACCAATGTCGCACTGACCGTGAGACAAGCAACTAAAAGCAGCAGTATCGCGCGCGAACGATCAACGCGAATCCCAAGTGCTTTAGAGGAAGCGGCGCCAACAGGAAGAATATCTAGCCATCTTACGCAGAGAAAACTCAACCCTATAAAGACAAGCGCAGATAAAGACAATGGGAGTAACGTTTCAACCGAAACATAGTAGGTAGACCCAGACAACCAAGCCAATGCTTGATAACTTCTTGGGTCACCAGTGGCTAGAATAAAGCTCTGTATTGCATTCATCAGTGCGGTAATAGCAATACCAGTCAACAAAATACGCTCCGGCTGAAAGCCTGACTTACGGTTTAGCAGCACAATGACCAATACCGTCGCTAATGCGCCTACGAGCCCACCTAAAGAAAGAGTGAAAATTGACGAACCAAACCCAGTAAACATCGCGATGATCAATCCCATCGCTGTCCCTGAACTGATACCGATCACTTCAGGACTGGCCATTGGGTTTCCACTTAGGCGTTGAATCATGGTTCCAGCAATCGCTAACATTGCCCCCGCAATTGCTGCTGCAAATAATCTAGGTGCGCGCCATTCCAAAAAAATCCAATTTTGGCTAGCAAATAAGTTTGTCCACCCTTCATTTTGCACAGCAACCGTGGCAAAAAGAACAACGGAAATTAACGTGCCGATCAACGCCAATGAGATCGCTTTAGGGTTTAGCTTGTAAACATGTTGACGGTGTCGAGTTAACACTGTTTGAGTATGGCCCTGCGTCTTTTGTGATAAGCGAGGTAACAACCATAACAGTAGCGGAGCGCCCAATGCAGCCGTTGCTGCTCCCGTTGGTATAAAACTCGCCATTAGCCCCGGCAGTTGCTGAATAACCAAATCGGTTAAAGTCAATAACATGGCACCAATCAGCATTGATACCCAAAGCTTATGCTGGATTTTATTGATACCTATCAATCGAGTAATCGCTGGCGCTGCTAATCCGATGAAACCGATGATTCCTACTGCAGAAACGACCCAAGAAGTGATTAACACCGCAAGCCCAAGACAGACAAAGCGCAGTTTGGCTAGCGAGACACCTAAACTCTTGGCACCTTGCTCGGAGAGTTCTAACAGACTTAACGGCTTTGCAAACACAAATGCGATAACCGTAGCAAGTGCGATTCGAGGTGCAAGATACGAGAAATCACCCCATCCGCTCTGAACAAGCGAGCCCGCTCCCCATATCATTAATCCATTCAGCTTTTCGGTATTCATCATCAGAATAACCGTACTTAATGATGCAAAGTACAGGTTTATCACTAACCCAGAAACGACGACGACCGTTGGAGATAACGCTCGTCGCCATGACAACAGCATCACCAACCCCATCGATGTCACACCGCCGATGAGAGCAACCAAATTAGGTGCAATATCCAACATCCAAGGTGCAAATAGCGTAGCTAACATCAAAGCAAAACTTGAACCGCTCGCCACACCTAATGTCGTGGGCGAAGCAAGAGGATTGCGCAGAACTTGTTGCATTAATACCCCAGCAACCGCTAATCCGGCACCAGAAATAATCGTGGTGAAGACTCGAGGCCACCAGCTAAAGTGAAGTAAGACGGAATCGATAGACTGAAAGTTAGGTTCCCATAAACTGCTAAGAGCCAGTGAGAATGAACTTGCTTGATACAATTGGAAAGCACCAATAGAAAAGGTAAATGCCGAAAGTAACACCACAAGGCTTAAAGGCATGGCTTTCATTGTTCTAACTCCTCGACCTTACTCGCCGTAACTAACTCCGCGAACCGAAGCGCTGAAGGCATAGAACCAAAACTCCAAACAGGCGCGACTTGCATGACCTTCTCACCAGACTGTTGAACAACGTATTGCCAAAACGGATCTTGAGAGAGCTGCTTTTCGCCACCATGAGGCAATGGCTCAACGATAACAATTTGGGCTCTTATACCTGCTAACTTATCGATGCCGACTAAGCTGAAGCCCCAGCTATTTGTCTCTTCGTTCCACGCATTACTCAGCCCAATCTTTTCGATAGCCTGAGAGTAAAGACTATTCTGACCAAAAACACGAACGTGCTTCGTATCCATAAACTGAATCATTAAAAGCGGCGGCTGGTCTTTGTTTATGCGCTGTTTTAATAAAGAGAAACGTTCTTCATATTTTTGTATAAGTGCCTCAGCTTCCGCTTCTCTTCCTAGCTCTTCACCAAACCTCCGAGTGAAACGAGTAAGTACCGACCAATCTGTAATCCCGCTTTCATATAAGTCAATCGTGGTAACGGGGGCAATATCGACTAAGCGATGCTTCATTGAGGAGAAATACGGGGCAATAAAAATACGGTCAGGTCTGAGCTCGTAAATACGCTCTATATTGGGTTGAGTTCTTAACCCTACATCCTTAGTTTGAGGTGGTAACGGTGGGGATTTTACCCAAGCATCGTAATCTTGCCCTTGAGCGACGCCTACGGGCACGACCCCTAACGCCAACATCGTTTCAGTTTGTGTCCAATCAACCGACATCACTCGAGGTGACGCCTCAGCTACTGCTTGAAAGGAACTGACCAAAAGCGCACTAAGTGAGAGAGCGAAAGAGAAATGCTTAAGTCGAGTGTTTGTACTGCTCATTATTCAACCTCTAGCTTGGCATCGCCACCGGATAACCCGCAGGGTGGTCAGAGATCTTCATCTCGATCCCGTATATGTCCCTCAGCTTAGGTTCAGTAAACACCTGTTCAACATTGCCTTGTGCAATCAAATCACCTTGATGTAATGCAACGATATGATCGCAAAAGCGCGCCGCTAAGTTGATATCGTGCAGTACGATAATAACGCCCAAGCCCAACTCTTTACTGAGTTTAGAGATGAGCTTCAACATATCGACTTGATGGCTAATATCTAATGCAGACAAAGGCTCATCAAGAAGCAAATACTCGGTTTTTTGCGCTAATAGCATGGCTAGCCACACTCGTTGGCGCTCCCCTCCAGATAGCGTATCAACTAAGCGATCTGCGTATTTTAGTGTTCCTGTCATCGCCATTGATTCTTCAACAATGTCATGATCTTTCTTGCTCAAACGACCAAGTAAACCATGCCATGGGTAACGACCAAAACCGACTAAATCTCGACCTAAAATACTGTCGGTCACCGGAAGATGCTGAGGCAAGTAGGCAATGTGTTGGGCGAATTTTTTCGCTGAGAGATCGTTAATGCTCGTTCCATGCAGAACCACGTCACCAGCGGTGTATGGCTGTTGCTGTGCCAGCAACTTTAACAATGTGGATTTTCCTGAACCATTGTGCCCAACAAGAGCGTATGTTTTTCCAGGTTCAAATGTCACATCAAACGCTTTTAGCAATGACTTGCCTTCAATCTCAAACTGGAGTGCTTTAGCTTCCAACATCCCTACTTCACCTAATAGCCATTCACAAATGAAAGCTAATCAACCGCTTTCATTCGTTCATCACGTTTGCCGTTCTTATTCAACAGAACGATTAATAAGGGAGGTTTTATATAACAACAAAGATACAAATGCAAACCGTTGTCATTATCATTACATCAACAAGTTCATTGAGAGAATTACTAAGCGTTAATGATTATTTGTTGCGGATGACTTCATTAGTGGATTGTCGGCAGGTCAACGAGAGCAGCGGTCTACCACTGCCCTCGCATAAATTTGAATGAATACTGCGGCGCATGAAGAAATGAGAAATGCCGCAGTGAATAAATTAATGACGAGCGTCAGCGCCAAACTCTACTTCTTTATAGATATCGGCCAGCGACTTTTTACCTTGTTTGTCTTTGGCTGAACGCTTTTTCTTCGTTTGATAATGGTATTCTTGCTCCTGAAGTGCTTGTTCGTGCTCTTTTGCTGACTCAACAAACTCAGGATTTGCAAGTGCTTGTTGGCGTAAGCGGTTTACTCTTTCAAGGGTTTCCCACAACATACTTCACCTCCAAACTTATTACTGTATATAAAAACAGTATTGTTTAAATATTCCTCCTCGTCAACATTTCAACTTCGTTACTGCTCTTCACATTAACCCCAAGCCTGTATAGTGCTCGGGATATTTGTGGATGATTTGCTTTATATAACCTTGATGCTCTCGCAGAGCATTAACACATTCTCGAGATAACCATCCCTGATATACCCATTTTTCAAGTTCTAACAATGCGTATGGGATGGACCACGCTTGTCTGTACGGATGGTGCGTCGTCATAAAATCAAAGGCATTCGCGACAGCCGTAATTTGCGCGGCGATTGGTATATCGCCACTGGTTAAGCCATACGGATAACCAGTACCATTTAAGTTTTCGTATTGATAAGTAACCATCTGCAAAAACAAAGTCACACTCGGGTGAACCGGATTTCCGATACGAGCCACTATGTCATCGGCCGAGTCGATGCAACGCTCAATATGTTGAATCAATATCGCCTCTTGTTCTTGAGTATAATTTGTTCGGCGACTAGCAATTTCAACTGGCAGCTGAACATCACTGAGCGCATGGAATTGAGCAAAAATACCAATATCTTCGACCATTTCATCATTCAGGTGATAACGATCCGCTAACTGCGTTGCGATGACTTGGCTGTAGTACTTCATTCGTTTGGTATGCGCGTAAAACTCAGGGGAGTAGCCTGGCATCATACATTGCATTCGGTTCGCCAACGTTTCTATTGCGCTAACGACGTGGTCTTCTGATTCAACCGCAAATTGAATCATTTCGAAATAAGGTTTGAGACTATTCAACGCTTCTAAGCTAAACGCATTGGGCTGAGTGGAATTTAAAAACACAAAGCCTGTAAATGCTTTATTGTCGTAACAAGGAATCGCAACCGACGACTGGTATCCGTGTTTGAGTAAGGTTTGAACCCGAGGACAGTGATTAATATCGTGAAGATCTTCGACGATGCGAGGAATCGCGTTTTTGGAGGCAATATTGAGGTGGTGGAGCTTACGGAATGCTGACTCATGGTGGGCTAAACACCAAGTGTCGAACTCACTTTCTGCAAATGATTTGAGCACATCTTGGTCTGGGTGATATTTAGCAAATGACACCCTATCAATACACGGCAAGTGCGCCTGCATCCTGCCCTTTAGCGTTTGCAGTTGCTCATTAAGCGGTTTTGCAAACGGGTAAAAACTCCGGTGCGCCATACTTCACCTCCACACCCAAGCAGAGAAACAAGAGAAGCTCATTGTGTTGCAAATTCAATGGTATTTTGAGCGGTTTTCTCCACTTAAATTATCGATATACCACAACTTAAGTGTACGAAATAAAAGCACATTTCTACCAATTCTTTCACCGAATATCTTACGGTAATTTGATCCAGATTAAAAAAGCCAACGAGCGAAACTCATTGGCTTAACAATACTGATTGATTACAATGAATTCAGTAACTAGAGGTTATTCAGAGAACGTTCTAAACAACTAGCCCAGAGCAGGAAGCACACCCAACGTAATTAACAGCTGAGCTAATACGATACCTGTGCCAGCGATACCCGTTATCACTAATGCTCCTTGGCCACCAGCAACTCGGTACTCCCCCGTAAAATCATCCGATTTACGAACCTTGATCACCATAACCAAAGGCAAAAAGATGGCTAAAATCGCTAATGCAATCGCTGCATAACCCAAAGCCATAATAAAGCCTTGAGGGTAAAAAAGTGCGAAGCCCAGCGGTGGGGTAAACGTCACGAGTGCCGCAACCAAGCGATTAGGCTTATCGTTGCTCCCTTTGATGGTGTCACCCAAAAACTCGAATAGACCTAAACTCACACCAAGAAATGACGTTAACAGTGCCAAATCAGCAAATACACCGACAATGTTGCCTAAGTTTGATTGGTGCACCGTCTGTGATAGTTGACCAATAAGCGCGCTCAACCCACCGTTTTCAATAAGCGTACTTTGGCTAACCACACCCAATGTCACGATCTGCCAAAAGATGTAAATCACGAGCGGGATCGTCGAGCCAATAATAACGGCTTTGCGCAAAGAAGAAGTATCGCCATCTAAGTAATTCACAATTGCCGGAATGCTTCCGTGGAAACCAAACGAAGTAAAGATAACAGGAATCGCCGCTACAATAAGACCTTGCTCAATCGGCATACTCAATAAGTAAGATTCCGTAACGTTTGGAGCAAGAAAAGAAAGCACAGCAACCATCGCAACAAGTTTCATCGCGAACAACACTCGGTTAACTTTATCGACCGTACCTGTACCAACTGTCACAACTAAAGTCACAATCAAGGTAAAGATTATCGTTGATGTAGGCCCTGAAATATCAAGGTCAAACCATTGTGCAAGACGGTCTCCGAACTGAGCACCACCGCCAGCGATGTACGCTGCACACAATGAGTAGAACAGAAACAACATCGCAAAACTTGCCACCCACTTGCCTTTTTGGCCCAGGATCTGTTTCGCTAAAGTATGAAGAGTTGCACTACTTTCTGCATGCTGATGAAGCTCAAGCATGAGTAAGGCAGTGAAAGCCATCAGAGCCCATAAACTGAGCATGATGATGATTGAAGTTGAAAAACCAATGCCGGCAGAGGCAAGTGGAAGGGCTAGCATGCCAGCACCTATTGTAGTTCCCGCGATAATTAGCGTACTACCGAATACTTTAGAACGACTCATTGTATATTTATCTTTACACTTTATTAGGAATTATCGGTATTAGATCGGGCAACGGCGTACCGAAACCAACACCATATTTGTAATGCTGTCGATATTGTAGGATCTTCAGCAGAAGATCAAGCAAAGTGTAAGGATAAAAAACCACAAGTGTAAATTAAAATTTACACAGTACTAATATCCAACAATAGCTGAGTACATTCTTCCCTGCTCATGAACTTAGGGACAGGGTAATTCCAGTGCGCCTCTTTCAGAATTAAATCTACAAGCGCATCAGCATCTTCGCGCTTAATGAGTGCACTTTTCTGCTTAATATCAATGCTTGCAAACAAAGACTCCACGTGCGTCAAAAAGTGTTGAGCACTCGCCTCACCTGACTGCCCTTCGGCCGTCAACGCATCGAGTTTTCTTAGTTGAGGCTCTATCTCTGATAATGAAAAGCGCAGCACAGGTAACAAGGCTAATCCGTTTGCCATGCCATGAGGTATTCCATATTTCGCACCGAATGTGTGAGCAAACGCATGAACATAACCCAAACTCGCTTTCGTAAATGCTAAACCTGCGTAGTAGGATGCCATGGCCATTTTATGTCGAGCTTCAACATCATCCCCTTGTGCTACGACCCGAGGAAGATACTTAAAAATTAACTTAATGGCGGCAACAGAGTAAGCCCTAGTTTCTTGAGTAGCATTTCTCGACACATACGCCTCAATAGCGTGAGTTAATGCATCAACGCCAGTATCAGCCGTGATCTTAGGAGGCAAACCAATCATTAAATTCGCATCTAAAGCTGCCATTAGTGGCACCAACTTTGGATCCATCAAAGGGGTTTTAATGTGTGAGGAGGGATCTGATACGACCGCGGCGATGGTGACCTCACTTCCTGTTCCTGCGGTCGTTGGAATAGCAAACAGAGGCGCTGGCATTCGCCATACTTTCAATAGTCCAGCTAACTTTTTTATTGGCCGTTTATTGGTAACTTTCGCAGCAATGACCTTTGCGCAGTCCATTGCCGAGCCACCACCCAAAGCTAATATGCCCTCACAATGAAAACGATGGTAAGCCTCTAGACCGCTTTCTACCTGATCATAGGTAGGATCGGGCTGCACTTTCGAGAAAACATCTAACTGCAAATCGAGCTGTGCTGCCGCTTCGAGCACCTTATCGACAATACCGACTTGGACTAACCCTTCATCGGTAACTAATAAGACGCGTTTAAATCCCAGTTCGGTCATCGATTCTAATAGCTCATTCATCGAACCGGGGCCGGAAAACAAGGTTGGTCTCGGCATAGGAAGGATAAGAGCTGCTATTTTTAGCCCTGCGGTGTAAGTCCGATATAAGCGATGCTTCAACATACGAAATCCTTTTCATTTAGAGCTATCATTCTAGCTACTTTTATCACCTATGCTTACTTTGCAATCACACATTTTTAATTAAGTCATTTCATCAACACATAAATGCTGCTGAGGGAGCAATACCGTTATCTTGATCTCCCCACACCACGTGAGCTGTAGAGAAAATTATTTTTTATGATTTGCCATTAGCGTTACCTTAATGACTCCCCCCTCTTCGGCTTCGCCGATCATAAAGTGGTTATTCAAGATGCTTTATCATTCATACAAACTCAAAAATATGGATTCTGCTTAATCACATAACTGTACGGTATATCAGTAATCTAATCCGAACATCACTTATAAAAATACAAATAAGAATGCGTTACATCATGATTTATTGTCGTTTTCAAATAAGTCAATAAAAGCAACAATAATCTTTCAAAACTAATACTTAGTTCAAATAACTGACTCTTAATCATGAGCTTCAGGTGATATTGTTATGCAACTAGGATTATTATCCGCCCCATAATTAAAACTACGTCTAAACGCCCACCTTTTTGGGGTCTATTCGCTGTCGTACCCAATTTTCCTATCACCTTCTGATTTGGGTTTCGCGTGGGCTAATTAGCAATGTCGGTATAAACCATGAATCATTCTTGCCATTCCCATACGGACACGGGCTTTGAAGTCGATCTAAAACAAGCACTTATCTGGGTTGCTCGAGCACTCGATTATGTCGGTGTTGACGATACTCACCACAGCCATCGTGTCGCTTATATCGCTTACCAATGTGCTCGCGTCATGGGTTGGGAGCCAGAAAAAGCGGAGTTTTGTTACTTCGCAGGTATGATCCACGACTGTGGAGTCTCCGAAACACAAGAACATAAAATGTTACTTGAAGAGCTGGTGCCACAAGACGTGAAAACACACTGCTTAAGAGGGTACCGAAGCCTCGAGCAGTGTCGTTTGTTGCGCCAATTTGCGACACCAGTTCTTTACCACCATACACATTGGAGCGAACTAAAAGAGCTCGATTTACCGCCTTTTGAAAAAGAGGTGGCCGCCCTGCTCTACTTATCGGACCGCCTTGATTTTATGCGCTCAAAATACGTCATGAACTGCCACTGTGACATTGTCACGCTTCATGAAGAATTGATTGCTGAGTGCATCATGGCAAACGTTGGAACCTTGTTTAATCCAAGCATGGCCGAAGCAATGGTTAAACTCGTCATGACCGACGCGTTTTGGTTCGCGATGGAGTCGGAAAATATTGAAACCATAGGCCTAAATTTTAAAAGCATTGATTGGCTTCAAAAACAATTAACCATCCAAGATATGAACAGTTTGGGAATGTTTATCGCTCAAATTGTCGATGCAAAGAGCCCGTTCACTTATCAACATTCACAAAAAGTAGCGGAATTATCTCGTTATCTAGCAATTAAGCTTGGGCTAAACGAGCACGACCAAGAAATGTTATATATTGCAGGGCTGGTGCATGATATTGGAAAGTTAAAAACACCAGATGAAATCCTTCACAAAGAAGGCTCTCTAAACAAACAAGAGTACACACGCATTAAACGCCATACCATTGATACTCAGCTCGCATTGCATAAGGTCTTCCCTAACGCGAAAATAGCGGAGTGGGCTTCCAATCATCATGAACGTTTAGACGGGTCGGGCTATCCCTATCACAAAACAGGCGACGAGCTCGATGTTCCATCGCGTATCATTGCTGTCGCGGATGTCTTCCAAGCCCTGTCTCAAGATCGCCCCTATCGAGGACGAATGACTCAAACACAGATCGCCGACATTATGGGTGAGCAAATAGCCAAAGAGGAGCTTTGCTCTGACGTTTATGCGGTATTAGAACGAAACATGACAGAGTGTTACGAACTCTCAACCGACGTTTAATCAAAACAGGGGCGAACACACGCCCCCCTTTTTTAGGATGATAAGACTAGGCCGACAAATAGTTACCTAGCAATATCAAGTAAATTATCTCGCACACCATTGATTCTGAACCAACCAGCGATACTAAAACGCTCGGCATTGGTTGGTAACACCTCATGTGGGAACTGCTCTGATAAGAATACGAACAAACGCCCTGAGCGTGGGGGAATGGTTGCAATTTTATTGTCATTCAAATCGTATACTACTAATTCACCCGCGTCTTCTTCCGTCCAGGATTCGTTCATATAAAAAACGGTCGTCAATCGACGGTTTTCGTTACCTTTGAAGCAATCTAAATGTTTTTGGTAGAAGTCCCCTTTCTCGTACTTGGCAAAATGAGCTTCGTACTCAAAAAGTCCAAGAAACAAGTGACGGTTCACTTCTTGGCGGATCTCTTCCATTTTATCCAAGTAAGAAGCAACAGCATGCCCCATATTTGGCGATAACCATTGAATCTTGTCACTTCGAATAGATTCAATACGAGTCACATCATCGTTACGACCAATACGTGCTTTTTTCCAATTGCTTGGAATGCAATCTCGCAGTTGAGCCACCTCTTGTTCAGAAAGAAAATCATCCCAGATGTAGTAGCCATTGGTTGCTAACGCATCGATCATTTTATTCATTATTTTCGTTCACTCGTGTTAGTTGGGCGCTCTATATAAAAAATCTGCGACACAACAACAAATGCGATTTTTTATCGAGACGACAATGAAGCAAAACGAGAATTAAAAATGACGATACAAGATACAAAAATGCCGCTCATGTGAGCGGCAATGTCGTTTGTTATTGACGAGCTTCTAATCTCGTTGCTCGAATTCGCAACGGACGAAGACGCTTAATGCTAGGACGCTGTTTGTTTTTTAGCTGGATATGACAAAGTTCCAGAATCAAACCAAATGCCATCGCAAAGTACACATAACCTTTATTGATATGAATTGCGAAGCCTTCTGCCATCAATAAGCCACCCAATAAAACCAGGAACAGCAATGCCAACGTTTTAAAGCCGGGATAGCGCGTCACCAGATTATTGATTTTTTCAGCAGTCATTACCATCACGATTGCAGACGAGACAATCGCCGCGACCATAAGCGGGACATCACTTGTCAAACCGACGGCGGTTATCACCGAGTCCATTGAGAATACCGCATCCACAGCAACAATCTGCAGCAGCACTACCGCTAATCCAGTACGAGCATGAGTCGAGTGGCCAGATTCATTGTGATTTAACCAGCTCCACAACTCTTTCAGGCTTTTTGCCAATAGGAATGCACCACCCGCGATCATGATCACGTCTCTTCCGGTAAACGCTTGGTTTACGACGGAAAACAGTGGTTGAGTCAACTGCATAATCCAAGAGATAGAAAAAACCAATGCAATACGAGCAATAACAGCAAGGCCGATACCAAGGTTTCTTGCCAGTTTACGTTGATGCAGTGGTAATCTTTCACATAGGACGGAGATAAAAACGACGTTATCAACGCCTAAGACAACTTCAAGCGCAAACAAAGTGGCAAAAATCGCCCAAGCCTCTGGTTGCATGAAAAGTTCTAACATGAGTACGCCTCCAGTGATGGGAAGACATACGGTGAAGGGTTCTGTCGACTAAAGGGGTCGTCCATTAATTATTTATACCTCTGTTACTTAAGGATCTTGAGTAAATCACCAAACAATCAACAACACAATGGCTATTTTTAATAGGTAATGACGGCTTTTCATTCGTACACAAACTATTCAGCCCTCGCACTAGAAAGATAAATAAAATAGAAATTCTAAAATTGAAGAAAGAAAAACGCCAAAGACCTAACAAATCCAAGAGAGTTCTTTAATCTTACAAAGCTCAAATTATTTTTACGCAACACGTTAAATACATTGAGCTCAAAGCGAAAGATGCTCATTTACGAGATAAACAATAGTAAAAATTTGTTTCATCCTGATATACTGCCAAAAATCATAAGAAACCATGCTATTTATGGACTACATTGCTCTTTCACGCATTAGCCTAAAACATCTCACTGTATTGCATATGTTGTTAACCACTCACAGTGTTACGCTTGCCGCAGAGCGCCTGTGTGTGACACCTTCGAGCGTCAGTAAAACACTTGGGCAATTACGTGAAACGCTGAAAGATGACCTTTTCTATCGCGATGGTACTCGCTTGGTACCAACGGCATTTGCGCTGCACATTGGCCCCTCGATCCATGGCATACTCTCTAGCATGAATGGATTATTACATCAGGGCTCATTTAATCCAGCTTACTATCAGGGCAGTTTCTCATTAGCTATGCGCGAAAGTTCGTTTGAGCTTTTTGCGCCAGTTCTACAGCATTTATCTCAGCAACTCGGCAATCATGCACATTTGAATGTGCATGCAAAAGAGGAAATGAGTTTCGATGCGTTGGTAAGAGGCCAAGTGGACTTTTTGCTGCTTCCACACGATCTTAGTCAGCCGCCCACGCAAAACAAAGACTTGGTATGGCAAACCATTCTGAAAGACGAAATGGTTTGTTTAATGGGATCATCAAATCCACTCTCTAAACAGCCTTTGTCTGTTGAAAGCTACCTCTGTGCAAGACACATTGGGATTCATGATAAAGATCTCTCACAACCTTATTTCGAGCAGAACCTCACACAAAGGCACTCGAAGCGAAATATGGCTATGCGTGTAGCGGATTTTGGCTCAGCTGCGGTGATGTGCCAGCACTCAGATTACTTGTTCACCTGTTCCAAGCTTTGGGCAAGGGCGGCCATGCAAGCAAAAGGCTTGGTTGAACAATCCCTTCCATTCGATTATGGACAGGTAGCCTACAGCCTCGTTTGGAACAAAGCGAGCTTGAACGATCCGGCTTTAAAATGGCTACAAAAACAATTGCTCGATGCCTGTGCCATGCTAGACGCGTGCGATGCGTGAGTAAGATAACGAATCAAAACTGCATTACGTGAGTACAGCCGGCACTACGATGGGGTTACTCACGTAACGTAAAAGTTCTGATTTTAAGCGTTCGATATCATGGCGCGAGCAGACATCCCAAGTTAGCGCCTCCCCCATGACTCCGTGATGTTGAAATGCATTTAAACGGATAAGCACCGATTCAGGCAAAGTACTCAAATAGCGCCCAATCGCTACGATTTCTATATCTAAATCACTTTTCCCTGGAATATGCAGTAACCGAACTTCATACAATTTTTCATGCTTTGCAAGATACTGAAGCGTTTTGAATACACGGTGATTATCACGCCCAGTTAGCCACTGGTGCGTCTCTGTCTGCCACGATTTCAAATCGATCATCGCACCGTCCAGAAAAGGAAGCACACGTTGCCAACCTGTCACTGATAAAGAGCCATTGCTGTCGATGAAACAAGAAAGGTGCTGTAACTCAGGATCTTGCTTGATCCCTTTAAACAGCTCAATAATGAAAGGAAGTTGTAAGGTAGATTCCCCACCGGATACTGTAACACCACTGATGAAAAAGCGATGCTTGCGTATCAAATCGAGCATTGTTACCACAGAGTAGTCAGTAATTTTTGGATTAGATTGGTTCTGACATATCTCTATACAATGATCGCAGTGGGTGCACTCCTCTTTAAGCCAAACAACGTTGTTGTTTTCGTCGAACTTCAGTGCGTCTGCCGGGCACTCACTCACACAATCACCACAGTGATTACAATGGTTTATTGTATGAGGGTTATGACAGTTCAAACACTGATAGTTACAACCCTGTAGAAAGATGACTAGACGATTTCCTGGCCCATCAACACAAGAGAAAGGAAGGATACGAGTGACTTTTGCCAAAAGGCTTCCACTTCGTCTAGACATCTTGTTCTTTCCTAAACCGACCTTTACGCCTGCGTGTAGGTCGGTGTCATTTCATGACTCACCACACGTGGTGAGCGTTCTAAAATCCCAGTATTTCTTGCCGCCTCTGCTCCCAGAAACGTCGTATTGGTTCTCGAACCTTCTGCATCATATTTTGCGATATCAGAAAGTTTGACCATGTATCCCGTAACGCGAATCAAATCATTTGAGGCCACATTCGCGGTAAACTCACGATAACCAGCATTTAACGCCCCTTTGCACAAATTGAACATCGCTTCTGGGTTTGATTTCACCGTTTCATCAATCGTCAAAATATCGCTGATACCTGCACGATAATACTGGTGATGCTCAGCTGTTGCTTGTACATAAGTGACAGGGTCTGGCTCCGTGCCATAAGGAAGACGCACACCTGGCGTAACGCCAAGATCTAAGCTAATACCACCTTGAGCATGTAAGAGCGCTTTGCCATCCAAACCATATTTCACTGGGGTTGACTCCACTAGTTTCGCCAGTGTGGCTGAAACATCATGAGCAAAGGCATTCGCACGTTCATCTTTTCCGTACTGCCCCGTTTGGCCTTCTTTTTCGAACAGAAGATTCACCGCTTCTGCCATACCATAAATGCCATACATTGGTGCGAAACGGGACTCTTCAATCAACCCTTCTTGCGTCAAAAATCCTTGAAAGAAATTGGACTTTTCATGCAAGTGCGTACTTCTAGCGTCCATCAACTCAACCATTAATTGATGGTATAGAGGTAAAACACTGTTTAAGAAGTCGTTACAATCCGATGCTCGTTCTGCGACTCCTTTTAGGTTCATTCGCACCAGCGTGTTTGAACCACCAGCCAGTGGCAGTGAATTGTAGCAACTTACAATACCAAAACGTGAACCGCTGTAGGCTTTCGAGTGCACAGGGTAATTGGCAATATGAGGCTTACTACACTCGCAAATATTCTGCGTCGCTTGACGAAGTAAATCATCAGGCGTGACCGACTCGTCGTACATGAACGTAAGATTTGGCGCAATCTGCTTGAGCTCGGCGTCCACTTTTAAAATAGTGCGACAAATAATGTTGTCTGTCGGTCCGACATTCACGTGCATAAACGCATCTGGCAATGTGCGATCCAACATGATCCAAAAATGTTTTAACTTTTTGTAAATTTGATTCTCTGTTAGGTCGCCTATGTAAGGCAGCAAGACATCATCCAACTGACCTAAATACACCGGAATATTCGTTACCGATGGAACATGATGGTAAATGATGGTGAGCATATTCAGCGCATCATCGAAATCGTCAGCTGGAAGCAACTCTAGATACTCAGAGCCTTGCGATAGGAACTTAGCGTAATCAGGCAGCACATAGCGTGGTTTGAAAGGTGCATGGCCTTCAAACATATCACAGATGATTCCTTCATCCATTGCTTGTCTTAGCGATGGGGAAATCGACATGTAAGGAATACATGCTTCCGCCTCCAAGGCCAAAAAGTTCGACTTTTGTTTTGGAGAAAGACGAACATCAGTCGCAATGTCTAGAAAACGTTGTTGTAGTTCAGAAAGGCTTTTCATCTGAGATGTCCCTGAAAAAGTAACCACAAACCCACAAGATAAAACATGGATTCTACCCCTAAAGAGTAACGTGATTTTACTCCGGCTTACCTGTTGCCACTAATGAAAATAAACAAAACGTCTATTTCCATAATGGAAATAAGCTAACACTAAATTAGGTTATTACAACTTACGCTATTGAAATAACCCAACCATGCTCCAAACACGTGCTTTCTCATCGGTTTGCCGTCGACAACATGAAGCCAGCGCTAATAAATACTCCGCCAGTCAGGCGATTGAACAACTTGGCTCTTCCAGCGACAAACAGCCAGTCTGAAGCTTTTACACCTAATAATGCATAAAATGTTAGCCAACTTAGCTCAAACACCACAAATGTAGATGCAAAAATCGCGTATTGAGCCAACAAAGGCGCAGAGGGATCAATGAACTGAGGAAACAAAGCGGTAAAAAAGACAATCGCTTTCGGGTTACTAGCGCCAACAATAAAACCACTGGTGAACGCGCTGAGCGCATTCGAGGAGCTTTGGACGGCTGCCGTTTTGTCAAAATCCGTTTGAGAAGAGCGCAGCGCTTGAATGCCTAACCAAATTAAATAAGCGGCACCACACCATTTGATGATATTGAAGACCAGCTCAGATGAGGCAATCACAACCCCTAACCCGGTAAAAGAAAGCGTTAGTATAATAGTGATCGCTGATAAACTGCCTAGCGCAGTCATGAGGGCAATACGAAACCCACTACTCACACCTTTACTTAAACACAGCAACGAGCTTGGCCCAGGCGATGCAGTAAGCACCAAAACGGCCAGAGTGTAAAAAATCCATGTATCAATTTGCATTGGCATCCCTTCCCGCAAAAAGTTGAGGGTTATATCTCAATCTTTATTGAGATATTCCTAGCTCGGTTTCCATCCATGAAACTCGATTCTTTAATAACCACCTAGTCGCTACATAATTTAGAAACCATTAATAGATAGTTATGCAATCAAAATACGCTCTGCATGCAAGGTTGTAAAGCATGTTTATTTTTCTTAATCATAAAAAGGCTTGGGATCGATTTCTAACGATGACGGAGCGACTGCTCTTTCTATTTTGTGTAGGCTATTTTTCAAATCGACCATCGCCACATCGATATAACGCTGATATTTGCGTGAGTAAAAACACTTCACTTCTGGCTTTAAAGCTTGAGAGTCATTTGAGGACCAAACAATACCAACACGCCCATCACTCAACTCAACAATAGAGCCCACTGGGTACATCCCAACGCAATTAATGAACTTGTAGACTAGGTCTGCATCTAAATGAAATGGCGTTAAACTCAACAAGATTTTAAACGCTTCTGCTGAGCTCATGCCTTTTTTGTAGCAGCGATCGGCCGTCAACGCATCGTAAATATCAACAATACAACTCATGCGGCCGTGAATCGGAATCTCATCGCCCTTCAAACCTCTAGGGTAGCCATTGCCATCTAACTTCTCATGATGCATCAAACAAACATCGCGACTCACATCACTAAGGCCCTTTACATGGAGAATAATCTCACCAGCGAACACTTGATGTAGCTTCATGTGTTCAAACTCTTCAGGTGTTAGCTTTGCTGGTTTATGCAAAATCTTGTCATCAACTTTAATTTTACCTACATCATGAATGATGCCACCAATAGCGAGCTGCTTTAATGTCTGCTTATCTAACCCCAAGTACTTACCAAATGACACTAAAAGGCAAGCCACATTGACGGAGTGTTCCAACAAGTAGGAGTCTTTTTTTCGGAGTGCAGAAACACATTGCAACGCATCTGAGTCGATAAAAACGCTTTCAATGACATCATCGGCCCAAGCTTCTACCTCATCAACTTCAATGATTTTGCCTTCAAAAGTTTGATTCAATAGTTTCTGCGCCAGATCTTTTGCTTCCGCAATTAGCTTTTTGGCTCGTTTATGTTGAACATCTCTCGAGCGATAAGCGCGTTGAACCTTCGAAAAGTCAGAGGACTTGGGCTCTCGATCCTCTTCTACGGCAACAATGGATTCATCCACAGGCTTAAAGACACACTTCTGAGAAGATAATGTTTGATCTACCCAAACATACTTCACGCCGCTCGCGGTAAGCTTCTTAATGCCCTCTGGGCTAGATATCCGCCCTGCATTGGCTAAATTTACGCGCTTGTTGTGCTCTATCGCGGTAACAAACATACCAACGCCGACATCAGCGAGCGCAATTTTGATTGAATTTTTTGGATCGTACTGCATAAAAAGAAAGCTTACTCGATATTAACGGCAGTATTATAAGAGATTTGATTAATTGGCGTGATAATAAATTAGAATTGATTACTATTAATGAGCATCCTGTCAATTAATAACCCATCGCGATCACTAAGCCCTTTTTGTTATTATGGTCTTTAGCCTAGCAAATATACAGATATGACACTCAAGAGCAGAACCTCTAACCGACACGTCTTAAAATAACTTGAGGATAATTATTCATAAATATTTATAGATTGCGGACAGCATCAATAACTGTATTTTATAAATGATTTTTACTGTTGACTATTTTTTATAAATGTCGATGATTAGCCGCCTAATCTTAGTATGTTATTAACCTAGTAGCGCATAAAATGATAGCCAAACAATTTGAACTGATACTTTTGTGATTGTAATGTACGCCAACAGATCAACTCTATGTTATCAAACCCCCACACTCATCTCTGATGCTAACACGCTCGAGGAGGAAATATCTTGACCACCATATTTGACCAACAAGCCTCAGATAGTGACCGAGAGTTCCTGAAAATCGTTGAAGAACGATTCATTCATATCTTCGACGTATTTAACGAAGGCCTCTTCTACATGGATGAGTTTGGTACCATGGTATTTTACAACAAAGGCTTCTATGAACAGCTCGGTATTAACGCTGGCCGAATCAGTTTAGAGCAATGGTTAGAGCTTGTTCATCCTCTTGATCGAGAAAGGCTGTCCACAAGGGTCGATGCGCACATCACGACCAACAATAAGAGGGTTACAACCACTTACCGAGTGCGTAAACCCAATGGACAATACGTCTGGATAGAAGGCGTAGCCATGACCAAAGAAACAGAACATGGCCATTACATGGTTGGCAGCCATCGCGATATTTCTGAGCGTAAGCTGATGGAAAGTTACATCCATCAAGTCGCATTTCATGACAACGCGTCAGGCATGGCTAACCGCGCCCATCTCTTGCTGGATATCGAAGACAGTGTACGTACCACTGATTCTTGCGCGTCTATTTGTTATATTCAGATCGAAGACATCAAATCTTACTTGAATCAATATGGCAGTGAACTGGTCGATGGGTTAGTAGAGAAGTTGCTACAAACTCTCAGTCACTTGCCCTCTCCAAACAGCTCGGTGTATCGCGTGCATGATGATGACTTTGCGATTTTGATTCACGATGAGTGCTCAATAGAAGCGCTACAGAGTTACGCTGAAAGTTTAAAACAAACCTACCATGAAGCGGTGATTGAAGAAGGCCAATACCTAGGTAGCAACATTAGCATTGGTTTGTATCCTTGTATTGACCCTAGTCACTCCGCAGAGGAAATTTTACGTAAAGCGGCAAGAACTTGTCAGTACGCGAGCGAACAAAATAGAGACCGCGTCGCGGTCTACAGTGAGAAGACGCAGCATGCCGTTGATCGCTACTTCTTTATTGAGCAAGGTCTTAAAAGTGCGCTAGAAAAACAGACATTAAGTGTTAAGTTTCAGCCAATTATTGACGCCAAAAGCTCAAAAGTGGTGAGCTTCGAATCGCTAGTTCGCTGGCGTAGCAAAGAGTTTGGCGAAATTTATCCCGACGAGTTTATCCCTGTAGCAGAGAACAAAGGATTGATCGTCGAACTGGGATATCAAGTATTTGCCAAAGCGTGTGAATTCATCAGAAACTACCGTGAGCGTTACCAAAACCAAGTTCGTGTTAACGTGAACGTTTCTGTACTTCAGTTGATGAACAGCGAATTCCCTACGCGAATTAAAGCCATGGCGGATGAAGCAGGCGTTGACCCCGAGTCCATTGTTTTGGAACTGACAGAAACGTTTATTTTGGATAATAACCAGACGGCCATTGCTCCCCTAAGCACGCTCAGGGAGTTAGGTTTTGCACTCTCGCTCGATGACTTTGGCTCTGGTTACAGTTCATTAAATAGCTTCTTCGACTTGCCGATGACACAAATCAAAATTGATAAGTCGATGGCATGGAAGACACTGACCAATCGCTCTTCTCAAGAGTATTTGAAGTTTCTTATCACTATGTGTCAGGAAAATAATATTGAAGTGGTGATAGAAGGCATCGAAGACGCAAAAATGTGTGACTTCTTTTCCGAGATGGGCGTCGATTATTTGCAAGGTTATTGGTTCTCTAAACCACTCTCTGTTGCCAGTGCCAGTCGCTATTCATTGAGCTAAACCGTTCTTCGGCGAAATAATCCCAGAATTAACGCTATTCCGCACGGCCACGTTAAGCATGCTGAACTACTCACAGTAAATTTCAGACACTAACTGGCCGTGACGAAAACAACCTTAGAGAGCCTTGATTAACGTAGGCGCTCAAAAACAACACTCTGATCTAAGTGTTCGTGATATTGAGTGTAATCTAAGCCCATATCAAAGATATATTGAGTCACCAAGTTTCTAACGCACTCAATCAATTGGCTCGCTTGCCATGGCTTCTCAAAGTAGCGATCAATACCTGCGGAGTTAATCGCATTAATGGTATCCGTGTGCGTCGCCTGCCCCGTCAGAAGCACTTTACGTGTGCGAACAAAACGACTGTCTTGTGATACCTCTGTCAGTAGTTCCACTCCTGTTTTACCTGGCATGACATGATCGGAAATTATTAATGCGATCATCTCGCCTTCTGCATCAAGCTCATCCATCAGTTCTAGAACCTCACCTGCGGATTCGCAGTCTTCGATATTCAACCACTGATGTAACGGCTCTAAATCTTGTAGAACCGCGCTTAATACCTCTCGTTGGTCATCAACGCAAATTACATTAAGCTTCTCCATGTTCACCCTCTACTGGTAACTTGATTCTAAAAATTGTTTTTTCACTGTCGCTCTTTACCACAATAGAGCCGTTATATCCGGCGATAATGCGTTTCACAATCGACAGCCCTAATCCTAAACCAAACGACAACCCACCCTTTTTAGTGGTGAAGTTTGGCCGGAAAATTTTTCTGCGTGTCGCTTCATCGATTTCTGGTCCGTTGTTAGCAATCGTGACCAAAATTTTCCCCTTACTCTCTCGAGTATGTATTTCGATCCCCGGATCTTCGGTTTGACCAAGTGCATCACACGCATTCTTTAAAATATTGACCCAAACTTGGACGAGTTCGGTTTGAGAACCGACAAAGTCCGGCAAGTCCGCTGGGCTAAAACGTACGCTCACGCGTCTTAAGTCACTTTGCAATAGGGCCAGCGCTCGATTGATTGAGTCATTAATATTAAACGCTTCATCCAAGTCGATATCCGTACGCCCCAATTGTTTCACTGAACGTACAATGCCAACAGTATGTTTAGAGGCAATACGCAAATCATGAAGGTCTCGCCCCATTTGCCAGAAACGTATCGCTTCTTCGGGTCTTTTTAACCAATGCTCCGACAGGAAATTATTTGGAACGGCACGTGCGAGATCACGCGCGAGATCCTTGGGTAAGCCGTAATATTTTTCGAAGTGACGCCCCCGCTTTCTCGCTTCGCTGGAAGAGACTTTCTGTCCTTGCATCAAACCAAAATCAAAAAACTGACTCGCTTCCGGATGAACTTCTTCAAGCAATTCCATGATGACCGACTCGAGTCGCTCTGATTTACTGCTTACCACACCAATAGCATTGTTCAACTCATGAGCAATACCCGCAGCAAGCTGCCCTAACGTTGTCATTTGCTCTGCGGTATGCAGCTTTTGCAACGCTTTTTCTTTAGCCAAGGCCTCTTGCATTGCACGCCGTTGACGCCGAGATAACTCGTTCACCATCACAGGCATAAATTGTGTCGTCAATGGCCCGTATGTCGCCTCTTCCACCGCGGGCGTATCACGCTGTATCCAAGCCAGTTCAACGTCGGTTTGAGCAATCACTGTCGAAGAGGCCGTCCATGTACCAGAAAAGAAACTATGTACGCCAATAAACGCACCTTGAGACGCAGAAAATACCTGAATTGGCTTCTTGTCGTCTTCCGCATAATAGCCAGCCAACTCTCCTGAAAGCACGTAGTACAACCGATCGTTGTAGCCAGCTTGCTCGATCAGTACCGATCCGGACAAAACCGTTAATCGGCGTTCAAGATGGTTAAAATAGCGTTGTACTAACGCATCTAGTTTCGTTTCGTACATGGGTTACCCAATATGCCCAACGGTATGTAAAATCCAAACCATAACAAAACTAAGTAATACACCAATCACGCCCAGCACTGCACCGATACGAGCCATTTGGCTGCTTTCGACATGCCCAGTAGCATGAGCTAACGCGTTTGGTGGCGTACTGATTGGTAACGACATACCGAGTGACGCGGCAAATGTCACGACTAAGATCAGCGTCACTTCTCCACCCAATGGCGTTAACGAAGTCATCGAGGTACCTAGCGCAGCCATAATCGGCATAAGCAAGTTTGCAGTGGCCGTATGCGACATAAAGTTTGCCATTAGCAAGCACATGAAAGCCGCACCAAACAAGACCACATATGGCGAGAACTGATCAAACGGAATACTGTGTACCACCAGCTTCGCAAGCCCTGTTTTATCCAGAGCAAGACCCAGAGCGATACCACCTGACACCAACCAAAGCACGTCCCAAGAAATTTTCTTCAAATCTTCCTTGTTGATAATGCCCGTCAATGAGAATACCGCGACCGGAATTAATGCCACTGTGTAAGAGTTCATCCCATGTGCAGAACCCATCAACCAAAGAATAATCGTACCTGCGAAGGTGACATAGACAATCATCGCTTTTGGTGTTTTCAAAAACTTGCTCTTAATATTCAGATCGATGGTAGTTTGCTCGGCTTTATACAAAAAGCCAATCAGAAACCACGCTAGCGCCATCATCACAATGACGAATGGCACGCCAAAGACCATCCATTCACCAAAGGTAATTAAGTTGTCACCAACCAAATATTTCAGCGCGATAGCATTCGGGGGCGTGCCGATTGGTGTACCAATACCACCAATGTTGGCGGCAACGGGAATACACAAGGCAAACGCAATTCGACCGGGATCTTTAGGCCCAAATACCGCAATCACAGGGGTTAGAATCGACAACATCATCGCTGTTGTTGCAGTGTTTGACATAAACATGGAAAAGACAGCGGTGATCAACATCAAACCCAACATAACGAACTTTGGTTTTTGCCCAAATGGTTTTAGCAACACGCGCGCTAAGTTGACATCCAGCCTGTACTTTGTCGCCGCCATAGCTAAGAAGAACCCGCCGAGAAACAGCATAATAATCGGGCTAGCGAAAGTCGCCATTATCTCGTTATATTGCAACAGCTCACCAAAATGTGGCTGCCCTTCTTGCAAGCGAAAAAGTACGATGCTTTTATTCGAAACAAGCAATAGTTCGAGCACAATGATAACGACCGAAGTGGCGTAGATTGGAATGGGTTCAAACACCCAACAGAATGCAGCAAGCAAGAAGATTGCGATCACTCTCTGCTGGACGATAGTAATGCCATCAAATGGGAATGCAGAGAGGGGCATTAACCAAATAAGCAATGGTATCAATGTTGGAATAATGTATTTGAGATAAGGGCGCATAGTACTACTTCTCTTCCTGAGATGGTTAGCCAGACACGTTTGGCGTTTGGAACGCCATTACCCACCGCAATACCGAAGCTTTTAGGCTCTGACTAAGCCTTCAGAGACGAAAAATGCTGTAATGGCTTGTTCCAGAGAAGATTATGCACACTGTTTTCAAACAAAACTTTGGTGCGAGATCAATGAACTTGTTTTCACATTGGAAAACATTTTATATCTGTGTTCAAGCTCACTAAATGCTCACGATTTCAATGAAATATACTTTTCCATCATAAAGTTAGTTAAGGTTTCTCCCCTAACTTCAGCACGTTGCTGAACCTTAACTGTGAACCCCATTTTCTCGTAGAAAGGCCGGGCAGTGATACTCACTTCAGAGTACAGTCGCTCTATCCCCTTTACTTTCGCCTGTGAAAATAGAAAAGACATCAAATCACGACCAATACCTTGGCCTTGATATTCATTGTGACAAAAGAAATGGTCAATCAAGCCGTCACTTTGCAAATCACAATAGCCAACGATCTGCCCTTCTATTTCCGCGATATAGGGTTGAATAGCATCCATTGTGCGTTGCCATGAATTGAGATCAAAATCTGATGGGGCCCAAGCTGAAACTTGTGATTCAGTATAATCGCGACGATTAATGACTCGTACAGTGTGGTAAAAAAGTGTCCACAATATTGGAGCATCCTCTGTGCGATAGCGGCGTATTGAGAGCATCGGTTTAATCATTCCTATTCGATAAATACCAAGTATTAACGCAAAGTAATACTGGTGAATTCATCATTTTCAATACCAACCACTAAAGGCTTTTCAAGCTGATCGCTGCTCATCAATACGGTGGTATTTAGCTCTCGACTTGATCTGCGTATTTTGCTTTTTCTGATGATATGTATATTAACAATGTAATCGGAATATTCCTTCGTGACTCCTCCAGAAAACTCCACATGTTCACTTTCATTATCTTGGACCACATGAAATTTTCGATTTGCTTGAATATCAGCGCTGAGTGAAGAGTCACCATAGTTCAGTACAACGGACGTTGGTTCACTATCTTGATTGGCAAAACAGCTAAATGCGAACATGCATAATGCAAGTATACTTTTTGGTTTAAACATTGGTTATTCAATTTCTAGTTATTTTTCTGCCATTTGCATTACCAAACAGCACTCCTCAATAATCGCCTATTGTGCCACAGGTGTACGCAAGTCTCTAAATACAGTAAAAGGATGTACGATGAAATTCCGCTAAAAATGAGGAAATCACAATGCAGCTGAGGATAAACCAGCCTATTTAATCGCCCCAACAACACCCAAGCAATTGTTTTTATTGAATTTAAAAGCAGTAAATAATGTAAGCAATTACGTACAAGCTCTTACTTTTTCATACGCAACTAAGCAAGTTAATAGAGAGAGACAATATTGTCTATGCCACATGTTACAAATCTGCTTACCTCATTATTACGTATGATCCGATATTGTGGCGCTAGCCTTCCCTTCTTTTTAACGAAGGGAAGTTTTAACAATAAGGCTTGCACCTATTTTATAGCTAAAATCAATAAAGCATTTCCAACATCGGTTGGTCTAGGAGCGATCAATGAAAAACTCTCTCAGTTTTACTCATCTATTAAAAGTTGGCTTGATATCAATCGCAGCTTTGATGGGTGGATGCACTCAAGGAGATTGGCGTACCGCAAGCAGAGAACCTGCCGGTATCGCGCCTGACCCTTCCAATGTGAAACATGCCGTAATTGAGTTTTATGCCGCAGATGCATTTGGTTGGCGAGGCTGGTTTGCGGTGCACACTTGGTTTGCGATAAAGCCTGAAAATGCGAACGAATATACCGTTTATGAAGTGGTCGGGTGGCGCGTGAATCGTGGACAACCCGCTCTGTATCAATACCAAACGGGCACACCAGATCGCTACTGGTATGGTGCGAAGCCAGAAAAAATACTCTCAATACAAGGTGAAAAAGCCGATAAACTTATCCCAAAAATACAAAGCGTTATCAACCAATACCCTTGGGCTGAAGAATACACGTTGTTTCCAGGACCAAATAGCAATACATTCCCGGCTTGGGTGGGCAAGCAAATTCCGGAGTTAGAACTCGACTTGCCATTTAGAGCAATTGGTAGCGGCTACGCCAACGAGTAAAACAAAAGCTTGGTAACTGGCGCGTTTTACGTTCAGCGCATAGCACTATACCTATTGTGCGTCTTCACCCAACTCGGTTCTGTTTCTTCCGTTGCGCTTTGCTTTATACAGAGCGTTGTCAGCGTCTTTCATTACCGCTTCAATTGGCATATCGTTGCCTTTCCAGTGAGAAACACCAAGTGATACCGTTACCTTACCAACGACCAGGAAATCGTGTTTTTCTACGTTATGCCTAATCCGCTCAGCGACATCAACCGCGTGATGAACATCCGTCGCTTCAAGGAACATCATGAACTCTTCCCCACCGGAACGGCAAAGATGATCATTCGCTCGGGCTTGCTCTTTCATCAACTGAGCGAATTCTTTGAGTAGATTGTCACCCACATCATGACCATAGTTATCATTGACGCTCTTAAAGTGATCAATATCCAAAGCTAAAATAGAAAAAGCGGTGTTTTCTTGCTTAAACAAGCCTAGAACTTTGTCTAAGCCGCGTCGATTTAACAACCCAGTCATCGCGTCTGTTAGCGTATCCAGTTGCAGCTTATCAATGGTTTTTGAAACGATACCAAACGCCTTGAGAAAACTGAGCTTCAAATGTGAAGCCTCAAAATACCAAGACTTAACCAGCTTCAAATCATCGATGGATGAAGAGTGTTCTTCCACTCCTCGAACAGCGCCAGCCAGTTGCCATAATGGTCTTGAAATAAGTAGAGAGAAGAACCAGATTAACAGCAGAGTTAATAAACCAATTGGAATCGATTTGAAAAATACACTCCACATCTGCTCATCTAGCACCATTAACGTCATTGATTTCGGGCGCTGAGCGACAATTCCCCACCCTGATGATTCAACTGGTGCATACCCTGCTAGCATTTCAACACCGCGAGAGTTCACAATTTCTTTGTTACCACGCTGACCCATTGTCACGGCGTTAATTGCCATATTATCGTTGATCACTTCACCAACCCGCGATTTATCTGGGTGGTAGATCAGCGTATTGCTTTCGTCCACAACGTAAAGGAAAGAGCCATCTTTGTAAGCATGCTGGCTAAGTAATTCCGCAAGAATATTATCCTTCTCTAAATAGATAGTACCGCCGATATAGCCTAAATATTCATTGGACTGAGAAAATATAGGGTATGAGATCGTTAACAGATAATTTCCTGCGGGTGAGATGAATGGCTCAGTGACAACGGGCGCTTGAGCATTTAAAGATTGACGTTTTCTTTCACCAACGAGCTTTACACCTTTCACCTGAAGTGTCTCTGGTGATACAGAAATAATGACGCCTTTCGCATTAACGACAACCACAGAGTTGAATGATTTGGTTTGCTTTCTCAGCCTCTCCGCCTCTTCGTCAAGAAACTGAGCATCGTGCATCTTATCTTTTAGCAAGTTCGCACTGTATTTTAACTGCGACATTGAGCTTTCTATGAAAGAGTCCGTCATTTCTGACATTTTTTGCGCATAAACGCGGTTGGACTCTAACGTGTTATTGATGATGAGATCTCGTTGCACTCGATAGATCGAATAAAACGCATTGATCAAAGTGACAAGCACGCTGAAAACACACAGGATTACAATAAGGTTTCTAAGATTAAGTTTTTCTTTTCTTCTAAAGGACATTTGCCAACTGCCAGCTTCGATGGCTTTTTGTATGAATGAGCGTATAGGTTATATGAAATTGATTTAATTTTCAGGTAGGAAGTTGGGAGCAGTGTTAAATATTTTCTCACATAATAGAACGCAAAATGAGCTAATAAGAGAATTCAGTGACACAAAATAAATGCCGTGCCACTGTAATATCGCACAACTTTAAGCAAGCTCTGTGCTGGTCATTACCATTGTCTTTAATACATCGACAACAAGCTGATGATCATCTAACTGCGGTAAACCCGATACCGTCACAACCCCAATTAAACCAGAACCCACGATTCGAATTGGGAACGCGCCACCATGAGCACAATACTCACGCGCATCGAGATGTGGCTGATTTTCAAAATCACGCTGCTTTTGCTTATTGTACAGCGAGAGGTAGTAAGAGCTGTGACCATATCTCAATACTGAATTTCGCTTTCTACGAACCCAATCCAAATGGTCAGCGCACGTTCCTGTCATCGCGTATTGAAATAGCGTTTGTCCAAAACCGTAGACCTCAATAGCCACAGCCGCGTCACAGGCTTCCGCCGCTTCTTTTAAAGCTAAACCAATAGACCACGCTACTTGGTGGTTAAACTCTTTCAATTGAAGCTCATGCTCTTGTTGAGCGACGAGCTCAAGCGTTAAGCTCATGATTTCACCTGAATCGTTTTACCCGTTTTACTGCTTTCCAATGCCATCTCAATCAGAGCGATATTCTGTATTGCTTGAACGGCAGGAACCGGGTTATCAGTACCCAGGCGAATTGCGTCCGCCACACCAACAAAATAAGCTTGATACGCACCTCTCTCCGTTTTGATAGTTTGCGCACCGTCTTCGTCGTAGCGGACACCGTATAACGCCTCGTCCTCTTCTGACCAAGCATCGTTCTCCGGTAATCGGCCTTCTTTTAAGTAACCTTCTTGAGGATCTAATCCGTATTTTTCATATTTAGCCTCAGTACCCAATACTTTATAACGCAGGTTTGGTTCTGGGCTGTATAAGTTTGAATGTAAATGCACAATATGGTCTGGGTAATGAAGCACTAAGTTGTAGTAATCAATCGTGGTCGCGCCCGGACGCATCATTCGACACTGTGCGTCTATCGCATCTGGCAAACCAAATAACACCAAGGCCTGATCGAGAAGATGGGGAGCAAGATCGAATAAAATACCACCGCCATCTTGAGCCTGCTCTCGCCAGCGTTGACGAACTTCAGGACGGTAGCGATCAAAGTGCGACTCAAACAGCCTCACATCACCTAACTTACCTTGTTCGATAAGCGATTTAACGGTAAGAAAGTCGCCATCCCAACGCCTATTATGAAAAACGCTCAGAACCAATCCTTTTTCTTCTGCTAAGGCGATCAACTCATTCCCATCTTCTATGCGCGTTACAAACGGCTTTTCGACAATGACATGTTTGCCATTGTTCAACGCGCGCTTTGCGAGCTCGTAGTGCACGTCATTTGGCGCAGTGATGATCACAAGCTCAGCGTCACTGTCATCTAGTAAAGTATTGGCATCAGCAAACCACTGAGCATCTGGCCAATCATTTTGGACCGCTTCCTGTTGACGAGAACTTATTGCGCTCAACGTCAAGTTTGGCAGTGCTTTAATGAAGGGTAAGTGGAAAGTTTTTGCTGAATATCCGTAACCAATCACGGCGGTCTTTACGGGATCGTAAGCCATACTAAGATTCCTTATTTCGGTGAAACAACAATACATTCAATATCATTGTGGTCGAGAAGTTGTTGAAAGTCTGATTGAGGAGCATGATCGGTAATAACGATGTCGATCTTTGACAAATCACATACATGGTGAAAATTGTCGCTTCCAATTTTGCGGGATTCACAAACGACAATGACTTGTTGAGCTTGCTCTATCATGGTTTGTTTCATGGTTGCTTCTAGCTCATTATTTGTCGTCAACCCTCGGGATGACAACGCGCACACACCAATAAACGCCTTATTCACATGATATTGCTTCATTTGCTGTTCTGCTTGTGCCCCCAAGATCGCTCTGGCGTAGGGGTCAAAGTGTCCACCTAAGAAATGGACGTCCATTGATTCACTTTTTTCAGCAGCGAGCAGTACGTCAATACTGTTGGTGACCACGTTGAGCTTATCTTCTTCACAGCGTGCTTTTTCTACGTAAAGTGGGAGCAGAGATAAGATAGTACTGGTATCAATAACAAGGTGGTCACGCTCATCCACAAGCTTAGCGGCCGCTTGAGCGAGGCGATGTTTAGTGTCACTAATTGGTCGATTAGAGTACGCCTCTGTAGAGGAAGATATCGGGGCAAGCATGACGCCACCTCGGATTCTTTGTAATCCCGGTAGTTGGCTCAACTTAACTAAATCTCGACGCGCTGAATCTCGCGAGATGCCAAAATACTCGCAAACTTCCGATAACGTTATTTTGTTTTGTAGCTCTAGCTTGGCTCTGAGCTCTATCAATCGCTCTTCTTGCGTCATTACTTAAATTCACTTAAGTGGTTTTAAGCAATAATGCCACACAGCAATCAAATAACCAATACGGACGCACGCAATATTTGCTTATGCTGATACCAAACAGAATTGTTAAGTTGAGGAGATGAAGAGCGTTTTGCTCATCACCCCCTATCACAAAATGTTTGGTGTAGTGTTTACGTTGGCTGGGTCGCTATTTTTTCATCGCTTCTTTAAAAACTTGATTCCAATCTTGTTTCATATCGACAAACAGCCAACCTTGCTCTTCACCCACTTTAAATGATTTGTCTAATTTCCCCACGTGAGAGTCTTTATCATACGCCCATTCACGCTTGTCATCCGTGTGATGGATAACCGCTGAAAATCGTGGGCCAGACCCCGCTTTAGTCCACTCTAGCATTTGTAAGTCACCGTCAGAATTACCAAATGCCATCACCGGACGCTTACCAATGAAGTTCTGGATCGTGACAGGCTTCACCGCTTTATCATTCACAAAATCAATTTCTGGCAAGCGTTGAATCGTTGGCTTTCCATCAACGACCTGATACTCCGCTTTTAATGTCGTCCCAACGATATTTTGCGTTGGGATCCCGTATACTTCTGGTGCCCAAACACGCATGAAATCAATGCCACCTCCAGAAATTATATAGGTCTGGTAGTCATTTGCTCTCAAATAGTCGAGTAACTCAAGCATCGGTTGATAAACCATTTCAGTGTATGGCTTTCCCGTCGTAGGATGCACGGCCGTTTTCATCCACTCCTTCACTTCTTGATGGAACTGATCAGTCGACATTCCGGAGTGAGTCGCCATAACAAGCTTCATCACACCTTCAAGGCCTTGCTTGCCAACCCCCTCCAAGTCACCTTTTATTGCCGAAGCAAAAGGTTCTGTTGTTTTCCAATCAGGATGCTCAGAGGCCATCTCTTTCACTTTATCGATCGCAAAAAACAGCTGTAGATAAACGGGTTTTTCTGCCCACAGCGTCCCGTCATTATCAAACGTAGCGATCCTTTGGCTTTCAGGAATATAAGCGTCCGAGCCTTGAGTCGTCGTTTTAGTAACAAACGCCATAATAGCTTGCTTAGCACCGGTGTTGTTCCATGACGGCAGAGGATCTTGCATATCAGCAGCAATGCTATAGCTAGACAGAGCAAAACTTGTCGCAAGGACAATCACCTTTAACTTTATAGCCATTTTAATTCCTTATATTGAGGTACGGGATGCAAATCCAAATGAAAGTATAGTTCACGATTAACAAGCGCAATTCAGAGCAACATATGCAACAACACCACAACGTGACACTGTAACAAAAAGCACACTTCAATTAAAGAAGATTACCGATAAAGTGTTGAGTTAACTGGCGTCAACCTGCTCTGAAGTACTTTGACGTCCCTTTTTCTGATTAAGCTCATCAATCACGTAATCCGGAGCCACTTTCTTAAGTTCCGCTAAACACTGTTCAGACTTGGGGTTATCGTACCGAATGTAGATATCACACACTGCGTAAAGCTGCTCCGGCGCGCCAGAGATCAAATAAGCTTTTTCAAAAGCGTGCACAGATTTTTTAAGATCTAACTCTTCTTGCAGAACACCATTTAAGTACCAAAAATAACTGTTGTTCTTTGCCATGTTAGCGGCCTTTTCAATTTCGCTAGCGGCATCATGCTTCTCACCAAGTCTTACTAGCGCCAATGACTTCGAGTAATGCAAAGCAGCGTTATCAGGAAAAAGTGTGATTGCTTCATCAAGTACTTGGATAGCTTGTCGATCTTTTTGTTGCGCTCGAAAATTGTCCGCATAGCTTAACCAGACTTGGGGGTTACTTGGCATCAGCTTGGTTAGCTCTGGATAAATCAATGCCGCTTTGTCCCACTCTCGATGCCAACGATATACATCGGCAAGGAGTAATCTAGAAACGTTGTCAGTTTTCTGCGACAAGTAGGATGTTAAATCAGTCACCGCGCCTTCAAGTGACTGTTGCTGCTCCGAACTTAAACTGGCGTAATCTCGAACCAAGTTTATCGCTGCGGTAATTCGAACCATTGCATCGTCATCACTTAGCAACGGGGAAACCAGACGCCAGCGATGATCTATCATATAGGGTTGAGCTCCTACAATTGCTGCTTCACGAATTCCAGCATCTGCATCTTTCAAACCACGAGCGACGGCAACCAAAGCGTTTTGGCTGGGGTAGTTGGCCAGTTCACGTAAAGCATCAATACGCTTTTCTGAAGACAACTTCTTGTTTTGTGCATCATAAGACAACTTTTCGACTTGCTGTACTAGCGTCATTGGTTCTTCTTGAGATGCTATCTCAACGGGTGAAACTCTATCTGAATTGAGCGGAGGTTTATCTTGAGCCCAAGCGCCTTGGCTTAACGCTACACTCAGCGTGAAAGTTAAAAGTGACTTCGTAAAACGCGTTATCTTTTGCATTGATGAGACCTTACTTTTATAAAACTGGACCAGTTGAATCTTAGAACTTAGTGTCAAAAACAGGTCGATTAGACGCTTTCAGGTGTAAAGCCTTATCGCTGTATTTACCGTGTACCACAGGGTTGCCCATCGCTCGTAAAATGTACGCCATTGATTTGTCGACATGCGCAAAAAACTTCTTCCAACCTGCGCATAGATAGTTAAGGCCAGGCTCACCTTCTCTGGTGCGAATAAAGCGGTTTTTAGGGCATTCTCCAAAACATGCAAACTGATAATCGCAATGAACACACTGCTGAGGCAGTGTACGACTTTTAGCAAACCCGAATTTCTGCTGGTCAGGGCTATAAGCGAGAGTATCGAGTTTTTCGCTGTGAATATTTCCGACCTTGTATTCCGGGTAAACATAGTGGTCACACGCAAAGACATCACCGTTTGGTTCCATTGCTAAACCTTTGCCACAGATTTCACCTAGCGTGCATAGTGGGTTTTTTCTTCCCATCCATGTTTCCAAACTTGCTTCAAAATACTGTACAAAAACGTTACCAATATCATGCACGACCCACTCATTGAATATCGCGATAAGAAAGTTACCCCATGCTTCATCCGCCACACAAAATGGCTCGACAACCGAATCCTTGTGACCGGGAATCAGACGTTTATCACCTTGCATCAGTTGCTCATTGGGCTTCCAAGTTTGTGGCGCTGTTGTTCTGAAAGTTTTCTGCTCAACAATCGGAATAAACTGCATTTGAGGGGAACATACTTCATCTCGTAAGAAACGATACACTTCCAAAGGGTTACGACTAGTCAAGTTGTTCACACACGTGAGCGTTGCAAACTTCACTTCATGCTTATGCAATAGCTCAACGGCGTTCATCACTTGTTTAAATGTACCTCTTCCCGCTCGGTTTGTTCGGTAAGCGTTGTGCATCATCTCAGGGCCATCGATGCTTAAACCGACGAGAAAGTGGTTCGCTTTTAGAAACTCGCACCACTCATCATTAAGAAGCGTGCCATTAGTCTGAAGATCATTAGAGATCGTAATACCATGAGGGCGGTATTTATCTTGTAATTCAACAATTCTTTTGAAGTAATCCAACCCCAGCATGGTTGGCTCTCCACCTTGCCAAGAGAAGATAATTTCAGGTGTGTTCTGCCCTTCTATGTATTGGCGGATATAGCTCTCTAAGGTTTCGTCATCCATTATTGGCGAGCACCCTTGCTTATATTCCAACAAATCTTGTTTGCTTAAGTAATAACAATAAGTGCAATCGATGTTGCAAGCAGCACCAATGGGCTTTGCCATCACATGTAAACGCTTAGATGCTTTTCCGTTGAACTGCGGCCCTTGAGTTATGTGCATTCATCACCTTCTTAATTGCTAACCTGTCCCCAATGATGTCAAACCTAATCATCGAGTTAATCGCCTAGGGTGATGATAATGTTCAATTATTCTCGGCGCTTGTTATAGTGTGTATAACCGTTTGTTATGGTTTTGCTTGCTAGACTTTCTGACCAAAGTCGTTGACGGAGTCGCCGAATGAAGCATCCCAAAAGTAAGATTATTTCCTTTGTCTCAGCCATATCGGTCACGCTGATAATTAATGGGTGTGCAACAACCCCACCAAACTCTCTCGCTCAGAAAATCGATCAAGATATGGTTCTTGTCGAAGGTGGGCAGTTTACGATGGGCGCAGATAATCCATCAGCCAAAAAGTCAGAGGGCCCAGCTCGCACTGTTAACGTTGATGGATTCTATTTGTCAAAATTCGAGGTAACTCAATCGCTCTTTGAAGCTATCACTGGCTCCTCTCTGAGCTACTTTCGAGATCCAAATACACCCGTCAATAATATTAGTTGGCAACAAGCCAATTATTTCATTAAGAAATTGAATGAAAAAACGGGAGAGCATTACCGTCTACCAACAGAAGCAGAATGGGAGTTTGCCGCTAAAGGCGGAATTTTAAGTAAAGGCTTCACTTTTTCTGGATCAAACAATATTGACGAGGTGGCTTGGTATGCGAATAACTCGCACAATAAGGCTCATAAGGTAGGTCAAAAGCAACCAAACGAGCTCGGGTTGTACGATATGACAGGTAACGTAGGCGAGTTTGTTATTGATGCTTTTGACGAAGGTTATTACAAAACAGCGCCCAGTGATAATCCGGTAAACGCAAAAGAGGAAAAAGAAAGCCTTGCACACAAGTCTGTACGTGGCGGCAGCTTTGCTTATGACGCAGACGAATCTGAAAACTATCGCCGCGATTTTGCCAGCCAATCCGTAATTATGTCTGACATGGGCCTTAGACTAGCGAAAGACGTAGACTAAACTAAGTAGAGAAAGTGGCGCGATAAAGGCTCCACTTTTTACTATTGGTGTTTAATCTCTACAGATTCGTAATAGGTGCTTTCAGCTGATCAATAGCCTGCTTAGGAGCATAATTACTCAGCTCTTTTAGACACCTATCGAAAGCAAAAGCGACAGCGCCTTTTTTATGATTTCTCGCTAGAACTTCGCATTGAGCATATAAATGTTGAGGGTTCCCACCAACTTTAAACGCAGTCTGCAATGCCTTACTGGCTTCCAGAACGTCACTTTTTTCCAAAGCTAGACCATAAACATACCAGTAGTGAGCGTTAGTCTTTCCTAGTTCTGCGGCATGTTTAAGTAGAGCTTTGGCCTCATCTTCCTTGCCTTGGCGTAACAAAGAAAGACCGGCACTGTAAGGTAATGAGCTGGATTTAGGCTGAGCTTTCATCCCTTGTTGTAACACCCAGAGCGCAGCTTTTTCTTTCCCAAGGCGTCGATACAGGTCCGATAAATTCACGTAACTATTTTCGAAATAAGGCTCGATACTTATCGCTTCTTGGTATAACGCAATTGCCTTATCGATTTTGCCTAAGCTGCGGTATACATTTGCCAAATTGGTTCTACCAAAACCACGATCGGCGTTAAACTTTTGAATGTCCATGTACTCTTCAAGTGATGGTTGAATCCTATCTTTTTGTAACGGCGTCATTTGCGCATAGCTGGTCACTAATACCGAAGCCGCCTCCGCCCTCACTGAAAGTACGGGATCATCCAGCAGTGGTTCTAAAATTCGCCATCGATCATGAAACTCATAACCAGACGAGCCCGCGACTGCGCCGAGCCGAATCATTTCATTCTCATTTTTAACGGCCCTTGCGAGCGAAACAGTCGTATTTTGGTCAGTATTGCCGCCCATTCGCTCTAATGCAGAAGCTCGTATGATGTCTTTTAATGATGAATCCTGAGCAGAGTAAGCCAGAGCATTCGCCGCCCCTTTGTGCCCAATTGCATCGGCATAAAACGCGACAGCAAAGTGTTGTTGATAGCGGTATTGAGAGTGAGGAAACCATTCGGCTATCTGCGCATCCGCCCACTGGTTACTCTTATCCTCATGACAAGACGTACATACATTGGGCGTATCGATGTGTTTGCTCAAGTCAGGTCTAGGTACGTGCCAACTGTGGTCTCTACGAGGATCGACTTGCATATAAATCGTTTCTGGCATGTGACAAGTCGTACATTGTGACGCTTTGGATCCCGCTTCATGGAAGGTGTGGTTTTCTGGGGTATATTCTGACGCAATATGACATTGTGAACATACCGCCTCTTCTGGGATGTTTAGTTTTGCCGAATGAGGATCGTGGCAATTGGTGCATGTTACGCCTTTTTCAGCCATTTCAGACTGAAGAAATGAACCGTAAACATAGTCTTCATCGTAAATTTGGCCATCGTGGTAGTAGAGTTCTGGAGTGATCAGGCTTAACCGATATTTATCGAAAAATGAGCCTTGAATGTGATCACCTGTCTCATTTAACTGCGTTCGACGGCTGTGACATTGTGCGCACGTCTGAACTTGATTTGTTTCTGCGATTGCTTTTGGTTGTAACGTTCTGTGGCCCTTCTCAAATACCCACTCGGTTACCGCTTTAGATAAATTTCGGTCAAAACCATAGTGACTACCTGTATCGAAAGAGCCTCCTGTAGATGCGGACTTTTTCGCCAACTCGATGTGTCCACTTGCAGGGCCATGACACGCTTCACAACCAACATTGATCTCGGACCAAGACGTGTTGTAGGTATTTTTGATTGCTTCATAGTTCTTCTTTAAATTGGTCGAATGACAGTCTGCACACATGAAATTCCAATTTTGCCCAGTGTTAGTCCAGTAAAACTCATCTGTCGTTGTTGTCTCTGGATAAAGGTGAAACCAGCGCTGACCACCTTCCGATTTCGTCCTTGAATCCCACGCAAAAGGAATGAGCTGTACACGACCGTCTTCAAACTCCACCATATATTGCTGTAACGGTTCCCAACCAAATGTGTAGCTAATTTTATAATCATGCCATTGACCATCAGGGCCTTGAATATTGACCCAATACTCCTCGCCTTGTCTAAAAAAACGGTTGGGTTGCCCATCATGCGTCACTGTGCGGTTATCAAAATCACCTTGAACAGATTCTGAGTTTGCATGTTTCATTGCCATATCGTGATGAGAGCCCTTCCAAGCCTCCACCTCTTGTTGGTGACATTCCGCGCACGTTTGCGTGCCAACATATTCCAACCCAAGCTTCGTGGTATTTTGGGGACTCTCTATCACTGATGCCTGGGAAAAAAACGAACCACTCACCATGACGATACCCAGAAATAGACACCGAAACCGACCCGCCCACTGACTCATAACTATCCTTAGTATTTAGATGGTGCAACTTGAATCAATATAGTCGCTAACCCCTTGGTTATACAAATAATTAGAAGTGAAAGGCCTTCAAAATGAGTGCTCCATTCTTCGTCCCCCGATTAGGGAATATCTCGGTGTTTTTGCTGAAACTTTATTCGTCTCACCAGCAATCGGCAATGGTGTTCATTAGTGACCCATCTCTATTTTTAAAACCTCCCCAAATCATCAGAATGACAAGTATTTTTATTTAGAAACAAATAGTTAAATACCCTCAATAACTTATGGTTATAAAGAGTATAAGAGGATTTTTCTATACACATCATTAACTTATGCAACACCTAAGCACAAGGTTTACTTGTGCTTCTCGTTACTCTCAACCACCTGGAGTTTTTTATGGCAAACCAATTGAGAAAAATCGCAGTAGGCGTCGGACTGTTAGCAACGTCCAGCGCAGCGATGGCGGCAGACAAACCCAACATACTCGCAATTTTCGGTGACGATGTCGGTTACTGGAACATCAGCGCATATAACCAAGGTATGATGCGTTACAAAACCCCTAACATCGATCGTATCGCGAACGAAGGGGCTTTGTTTACAGACCATTACGGCCAACAATCTTGTACTGCCGGTCGAGCAGCATTCATTACTGGCGAAGAACCATTTCGCACTGGCTTGCTGACGATTGGTATGCCGGGTTCCGACCATGGGATTCCAGATTGGGCACCAACTATTGCTGACTTACTAAAAGACCAAGGTTATATGACAGCTCAGTTCGGTAAAAACCACTTGGGCGATCAAGATAAGCACCTACCTACCAATAATGGTTTTGATGAATTCTTTGGTAACTTGTACCACCTTAATGCAGAAGAAGAGCCCGAAACCTACTATTACCCTAAAGACCCAAAGTTCCGTAAAAACTATGGTCCTCGTGGTGTAATTAAATCTTATGCCGACGGTAAGATTGAAGATACTGGCCCAATGACGCGTAAACGCATGGAACACGCGGACGAAGAGTTCCTCGAAAGCACTTTATCGTTTATGGAGAAAGCTGTTAAAGCAGATAAGCCTTTCTTCATCTGGCATAACTCTACGCGCATGCACGTTTGGACCCGATTACAAGAGAAGTATCGAGGCAAGTCCGGTGTTAGCATTTACGCTGATGGCATGTTAGAGCATGACGATCAAGTCGGCGTATTGCTCGACAAACTCGATGAGCTAGGCGTTGCTGATAATACTATCGTTATTTATACAACAGATAATGGCGCGGAGACCATGACTTGGCCTGATGGGGGCGCAACCCCATTCCACGGTGAGAAAGGCACGACTTGGGAAGGCGGTATGCGTGTGCCTCAACTTGTACGTTGGCCTGGTGTCATTAAGCCAGGAACGAAAATCAACGAAATGATGGCTCATCAAGACTGGTTGCCAACATTGTTGGCGGCAGCTGGCGTTCCTGACGTGAAAGAAAAGCTTGCTGAAGGTTACAAAGCAAATGGTAAAGACTGGCGTGTCCATATAGACGGCTACAACTTCATGCCATACTTCGAGGGCAAAGAAGAGAAAGGACCACGTGAGTCTCTGCTCTACTTCACCTCAAATGGTGAACTAAACGCAGTACGCTGGAATGACTGGAAACTTCACTTTGCAACTCTGGAAGGAAACCTAAGCGACGCCGTGCGATCTGTACCAAACTGGCCTAAGATCATTCACTTACGTGCTGACCCATTTGAAAAAGGTCCTAGCGAGTCACAAATGTACCTACGTTGGATGGCAGACAACATGTGGTTGTTTGTACCAATTCAAGACGTTGTTGGCGACTTCTTTAAAACGTTACCTGAATACCCAATGCAACGCGGTACAACTATGAACCCTGCTTCTTTAAATTACGACTCTTTGCAGATGCAAGAAAAGATGCAGCAGTTAGAAATGCTTAAACAGGAAGTGAATAAAGTTAAGTAATCTAATTAATCACTCTAGATTGCGTTACTGAGCCAACAGAGCTCTGCTGGCTTATGTGTATCTCTACGGACACACTTAGCTCGGTAGTTTACTCCATGCAAAGCGGGCCTATATTGAGAACACAGAAAAACAAAAAAGGAGAGCAAACCTGCTCTCCTTTGTATTTTAACCGTGAATAAACTAAGCTACGTTAACCGATTTAGTTAAACTATTGCTCTGAAAGAATTCATCATGCAACGCACAAATTGCACGCTGATATTCTTTATCACCCACGACGAACTGAACGTTTACATTTCTCATTGATGAGTGAAGTGCAACTGGCGTTACGCCATTGTTCATCAAAGAAAGTACACCTTTCGCTAGTGTCTTGTTAGTGTCAATTTGAGAACCGATGGCTGAAATCAGCGCGACCATACGGCCTTTAATCGACGCATTCGGATAGCGTTTTTCAGCTTTATACAATACTTTGTTCAAGCTATCAGTACTGCCACCTAGATAGTAAGTAATAGAGTTCGCGTTCATCTCTTTACCAACTAAACTTACGCGAGCATCAGAGATAATTTCCATTAATTCGTAGCTAACGTTATCAGCTTTTCCCACCATCGCTTGGTCAAACAAATGCAGTGCGAACACCTTTTCTTTACCTGCGATAATTTCGACTTTGTCTTCTTCTGGGCGGTAGCTTGAAGAGATCAAAGTGCCTTCGTGTTCAGGTTCAAATGTATTTTTAATCTGTAGCTCAATACCACTCTCACGTAAACCTGCGGCTGCATTTGGGTGAATCGCTTCCATGCCAAGGTTAGCAAGTTGGTCTGCTACATCATAGTTTGTACTACCAATTGGCAAAACTTTTTCAGGACCAACAACACGCGGGTCTGCAGAGCTCAAGTGATATTCTTTGTGAATTACCGCTAAATCCGCTTTTGTTATCGCTGCAATTCGGCTAAATGTCATTTCACTATAACCTCGGTCATAAGTGTGCATTAGGCCTTCCTTACAGTAAGCATAACCTGTAACGATTGGCAGTTCTTTTGACACATCGATATCAGCAAACGCATCACTGATCGATTCATCAAGGCTTCTTGGCGCTTGATTGTCCCAACCGGACAGGTCAACGAACTTAGCGTTAATACCCATATTTTTTAGTTTCAGTGCCGTGTTGTAAGCACTGTGCGCCTCACCTATAGACGACAGAAACTCTCGAATTTGAGGCAAATACTGACGTAGCGAAAACTGACCGTACTGACACGTTTCTAAAATGTTCGCAATACAGTTTTTTGCTTCAGCAATACGTGAGCGAATGAATTTATCTGCACGGATACGATTCATTGGGTCCGCGAAAATATTTTCATTTGTGAGCAGCATACGGCTTTCTACATATGCTAGCGCTTCTTCCCATTTGTCATCACGTTTCGCGATAAGCTGATAAACACCTGGCTTACTGGTTTTTTTACATTCGAGTAGCGCGTCGGTCATACCGCCGTATGCAGAGACGACAAAGATACGATTGTATGGCGATTTAGGACGAAGAATAATGTTGTCGAGAACAGCATCAAATGCTGTCATTGATGTACCGCCGATTTTTTCTACGGTAAATGTCATGATAAGCCTTTTTTGATTGGTAACTTTAAAAGAAAAAAGAAGAGATAGTTGATCGTGGGGCGACAAGCACCCCACCTCTATCTTTTAGTCAACGAGAGGATAAACACCATTTTCATCGTGCACTTCAGCGCCGGTAATTGGTGGGTTGAATACACAAGCCATTACCATTTCTTTGTTCTTATAAGCTCTCAAGTAGTGCTCATCGTGTTTATCAAGGATGTATAACGTACCCGGTTTAATCGGGTAAGTTTCTCCACCAACGACTTCAATTTCACCTTCACCGCTCATACAAAAAACCGATTCTAGGTGATTTTGATAGTGAATGTGTGTTTCAGTACCTTCATAAATCGTAGTGATGTGGAAAGAAAAACCCATGTTGTCACCTTTCAACAACATACGGACACTTTCCCAGTTATCTGAAACGACACGTCGCTCACTGTTGCGACACTCATCGAGTGTTCTGACGATCATAATTAATAATCCTTATTAAGATGCTTGTTTGAAATGTTTCGCAGCAATGGTTTCCACTGCACTTTCAAAGATGCTTAGTCCTTGGTCTAGTTCTGACTCGCTAATCGTAAGTGGGCAGAAGAACTTAACGACTTCGTCGTCAGGGCCAGCTGTCTCAATTACCATTCCGTTTTCGAAACAGTTTTTCGCGATTTCAGATGCCATATCACCGTTGATACACTCAATACCAACCATCATGCCGCGACCTTTTTTCTGTACAAACATTTGTGGGAAGCGACGAACGCAGCGATCAATAACAGCACTTACTTTGTCTGAACACTGTTTGATGTGTGTTTCAAAATCATCATTTGCCCAATAAATTTCTAATGCTTTCGCCGCGGTAATAAATGCATGGTTGTTGCCACGGAACGTGCCGTTATGCTCACCTGGCTTCCACTGGTCTAGCTCTGGTTTGAGTAGAACGACGGCCATTGGTAAACCGTAACCACCGATCGATTTCGATAGCGTCACGATATCTGGTTGAATACCTGACGGCTCAAAGCTAAAGAAAGTACCTGTACGTCCGCAGCCAGCCTGAATGTCATCGACAATCACAAGAATGTCGTTGGCTTTACAGATTTTGCTCAAACGTTGTAACCACTCGTTTGAAGCAGCATTTAAACCACCCTCGCCCTGCACAGTTTCAAGAAGTACAGCGGCTGGTTTATCCATACCTGCAGAGTTGTCGTTTAGCATGGTTTCGAACAATGCTAGACCATCAACGCCAGCGTAACCTTCAAATGGAATACGAGTGACGTTACTTAAGCTAGAACCGTTACCTTGTCTGTGATGCTGGTTACCCGTTGCAGCTAGAGCGCCAGCTGTACAACCGTGGAAACCGTTGGTAAATGCAACGACGCTGTCGCGACCTTTTACTTTTTTCGCTAACTTAAGTGCTGCCTCAACGGCGTTAGTACCAGTTGGGCCAGTAAACTGAACTTTGTAGTCCAAGTTTCTTGGTTTAAGGATGTAAGTATCCAACGCTTCAAGAAACGATGCTTTCGCTTCTGAGTGCATATCCAAACCGTGAGTAATACCGTCCATCTCAATGTACTCAAGCAGTGCTTGCTTAAGTACTGGGTTGTTATGGCCGTAATTTAGAGATCCCGCTCCAGCAAGGAAGTCTAAGTATCGTTCACCTTGTTCTGTTTCCAGCCAGCAGCCTTTCGCTTTACGAAAAACCACTGGGAAATTGTTTGAATATGAGCGTACGTTGGATTCCTGCTTTTTGAAAATATCCATGATGAGACCGTTTTTAATTCCTATTGTTTGAGGATTATTTGAGAGGAATGCGATACAAATATTCTGTATCGTGTTTGCCTTTAAAGTGGGCTTCTTCATCCAAAAATGTGCTTACTTGGCCAGAGTTGCCGTTCATCGCATCTAACTTTTTGAACAATGCCCAAGAGGCTTTATTATCTTCCGTGATGGTAGTTTCTACCGATTTAACACCGCCCAATTCCTCTCGGGTGAGAAGTTCTTTCAACATGCGGAATGCTAAACCGTGACCTCTAAAACGAGGTGAGACTGCAACTTGCCAGACAAATAAAACGTCTTGCTCGTCTGGTTTCTGATAACCGGAAATGAAACCTGCGATTTCGCCTTTTTGCTCAACCAAAATACTGGTTTTGCTGAAATGCGTAGACTGTAGGAAATTGCAATAAGATGAGTTCATGTCCAATGGAGGACAATCTGCAATTAAGCTGTAAATGTCGTCACCATCAGAGATTTTAGGCTCACGAAAAATCCATTTTTTACTTGAGTCTTCTCCAATCTCTGGATAAAGAACCCAAGGTGCTGATGTGATCATGTGGAAATACATATCCTTTGAGGTCTAATTAAATTTCCTTTTTATTATGGGCATTCCTCGCGACTAAAAATCAAATAATCCGCCTTTTTATCGGTATTTTTGTGACAAATATCACAAAAACACCCCATTTAACCAAATCTTAAAATAGTTCGAGGTCTAATTTATTAAAAAATCACTTAAAGAATAAGCATAAAAAATGAACAGAAAAAACAGTCCTCCATGGTCTTCATTTCTCAGCAAAAAATTCAAAAATCAAAAAAAACGGCATGCTTTCGCATGCCGCTTTATTCAAATATTTAACTGCTGATGTTGGTTATTTCGATTTCTTCTTAGAAACCGCTTTTGGACGAGGTTCATCCATCAAGCCTTTTACTAGAGAAACCGTTGCAACAAGCAGAACAATCGTAAATGGTAGGCCTGTGGTCACGGCCATTGCTTGAGCTGCCGCTAGGCCACCACCAAGCATCAATGCAATCGCAACTAAGCCTTCAAACGTACACCAGAACACGCGTTGAGGCGTTGGCGCATCGACCTTACCGCCCGCAGCAATAGTATCAATAACCAGTGAGCCAGAGTCTGAAGAGGTAATGAAGAATACCACCACCAAAATAATACCGACGAAAGATGTAATTTCAGCTAGCGGCATCACATCTAACATGGCAAATAGTTTTAACGGTAATTCCGCGTTGAACACGGCTTCATAACCATCGCTCACGTATTGGCTTATAGCGTTACCACCAAAAGCGGTCATCCATAACACACAAACAGAGGAAGGGATAAGGATAACGCAAATAATGAACTCACGAACGGAACGACCACGAGATACACGCGCAATGAACATACCGACAAATGGTGACCAAGAAATCCACCAAGCCCAGTAGAATGCTGTCCAACCTTGAGAATAGTTTACGTCTTCTCGTCCAAATGGCATTGATAGGGCAGGAATATTAGCCACATATGACACTATATTTTCGAAGAAACCCGTTAAAATCGCGATCGTCGGGCCGACAACAATAACGAAAAGCAGTAAAAGCGCAGCGAGACCCATATTGATCTCAGATAAGATTTTCACGCCTTTGTCTAGTCCAGCAACAACTGAGATTAAAGCGAGTGCGGTGATGCCAATAATCAATAGTACCTGCGTAGTATTCGTCATTGGAACATCAAACAGGAAGTTCAAACCCGTTGCGGCTTGAGACGCACCGTAACCTAGAGACGTTGCCAGACCAAAAACTGTCGCTACAACGGCAAGAATGTCGATAATGTGACCAGTCCAACCCCATACACGCTCACCAAACAGTGGGTAAAAAATGGATCGCATGGTAAGTGGCAAGCCTTTATTAAACGAGAAAATCGCCAAACCAAGAGCCAATAGCGCATAGATTGACCACGGATGAAGCGCCCAGTGGTAAATCGTCGCCGCCATGCCTAGTGCAGATGCAGCACTTGCATCGCCTTCTGCACCACCTAGAGGGGCCCAGTCAGTACGAACACCGTTCTCAACGTTCACGCCACCAATAGCAGAACTAAAATGAGACATAGGTTCTGATACACCAAAGAACACCAGACCGATACCCATACCTGCTGCAAAGAGCATTGCCAGCCAACCCGCATAGGAATAATCTGGCGTCGCTTCTGTACCGCCGATTCGTACCCGACCTAGCGGTGTAAAAATCAACCCAACACAGACAATGACAAAAATATTACCAGATGCGAGAAAGAACCAATCCAAATGGTGTAACAAACCCGCTCTTAGATCTGCGAAAAACGGCTCTACCTGTTCTCGAAATAATAGTGTTACTACAACAAATAGGATGATTGCTAAACCAGAAATTGCAAAAACACGGTTATGAATATCAAGGCCAAACGGGCCTACTTTTAACGCGACGTTATCCTGACCAATTTGATAGTCAGTGTCTATCGCGTTTACCTTTCCATCGGGGCGTTGAATGCCACCGTTATTATCGGTGCTCACGGATAATCTCCTTAAAAATACGTGACCAAATTTAAATTACTTTCGTCGGAGTTTGAGTGATGAAGCCTCCCATCACTACCAAGCACATGTTCAAAAAACATAGTTCTTATAAGCGGTTACTCAGTCCGCCATCATAATCGCAAAGCCCCCTACCTTTCATTGCATTTTATTGTCTTCATCATAAACAACGCTTATTGCCAAATCGAAGAGATTGGCATGCTTCGATTAAAATGATATTGCAACTGTGCTTGAAACAGTTCAGCAGTTGCCAGCGCATCGGTCAAAGCATGATGAGGTTGATAAGCAGGAAGGCGATACCTTTCACGAGCATGCCCCAGCCTGACAGAGCCTGGCTTCTTACCTTTTAACTTATTGAATAGGCCACTGCATTCACGGCGCTGTATCGCGTGTTCAATGTCTAGCGTATCGACAACGGGAAACTGTATCCCCTCCCCAATGCTATTTAGCAACGCGTTATTAAAAAACTGCCTTTCGATATTTTTATAATGAACAAGCACAACTTTGCCTGACAGCGCATCCAATATTTCCCCTAAAATGTGGGTTAATTGGGGCGCGTTTTTGACTTCAGAATCAGTGATGCCATGAATCACGACTGACTCTTCGTTTAACTCACGATTAGGGTTAACAACCCAATGCGCAGAGCCACTACATTGAACACGATCAATGGTAAACGGCACAAGTCCAATCGTGAGAATTGCATCCTCTTCCGCATTCAAACCTGTCGTTTCAAAATCTACCGAGACAAATGGCACTTCCTCAACTGGGGTTTCCCCATTAACCATCGGTGTCGAGTAATAACGTTTGAGTCTCTCGTCTCTTGCTTCGGTCGCGAGCTGTTTGAATAACGTTGACCACTCTGGCGTCCGAGACGTATTCAACAACGGCTGATCTTTTGCTGCCTTTTTTGAGAACCACATTATTTGCTACTTCTCTGGTATCGGAACTTGATGAAGTTCTGTGCATTACTAAGGATTTGGAAAGCAGCTTTTAAGTTTCGGCGCTCAAACTCTGACATGTTCTCTGGCTCAATGTTGTTATCTGGTTCATCTCCATTTTCGATATCGAGTGCTTGATGACGAATTCGAACCATGTAGATCAATTCCATTGCATCCCTCAAGTCCATTCCTCGACCTTTAGGTAAAATGCCCGCATCATTGATATCGTCTAAACGGTCAAACGAGTTTTGCGAACGGGAACCAATTGCCAATGAATGTACTCGAATCAAATCTGCCAATGGCGCAGTACCTCTTCTTTTCAAGTTAATAGAATTGCGGTGACGACCATCTTTCTCCATAACAAAATCTTTGAAGAAGCCCAATGGCGGTGTACGACGTATCGCGTTGTAAGCCATACATGCAAGGAAACGGTTGTTTCTTTTCGCGCGCCTAACAATAAAGCTGCTTAATTGTTCCGCCCACTTCACTCGCCCATGAACACCTAATAAATCAAAAAAGATATTACTGTTTAACAACCTTTCAGGAGTTGGGTTATCTATCCAGTTGCCAAAGCACTCCTCCCACTCCGCTCGGGTTTTTCGCCACTCTGGATTGGTTGCCATAATGTCACCAGTACAGTAAGCATAGCCGCATGCTGCTAAACCATCACAAACAAATTTGGCAAACTTTTCAAAGTACTCCCCGTGCATCTCAACATCATAACTGTTGTCGAGAATAAGGGCGTTGTCTTGGTCCGTTACAATTAACTGCTCATCCCTGGCCATCGATCCCATAGCGACCAAACAATACGGAATTGGCGCAGGGCCAAGCTCTTGCTCTGCTAATTCAGCCAAACGCTGTTTAAAGCTACTACCAATGACCGACATGGCTCGACCAATCATATGAGCGTTGGCATCTTCATTCACCATTCGCACAAAACAGTCTTTCACTTGTTCAGAAACTTGCTTGAGATCTTCAACGCTGGTTTGTTGGAAGATAGAGCTAACGAGCAGCAAGCTGTTTTGAGATTCATAACGGACAATATCCGTCATGCCAATAATTCCTATCGGCTTTTTATCTTTTAAAATTGGGAGATGGTGCACGTTGTAGCGCAACATGGTTAACATGGCTTCAAAGACATAAGCGTTGTAATCCAGAGACACCACGTCATAACTCATGACCTCACTCACTGGGATATTGGTATCAATGCCCTGAGCTAATACGCGAATACATAGATCGCGATCAGTCAATATTCCAAGTAGTTGTTCATCATCTTCTTCTGTGAGTTCTTCTGCTGGGCGAACAATAAGCAAAGAAGTGACATTTTCCTCCGCCATCAGTATCGCGGCTTCTTGAATCGATGCCGTCGCCTCCAACGTTACCGGATCTCTCGCTAAGATCTTACGTGCCTTGGCAGTGGTAAAGTCATTGCTTTCTGAGCGGCTGGATATTGCGCTTCGCAAACGCGCGCTGTCTTCCAGTTCCATGTAGTCAGCAAAGTTTTCAAACTCGTCACAAAGCTCGTTGAAAATACCCTCCGGAATACAGTAAACCAAGGTGTCTTCTATCGCTTTGGCAGGCATACGCACACGGTTGTTCATTAACAACCCCATCTGTCCAAACAGTCCACCAGCGTCAATCCTGTTATAGAGTTCGCCTTTACGTCGGTAGATCTCCACAGCGCCGCTTCTCACCATATATAAGTCGCGGATCGTGTCTCCAAAATTGAGTATCTCTGTGCCTTGCCGAAAGTATGCAACCTCGGCATTTAGAGCGATCTTTTTTAACTGCTCTTCGGGTAGATCATCGAAAGGTGGGTACTGACTAATGAAGTTGAGCACTTCTAACTGTTCGGCTTCCATCTTTTATTCCATACGTTGCCTAAACTACAGCGATAAATATCACCAAGATTGAAATCAATCAATGAATAAATCTAAGAATAACAACACCTAACCCAGTTCGCAGAATAAAACTCCAATTAAAAATTAGAGCTCTAACGTTTTTAAATATAGACCTCTAATCTATTTCTCCTTATAGCTATGCAGGTGGGCTGAGTTGAAATGTACTAAAAACTTCAAAATAAATTCAAACCAATGTCATGGAAAAGTTATGCAAAGACAAGACTAACCATAAGCATCTATTTTTGTTAATAAAAACACCATTTAGCAACACCTACTTAATTGTTCATTGTATGCACATAAAACCCAGTTAACCGAACCCCATTCGTTGAAAGTTGAACTAAAATTAATTAGAGTACAAATCGTTAAACAGTTATAAACACACAAAAAAGGACAGATAACATGGATCCCATACTGGAAGTTAAGGGACTGTATAAAGTGTTTGGAGAAGACCCAGAAAGAGCCTTCTCGCTTATCGAAAAAGGTATCGATAAGGATGGTATTTTTGAACAGACAGGTTTAACAGTCGGCGTAAACGATGTATCTCTCACCATTAACGAAGGTGAAATTTTCGTAATCATGGGGCTTTCTGGTTCGGGAAAATCTACTCTCGTTCGACTCCTAAACCGACTCATTGAGCCAACGAAAGGCAGTGTTTATCTCAAAGGGAAAGATATTGCCCATATCTCTGAAGACGAACTTCGAGAAGTTCGTCGCAACAATATCTCAATGGTTTTCCAAAGTTTCGCGCTTATGCCTCACATGACGGTGATCGAAAACGCTGCATTCGGTTTAGAACTTGCTGGCATTGATGTTAATGAACGTCAGAAAAGTGCCCTTTCCGCCTTGGAAAGAGTTGGCTTAGACCCTTATGCAGAATCTTTCCCTGACGAATTATCCGGTGGTATGAAACAGCGCGTGGGTTTAGCAAGGGCATTGGCTTGTGACCCAGACATTCTATTAATGGACGAGGCGTTTTCCGCTTTAGACCCATTAATCCGTTCTGAGATGCAGGATGAGCTTATTCGTCTACAAAACGATGATAAACGCACAATTGTCTTCATATCTCATGATTTGGACGAAGCAATGCGTATTGGTGATCGTATCGCCATCATGCAAAACGGTGAGGTTGTTCAGGTTGGCACACCTGATGAAATATTGCACAGCCCAGCAAATGATTATGTTGAAGCATTTTTCCGCGGCGTAAACATCGCAAGTGTCTTGACAGCAAAAGATATCGCTCGCAAGAAGCCAGCCGCCGTCTTTAAGAAATCGGAAAATGATGGCCCGGGCTCTGCGATGCAGATTCTGATGGATCATGACCGTGATTACGGCATTGTCGTCGATAAATCTAGCCGATATTCCGGCATCGTGTCTCTTGACTCACTACGTTTGGCTCACAAAGAAAACCGCTCTCTAGCCAGTGCTCAATTGACGGATGAAGTCACTCTTCAGCCAGAGCAGTCAATCAATGACATTTTGGGACTAGTTGCAGGCGTTCCTTATGCCGTACCTGTCGTTGATGAGCAAGGTACTTACTTTGGTGTCGTGACTAAATCACGTCTTCTACAAACACTAGATAAGGATTAACACGATGTCTTCAGAGCAAACTAACAATGATCCCTGGTCGAATACCGCTCCTGCACAAGATGATCCTTGGTCACAAGGTGCAGGTGCTGACGCTGCCCCAAGTAATGACTGGTTAAGCTCAGAAACTGTAGAGCAAGCTCCATTCGACATTATGAACCCATTCCAAGATGCGGTTCTACCACTTGATAGCTGGGTAGAATCGGGATTGAACTGGTTGGTGGAACATGGTCGCCCTGTTTTCCAAGCAATTCGAGTTCCAATCGACTTTATTCTTACCTCGTTTGAAACTGCTTTGGTGTCCACACCTGCGCCCATCATGGTGCTCATTTTATTTTTGCTGGCGTGGCAGTTTTCCAATGTAAAACTCGGTTTTTCAACGCTTGTATCCCTTGTTTTTATCGGCCTAATTGGTGCGTGGTCACAGGCGATGACAACGCTCGCACTGGTTTTAACCGCCGTCTTCTTCTGTTTGCTTATCGGGCTACCGATGGGGATATGGTTGGCGAGAAGCCAAACCGCAGCCAAATTTGTTAGACCAATACTCGATGCAATGCAAACGACCCCCGCGTTCGTTTATCTAGTGCCAATCGTTATGCTATTCGGTATTGGTAACGTTCCTGGCGTTGTAGTAACCATCATTTTCGCACTGCCTCCCGTTGTGCGCCTGACTATTTTAGGGATTCAGCAAGTACCTGAAGAGCTGATCGAAGCGGGCCACTCTTTCGGGGCAAACAAAAAACAGATGCTTTACCGCATCCAATTGCCATTGGCGTTACCAACGATTATGGCAGGGGTAAACCAAACCTTGATGCTTTCACTTTCTATGGTAGTGATCGCTTCAATGATTGCGGTTGGCGGCTTGGGCCAAATGGTACTTCGTGGTATCGGCCGACTTGATATGGGTCTTGCTGCTGTCGGTGGCTTAGGCATCGTAATTCTTGCCATTTTATTAGACCGTATTACCCAAGTATTAGGGGTTAATGCGGGTAACACCAAGCTTCGCTGGTATCACACAGGTCCTGTTTCATACCTATTAAAACTGAAAACAAAGACGAACCAAGACGATCTAAAACTTAGGAGAAACATCAATGAATAATTCATGGAAGAAAGCGCTCTCTGTTGGAGCTCTAAGTACTATCGCATTTTCAACTTATGGTGTGGCAAGCGAACTACCGGGTGAAGGTGTGACTGTTCAGCCAGTTCAATCAACCGTTGCAGAGGAAACGTTTCAAACATTGATCGTAAACCGTGCACTTGAAGAGCTTGGTTACGATGTAAAACCAACTAAAGAAGTGGATTACAACGTAGGCTATACCTCTATTGCTAAAGGCGACGCCACTTTCTTAGCAGTAGGTTGGTTCCCTCTTCACGCCGATAAGTACACAATGTCTGGCGGTGATGATAAGTTTTTCCGCAAAGGTCAATATGTAAGTGGTGCTGCGCAAGGCTACTTGATCGATAAAAAAACCGCTGAAAAATATGGCATCACAAATATTGGTCAATTAAAAGATCCAAAACTGGCCAAGCTTTTCGATGCCAACGGTGACGGTAAAGCGGACTTAACAGGTTGTAACCCAGGTTGGGGTTGTGAAATGGTCGTTGAGCATCAGTTGGATGCATTCAAGCTTCGTGACACAGTAACGCACAACCAAGGTAACTACGCTGCGATTATCGCTGACACGATTTCTCGTTACAAAAAAGGCGATCCGATTCTTTACTACACTTGGACACCTTACTGGGTAAGCGGCGTCTTAGTTCCGGGTAAAGATGTTGTTTGGTTAGAAGTGCCATTCTCTTCACTTCCTGGTGAGCGTAAGGACATCGACACAACACTAGAGAACGGTAAGAACTACGGCTTTGAGATGAACTCTATGCGCATCGTTGCGAACAAAGAGTTTACTGAAAAGAACCCAGCAGCAGCGAAGCTGTTTGAAATCATCAAGCTAAACATCAATGATGTTAGTGCGCAGAATATGATGATGAGCCAAGGTAAGAACAGCTCAGCAGACATCGAGTCTCATGTAAATGGCTGGATCAAAGCGAACCAGAAAAAGTTCGACGCATGGGTAGACGAAGCTAAAAAAGCAGCCATGTAATCGGCACAACCATTAAAATACGTGACACCTAACTTTAGAGCCAACCGATAACATCGGTTGGCTCTTATTTTATTCACAGTAGTAAAAAGGATTGCAACAATACTGAGCCTTGCTCCTCAGTATTTTCTTAAAGTTTCTACTTAATTTCATTCCTTAAGAATTTCTTAAGTTTCGCGTTTTATTTTGTTGATAACCAATCAAACAAAGGAAGCGCTCATGAAACACCATGCACAAATTTCTGCAGATGGCTTTACTTTAGACATCGTCTATCCAATGCATCCGCTTTGGAGCCAAGTTATCGAGCATGTTTCTCAGCGTTATCAAGAAGCATTCTTTGCCGAGCTCAAACATTTTATGCCGGCGTATTTAACCCTCATTGAAGGTGCTCAAATTATTTCCGTATGCGGCTTTCGCATCGCCGAAGATGAGCCCTTGTTCCTTGAACAGTATTTAGAAGACGACGCTCAAAAGCTGGTTTCTAACGTATTTAACTGCGACGTAAAACGTTCGAACTTAGTGGAGTTTGGTCACTTGGCATCTTTCGCTAAGGGCATGTCATCTCTGCACTTCTACCTCATCGCAGAAATGCTGGTCAATCTCGGTTTTGAATGGTGCATCTTCACCGCGACAGACCCTCTTCACGCAATGATGGCGCGTCTAGGATTGGAGCCTCATGTCATCGCGCAGGCCGATCAAAATAAAGTCCCCTATGCCAAGTCCACTTGGGGTTCGTACTACGAACATCAACCGCGTGTGTTAGCTGGCAATTTGCAAAAAGGACTAGAGCGCCTTCGATTAGTCCAAGAAAAAAAACGTAAACAAGCCTAGATAGAAAAGTAAACGTCGTTAAAACCGCAAACACAACCAGAACAACTTGGTTAAACAAAACGCCAGAATATAGGTGACGTATGAATATTCTCCTCGATGCCATTACAAAATGGGCAAAAACGACACCAGATCAAGTAGCACTTGTCGGCTACGAAGCGAATCAAACGGTTGAACTGACTTACTCTGAATTGTTAAACAAGATCGAACTCGTTGCCGCCGAGCTTATTGCACAGAACATCAAAGTACTCGCGCTACGCGCAGAAAACAGCATCGATTGGGCCATTGTTGATTTGGCGGCGATGGCGGCAGACATAATCGTCGTACCTATTCCGACTTTTTTCTCTGATGCACAAGTTGAACACACATTAGAGCAATCAGGCGTCGATGCTTTAGTCGGCGATTGGCAAGCATGGTTGGCATCTAATCCTAAGCAAAGCTTTAACCAGCAAAACTATTCGTTTTCCATTGCAAATTTGCCTTTGCTGCGTCGTAACCAGTTGGGAGATGAAGATACACAGGTAGCTTATCTACCAGAAACCGGAAAAATCACCTTTACCTCTGGTTCGACTGGTCAGCCTAAAGGCGTGTGTTTAAGCAATGATCATTTGTGTTTGGTGGCGAAATCGCTCGCCGACGCAGTAAACAGCGCGGCGCACTCACACTTAGTGCTGCTTCCGTTATCGACGCTTCTCGAGAACATAACCGGCGTTTATGTTCCACTCATGTTGGGCGTGACGTCATATATTTTACCCGGAGAGCAAACCGGCCTACTCGGTTCGAGCCAATTCGAACCGGGTTTGTTTGCACAAGCATTAGCGACCATCAAACCAGAAAGCTTAGTGCTAACACCGGCTTTATTGCTTGCGCTCATTCAGATCGCGAAACAACAGCCCTCTCTTGTGGATTCTCTAAAATTTGTCGCCGTTGGCGGCGCAAGAGTGTCGTCGCAACTGATTAACACCGCGCATGCGCTGAACATCCCGGCGTTTGAAGGTTATGGCTTGTCTGAATGTGGCTCCGTCGTTTGTTTGAATATACCAGCCGCATTTAAAGCAGGAACGTGTGGCAAACCACTTCCCCACGCTCAGATTCGTATCGCAGAAGATGGTGAACTGCTCGTCAAAGGCAACGTTGCTCTTGGTTATTTGAATGAGCCGTTTACTCAAGAATGGTTAGCAACTGGCGACTTAGCCCAAATCGACGCGCAAGGTTTTGTCACTCTCTCGGGGCGCAAGAAGAACCTTATCGTCACCGCGTATGGCAGAAATGTCTCACCGGAATGGATTGAATCAGAAGCGTTGGCGTTTTTGCCGATGACGCCACTAATCGTTACGGGCGATAGCCAACAAACATTATGCGCTGTCATTGCCAATAGCGAAGACGTCGAAGCAAAGGTTCATACATTAAACCAAACCCTACCCGATTACGCTCAAATCCGAACCTTGTTGCTACTTGACAACCCACGAGCCATCTCTGGTTGGTACACGGATAACGGCAAGCTCAAACGAAATCAAATCGAACATGATGTGGCTCAGTTATTAGCGAGCACAACGCCTGAATTAACGCTGCAAGCGCAAAAGCTCCAACGCATCGATTTGCCCTTCCAGCAACACATTACGTCTTTCCAAACTGCATCTTAGTTAACGGCTTCTTACGGAGAAGGTTATGACTTTATTTTTCGAACAACTCAAACAAAGCACTGCCGCTGCTCAACAAGCAATGTTAACTGCGCCAGTCATCGCAGAAGTTCAACAAGGCAACATTTCCAAAGATATGTATATCGCCTTTCTAACCCAAGCTTACCATCACGTTAAGCACACTGTTCCCTTGCTGATGGCGTGTGGAGGCCGACTACCTGGCGAATACGAATGGGTACGAGATGCCATTGCCGAGTACATCGAGGAAGAGAAAGGCCATCAAGAATGGATTTTAAATGACATCAAAGCGTGCGGCGGCGATGCCGAAGCAGTGCGCAACAACAAAGATGTAGGTCAAGTAGGAGCACCGATTGAACTGATGGTTTCCTACCTTTACCACAACATTGACCGCCACAACCCACTCGCGCTGTTTGGCATGGTGTGGGTATTAGAAGGCACCAGCGTCGGCATTGGTGGCCAAATGGCTGAAAAAATCCAGTCAACGCTAAGCCTACCGCCTTCGGCAATGACTTACCTAGTTTCACACAGCGTGTTAGACCAAGATCATCTGCAATTTTTTGAATCACTGATGAACAAAATCACCAAAGAGGAAGATCAACAAGTCATCATCGACTCCGCAAAAATGGTGTTCGCATTGTACGGACAAATGCTGCGTTCTTTGCCTTCTTTCTCAACCCAACAAGCGGCGTGAGGTGAAGCATGATCATTAACAACAGCACCATTCTCTTGACAGGCGCAACGGGCGGAATTGGGCAAGCCATCGCGCAAGAGTTAGCAAAACGCGGTGCCAGCCTCATTCTTGTTGGGCGAAACGAAGAGAGCTTGCAAACACTACAGCGTGAACTGTCGAATCCAGAGCGCCATAACCTAGTCGTTGCAGACATCACCTCATCAGAAGGATTAACTGCGATTAAAGCTCGAGCGCGCCGACATCAAAGAGTGGACGCACTGATTAACAATGCGGGCAGCAACGATTTCTCGTTGTTAAGCCACAAACGACCAACACAGATTGCAGACGAAATCCAACTCAATCTCGTTGCGCCGATGCTGCTGTGCCAATCAGCGTTAACGTGGTTAAAGCAGCCTGGGGTGATTCTCAATATAGGTTCCACATTCGGCTCAATTGGCTACCCAGGCTATACCTCCTATTGCGCGGCAAAAGCGGGATTGCACCGTTTTACCGAATCGCTCGACAGAGAACTGTTCGCAACCGGAATCCGTGCGCTGTATTTGGCACCAAGAGCGACAGAAACCTCTCTCAATAGCGATGCTGTCAATGAAATGAATCGACAGCTAGGTAACCAAACGGACTCGCCGCAAGTTGTTGCCAATCACGTTGTCGCCATGTTGGAAAAAGAAATCTCCGCGAAATGGATTGGTTGGCCAGAGAAGCTTTTTGCACGCATCAATCAACTGCTTCCAAGCATGGTTTCTTCTGCGATTCGTAAGCAGCAAGAAACCATTCACCAATACGTAAACCGAGTCAGTCACTGAAGAGGACATAGACGATGAAGACCAAACAACTACTTTGCGCTTTGACGGTTTGTTCAACGTTAGCGTCGACCGCTGCGTTGGCAGGTAATGCTCCACTGCAACAGGTTCAAAAGAAATGGGCGGAATGTCAGTACAGCACGCCCGATGGTGACGAAAAGGAACAATGCTTCCATCGCGCGATTGCCAAAACCAGTATTTATCTCGACAGAGAACCGGGCAATCCCGAACTCACTGTTTGGCTGGCAATCAATAAAGCATCGCTGGCTGGTGCTCAAGGTGGCTTGGGTGCACTATCACTCGCCAAAGAAGCCAAATCTTTACTCGAAGGGGTAATTGCAACTTCACCGCAAGCGCTTGATGGATCTGCATACACCAGTTTAGGTTCTCTGTATTACAAAGTTCCGGGGTGGCCAATTGGCTTTGGTGATGACGATAAAGCCGAAGAAATGTTGAAAAAAGCGTTAGAGATCAATCCAAAAGGCATCGATCCGAACTATTTTTATGGAGACTTCCTTGCAGAAGAAGGTCGAGACAAGGAAGCGAAAGTGTATTTGACTCGCGCAATGCAGGCGTCACCTCGCCCTGACCGGCCTTTGGCTGATAAAGGTCGAAAACTGGAAATTAAAGCGACTCTTGGGAGTTTGAAATAATCCATGCGCTTATTACTCGTAGAAGATGACAAACTACTCGGTCAATCCATGGTGACTTCATTAAGTCGCCATGGGTACACCGTGGATTGGGTGGAAAAAGGCTCTGGCGTGACTAGCGCACTCAAAACAGAAGCGTTCACCGCCGTAATATTGGATCTCACTCTACCCGATATCGATGGATTGGAAGTTCTGCGTAAGATTCGCAAAGGCGGATTTAAGCTCCCCGTGATGATACTTACCGCCCGAGACGACATTCGAGATCGCGTTCAAGGCCTCGACGGCGGCGCAGATGACTACCTCGGAAAACCGTTTGCACTCGAAGAGTTGCTCGCTCGCTTGCGTGTGTTGATTCGCCGTCAATCCGGTAGTGCAGAAGAAATCATTCAAGTTGGACAGTTATCTTTATCCTTATCGGAACAAAGCATTCGCTACGATGACGCGCCGCTTAAACTCACACGCAATGAATTTAAAATCCTCACCAGTTTGATGACGAACGCCGGACGCGTGCAAAGTAAGGAGCAATTGCAACAATCACTGCACGGCTGGGATGAAGGTTCAAGCGACAACGCTATCGAAGTTCATATTCACAATTTGCGTAAAAAAGCGCCCAAAGTGGTCATTAAAAATATTCGCGGTGTGGGGTACATTCTTGAAAGATAAGAAATCGTACTCGATCAAACGTCAGTTAACTCTATCAGTAGGCGTGTTGGTAAGTGTTCTCTTACTCATCTCACTTTATTTCAGTTTCCAATCTGCGAAGCACGAGGTCGAAGAAGTTTATGACGCTAGGCTTGGACAATCCGCAAAATTAATGTTGCTGACGCTCTCAATTTCAACGGAAGAGAGGACTCTCGCTAACCATCGAGAATTATTTAATGAGTGGATGGAAAACATTGAGTCAATGTCAAAGTCTGACGATGACAATGTCACAACGTTCGGCCACCCTTATGAACAAAACTTGGTTTTTCAATTCTATCGAGACAACACACTGCTCTGGAGCTCTGATCAAACCTTGCACGCACTCTCTACGTCCTTTGATAATAACGGCTACGCTGATATCGTAAAAGACGGTACACAATGGCGTACATTTCAGATTTCACTACCACAAACAAAACATGATAATGAATACGTCGTGGTTGCAGAAAAATACAAGATACGTAAAGAGATCATCCACGAAATTGCCCTATCCACATCAATAGAACAATTGCTGATACTACCAACTTTGTTGCTTTTGCTGTTTTGGTTGATCGATAAACATTTCCGACCGATTAACGACCTGCGCACCGCCATCACACAAAGAAACGTACACCGATTAGATCGCATTCATGTAAAAGACAACACTGTTGAACTCGCACCACTTGTCGATTCGCTCAACTCTCTCCTCTCTGAACTAGAGTTAGCCTGGCAAAGAGAGAAACGCTTTACACGTGCTGCAGCGCATGAACTAAAAACCCCACTAACAATCCTTCGTCTTAACGTAGAAAATGCACTTGAAAGTAATGATCCGGAGCAACTGAGAGGAGATTTACACAACATTTTGCAAGGCATTGAACGCACTGACCGCCTTATCCATCAGCTACTGACTTTAGCTAAAGTAGATAGCTTATCAGAACGTGTATTCGACACCGTTGAGCTAACCCCTTTGTTGCAAACCGTTGTTGCTGATTTGGCACCGTTAGCATTGAAGCATAAGCAAGACATCAGTTTATCATCTTCCAACATCGCTATATCCGGTGATCGAATGTTGTTAGAGGTGTTATTTCGTAACCTCGTCGATAATGCGATTCGTTACTCCGGCGAGCACAGTGACATACAAGTCAGCGTCACTGAGAACAATAATACAATCAAAGTCTTAATTTCCGATACAGGCCCAGAAATCCCGAAAGAAACTCGTGAAAGAATCTTCGAACAGTTTTATCGGGGTCATTCCGAACTTGGCGACGGTGCGGGTTTAGGGATGTCAATTTGCAAAGACATTACAGTACTACACCGTGCAACACTTGAGCTCATTCCCAGAGAAAATAGTAGGAATACGTTTGTCGTCACTTTCCCAAAGTGCTAACAAAAGCGATACAGACCATAACGTGTTTAATTTATGTTCCAGCCGAACATGAGCTTCATTCCACACTTACATAGACATACCAACACTTACACTACTCGACCATAAACCCACATTATAATTCACGTTTATTTCACGCTTGCTTTGTTAAAAACAACACAACATAACAATTAAACTATTCGAATAAATATGAAAAACTTATCTAAGGGCTCTGTGTGGGGGCCTTTGCAGCCAATTGCTGCTTTTTCTTTGTTTTCACTTATATTTTTGTCTATCTCACGCGTTTTGCTCGCCTTTTGGCAACTTGATCGAATTGACTCTTTCAACGACTTAATTTACATCCTAGGCCAAGGCCTACGCGTAGACATTGCAACACTGTGCTGGTTATTCATCCTCCCTGCACTGCTTTCAGCCCTAATGCCATTAAACGGCAAGATTGGGCAATGCTGGAAATGGATATTGCGCATATGGATGGTTGTAGGGCTTTGGATTCTCGTGTACATGGAACTGGCAACGGCACCATTCATTCAAGAATATGACCTACGCCCAAACCGTCTGTTTGTGGAATACCTTATCTATCCGAAAGAGGTCATGGGCATGCTTTGGACTGGCTATAAGCTAGAGCTGTTTATTGGCGCGTTAGGCACGGCATTAACTCTAGTTTTGGGTTGGAAGTGGAGCAAAAAACTGACCGACAATGCACAGCAGATCAAATGGAAGTGGCGCCCACTATTAGCCATTTTTGTTGTACTTCTTGGTGTTGCAGGCGCACGCTCGTCTTTAGGCCACCGCCCACTAAACCCTGCCATGGTGGCATTTTCTAACGATCCACTGCTTAACGACTTAGCATTAAACTCATCTTACTCACTGCTGTTTGCTGTCAACAGCATGAAGTCAGAAAAAAGCGCAGAGCAGTTCTACGGCAAGATGGATAATCAAAAGATGCTGGAGCTAGTTCGCGCTTCGTCAAAAAAGTCCGACTTTGATCCAACATTGCTTCCAACCATGAACAGTAACCCCGCGACTTACCATGGTAAACGTAAGAACTTAGTGATCTTGCTACAAGAGAGCTTAGGAGCGCAATTTGTGGGTTCTTTGGGTGGTCTGCCTCTTACGCCAAACCTAGATGAACTCATGGCTGAAGGTTGGCAGTTCACGCAAATGTACGCAACGGGCACTCGTTCTGTTCGTGGTATCGAAGCTGTAACCACGGGTTTTCCACCATCCCCTTCTCGCGCAGTGGTGAAACTAAGCAAAAGCCAAACAGGCTTCTTTACCATCGCAGACTTACTCAAAGCACAAGGCTATCACACGCAATTTATTTATGGCGGTGAAGCAAACTTCGATAACATGAAAACCTTCTTCTACGGTAATGGTTTTGATCAAATCGTCGAAGAAGATAATTACAATAACCCAAGCTTTGTTGGCTCTTGGGGGGTCAGTGATGAAGACTTATACAACAAAGCAGACGAAGAGTTTGAACGCCTTTCAAAAAGCGACAAACCTTTTTTCAGCTTAGTTTTTACGTCAAGTAATCACAGTCCTTATGAGTATCCGAAAGGTAAAATTGAGCCATACGATTCCGAACACATGACGCGTAATAACGCGGTAAAATATTCAGATTACGCTTTGGGTACGTTCTTTGACAAAGCGAAAAACTCATCCTACTGGGATGATACTATTTTCATTGTCATTGCAGACCACGATGCCCGCGTGTCTGGCGCTAACTTGGTTCCAGTTAAGCACTTCCACATTCCTGCATTGATCATTGGTAAAGACATTCAACCACGTAAAGATGACCGTATCGCAAACAACATAGATATGCCGCCTACACTGTTGTCTCTTATTGGCGTAGACGCCAAAACGCCGATGATTGGTCGTGATTTAACGAAACCACTGGCTCGCGAAGATGAACGCGCAATGATGCAATACGACAAAAACTTTGGTTATTTAACGCGTGACAACCTAGTTGTGCTTTCTCCTGGTGAAAAAGTATCGACCCTGGCGTACGACTTTGAAAGCCAAACCATGAAACCGCTAGAAGTCGATGAATCCGTTATTGAACGCGCAAAAGCAAACGCATTGTTTGCATCTAAGGCGTATCAAAACAACTGGTACGCTTCGAAACGTACCAACTAATATCCGCTGATTCAGTGAAAAGGGAGCCAATTGGCTCCTTTTCTTTATTCTGTAAGACTCTTCACTCTTAGAGTACATGGAGGAACGCACACTTTGTATCTAGAAAATCATAGTCATATGTAGAGCATGAACTTTTCAGGATTGTGTTCGATGACTAAGGCCAACACGTAAACAACGAGGCTTGTTGATATCAAGCCAAACAGAAAACTGACCCGAAATACCATCGTTGTTATCGTGATAAAACCWTAGGCAAATACACCACTATTAATCATAGCGTACAAATTATCCAGACCAAAACTTGGTAAGGGTGCGCTAATAAATAGGAGTGAAAACATCATAATATTTGAAAATTTTTTAACCCAACTTGGTTTTTGTAGATAAAAACCCGAAATAGAAAAGGACAACAACAGCAATGGCACTAACCCATAATAAGTAAATTTGTAATATGGCGTAATCCAATCTGAACTCTGGTTTAAGAATAGTATTATGCAAGTAACAATGGTCGATGATAACGCTAAAGAAAAACACTTTGTTCCTTTGTACGGTTTGTCTTCAAAGTTAAATAACTTAAAAATTCCCACTGCAATACCAAGAACAACCCATGCAAATGTCACTAGCTGTAAAAATGCGATCTCTTCGCGGATGGCAAAAAAGCCAAAGTAAATAGCATGATAAAAAGACCAAACCATACCAATTGGTAAACCCAAGGAGAGTTTTTCTAGGAGAATTTCTGACTGCTCTTCGTAATGAATAGTCCACCATACTAGTGCGACATAAGCGAGCAACACACCAAAAATGACAACATATTGCGCTTCTGAGATACTGATAATCATTGGAACTAAGGCTAGGGTTAAGCCAATGATAACAAATAGAATCTGGTAACAAATCGCGGGTAATGTGCAAATAAGTCGCCAAAATACCCTACCGATATCTTGAAGAAGTTCGTAGGTTTGAGCGATAAAATAAGCAACAGCAGCGATAAGAAGCAACACTCCACATAGTTTCATCAGGTTAACTAAGTTAAATAGTTTCACCCAGTCACTGCTTTCTTCGGCTTGCTTCAGCTCTTTTTGAGCGTCATCAATGTGAGCGAGTTTCAATAAGGCATTTTTTCTGTCTTCATTTTCGAGAAAGTGTCCAAACTCTTGGTTTGCTTCACTCTCCGTTATCACTCCATTTTTGTAAAGAAGATAGATAGTTGAAAGGCTCACTCTTTCTATTTCTGTAAGATCACGAATTTTTTCTTTATTATTAATTTCATTGATAGTTAAAATTTGACTTTCTTTCTTTTCTATATTTTTTGCTGAAATACTTAATGAACATGTAACACAAAAAATAATAATTAACAGTGAACTAATCGTTTTACACATATGAACGGGATTGCTTTTGACAAGGAAATGTCGAGAAGATAAATGGAATCAAATACAAAGCAAACGATATGTTCATATGCTCGATCCTGAGCCAATAAAATTGAAAGTGATACTTCTCACTATTTCAAACAAGGTACTTTAACTTGGTCTACTGACAAAGCCTGTCTTAGCCTTCCGTTAGATTCAACCTCATACTTCTAGTAAATTGAGAAACAGACCATGCTAACTATTAATTCATTCGTCCTCTATGTTGAGGACATCCACGTAAGCCAAGCTTTTTACTCGAAACTGTTTGATTATGAGGTCACGTTTTTGTCTCCAACATTTGCTTCTATGCCACTCGCAAATGGCTTAAAACTGACACTCAAGCAAAGTGATGTTCTTTCCCCTTCCAGCGACATCAAAGGTGGTGGCACCGAGTTATCATTTGCAGTGCGCAACCGCCATACGTTAGAGCACGTTTACAACAGTTGGAAAAACATGGGCGTTGAGTTTGCTCAACCACCAATGACTTCGGTGTATGGCTTAAATTTTGTGGCTACCGATCCGGATAAACATCGCATTCGCGTTTTTATTAGTGAATAAAAATGCGTTAAAAATGCTTTTTACCCATTCCCAATGTGACTTCAATAAATTAGACTCAGGGAAACATCAAAAGCTGCGTAGTATATAAGAAGGAATGCCCATGAGCTCAAGTATGATCCTTAGCGAATCTCTAATCGAGAGTGGAAGAGATATCCCCCTCAAAGAACTGCTTTATGCAAAGCGCGTGCTGGATAACTACATGGCGGTAGCAAAAGAGAGCAGCCCACTTGAGCTGTTGACAGAGATGAAATCGGCAGCAAAGCAAGTGGAATACTTTACCACTACGAGTAACCCGTGTGAGGCTCGTAATGTCATCAGTCAGATGATTGAAAAAATCGACACTGCGGAATCTTTTGAGTCGTTCAAGGCTTTAGCAGGCAAGCCCTCACTAGCTCTCAATGAACTGATTGAAGATCGCGCCCAACTGATTAAACATGAGCGAGAATTGCTGCTTGCTTCAGGCTATGACGCCTCACGTATCTAAGAATAAACGCTAGCTCCCGAGTTTAAAGCTAGCAACGAAAAAGGAGCTCTTAAAGAGCTCCTTTTACTTTCCAAAATCAGGTATAAAAGATCTAGAGGCCGATATCTTCAGTTATTGCTTTGATTTGCTTGAGATCCATTTTATAAACTTCAATCATTTGATCGACCTGACTTAGTCGTGAATTGGCTTCATCGTGTTTATCACACGCGTCCGATTTCACGTCCCAAGATTTACCTTCCAAAAATACATCACACTCTTTTTTGAGTTTCTCGATCTTAGGCAATAATTTCGCCCTTTCTTTCTCTAGAGAATCCAATTCTTGCGAAATTTTCAGCTCTTTTTGAAACACCTCGCGCGATCGTTCAAAGATAGTCGCTTGCATATCCGCTTGACGACTCAACTTCTCATTTTCCGACTTCGTCGTATTGATCTTATCTGCCTGTTGTTTCAATTGAGACTCTAGCGACAAGTTAACTTTCTCGACCTCAGTCAATTGCTTTTGTAACTTCTTAAGCGCTTTCTCGTGCGCTTCATCTTTCGCAACGAGCAGTTCAGTGACTTTATCTTGTATTTCTTGGTCGAGCGCTTCTTCGCGCACTTTTACTTGAGACACCAACTGCGTTTTATCTTGCGTCAACGCTTGGTATTTTTCTTCTAGCACATGATAAGTCGATTCCCACTTATTCGCAGTGACAATCGATCCAACAAGGCCACCAAATGCCAAGCCTAATACCGCAGCAATCGCGATATAGATATGAGTACGTTTGTCACGCTCTTCAATGACAACAACGTCGTCTTGTTCTTCCATCTTGTTCTGAGAACTCACCGTATACTACTCCAAGGACTCTTTTACTTTGCTAGCGGATCAATTCCGCAAACATAATCGATGCTGTATAAATCAGAAAGGCGCCAATTAATGTTATAACGGTCGCTTTTTGGACTTTTTCATTGGTTCGATAACGAAACAGCACAAATGCTACTGCAATCAACACCGCAATGGCTAATAATCTGGTCATACCGCCTCCTTGTCCACTCATGAAAAACTGCCTAGGTCCATAGACGGTTTCACAAAGATTTATTGTAACTCATTTATACGCCCCATAAGGTCAACTTAGCGTAGATTTTAAAATAAGTGCTTCGATTTTAATCAAATTTGTGTTCTCAATTGAATAACTTATGCCGTAATAATCGAAACACATTTATCGTTCTGAAGTGTGTTCTTGGTTCTATTCCCTAGCCCAATGAGTTTTGTTTATGCAGTTGCTCACACAAAAAACTTGGTAAACATAGCTTCGTGAAAATAAGTGGGATTATTTCGTTGAAAATAAATTGACATAGGGTGTTGAAATGGACCAAAAACATGATAGAGTTCACACGTTAATGATGACCAGCATCATTAACTAACCTTTACTCATTTAATTGAGTAATTGTTCCGATGAAGACTGCAGGAGAGTGGTTATTAATCAAATTTTAACATTTGATTAGCATAACTCGCCGAAGAATTAACTATTTCAGGTGCTACCTAGGTAGCGGGGACTGTAGTTGGAGGAACCTCTGGAGAGAACCGTTAAATCGGTCGCCGAAGGAGCAAGTCTTGCACTCACGCAAGGTGAAACTCTCAGGCAAAAGGACAGAGGAGTGGAAAGTTACAACCTAACTATTTTGCTTGGCCTTCCCGCCTACAACCAATAGCTTAGTTCTTTTAGAGATCGTTGATCTCGTCCTTTCCCTCTTCTCCTTATTAGTTGTTTTATTAAGGGGAAATCATGAACGACCTACAATCTTTACTACAAACCATCGATAATTTTGTCTGGGGTCCACCACTGCTTATTTTGCTAGTGGGTACCGGTGTTTACTTCACTTTTAGCCTCGGCTTGATCCAGTTTAAACATCTCCCAACAGCGCTAGCGATGGTATTCAGTAAAGATAAGTCATCTGATAAACAAGGTGACGTTTCTAGCTTTGCAGCACTTTGTACTGCGCTCTCAGCAACGATTGGTACTGGTAACATTGTTGGTGTTGCCACCGCGATCAAACTTGGTGGACCAGGTGCCCTATTCTGGATGTGGCTCGCCGCCCTTTTCGGAATGGCGACTAAATACGCCGAATGTTTGTTAGCGGTTAAATACCGAAGAGTAGATGATAAAGGCCAAATGATTGGTGGCCCAATGTACTATCTGCAATACGGTGTTGGCTCAAAAGCCCTCGCGATCATGTTTGCAGTGTTTGCTTTGGGTGTTGCTTGTTTTGGTATTGGTACGTTTCCACAAGTAAACGCGATTCTGGATGCAAGTGAGATATCTCTCGGTGTTGACCGTGAGCTCTCTGCCTTTGTACTGACTCTTTTGGTTGCTTTCGTAACTTTGGGTGGCATCAAATCCATTGCTAACGTTGCAGGAAAAGTGGTTCCTACCATGGCTGTATTTTACGTGTTGGCATGTTTAAGCGTGATCATCATGAATGCAGACCAATTGTTCAACGCCGTTGAATTAGTGTTGGTATCAGCATTTACATCAACAGCAGCGACTGGCGGTTTCTTAGGTGCAAGTATCATGCTGGCGATCCAATCAGGTATCGCTCGTGGCGTATTCTCAAACGAATCTGGTTTGGGTAGCGCGCCTATGGCAGCAGCGGCAGCGAAAACAGACTCTTGTGTGAAACAAGGCCTGATTTCAATGACAGGTACCTTCTTTGATACCATCATTATTTGTACCATGACGGGCCTAGCCTTGATCCTTACTGGCGCATGGCAAAGCGACTTTTCTGGTGCAGCAATGACGACTCATGCCTTTGCGGTAGGTTTGAATGCGGATACATTTGGCCCAATGCTGGTGTCAATTGGTTTGATGTTTTTTGCATTCACAACCATTCTTGGATGGAACTACTACGGTGAGCGTTGCGTTGTGTTCCTCTTTGGTACAAAAGCGGTGCTTCCTTATAAGCTGATTTTCGTTGGTTTGGTGGCATCAGGCGCGTTCCTCCATCTAGACATGATTTGGCTACTCGCCGATATCGTAAATGGTCTGATGGCGATTCCTAACCTAATCGGTTTGATCGCACTGCGTCACGTCGTGCTGGCAGAAACCAAGCTGTTCTTTAGCTCAGCATCGCAATCTGATGAAATTGAAGCAGTAAAAGCTTAGTGACATGACAAGTGTTCAGTAATGAACCGTCAATCGCTGAAAGTAAATTGGAAATGGTAAAAACATAAAGCCCGCTGGTATTCAGCGGGCTTTATTTTATCTTAAGTTAAGCGGTTAATCTCTCAACCATTGATGCTCAACCTTTTCTCCACGTTCTTGAAAAAACTTCGCATTTTTTTGCTTGAATTGATCCGACTTCAGCTCTGATAGCGGCCAGTCTGAAAACGCCTCTGTTACGAACGAATCTCCAACCCCAACTTCAATCGATTCAAGATGCTTCCCGATGTAGCGATAAAAGTAGCTCTGCCCCAGTGCATCACAAACCATCGGCACATGTCTCATGCGTTGATGGTTGACGGATACTGAAGCCCAAGTTGTCGTTTTAGGTTCGCAGCTTTGCTCTTTTACAACATCAACTTCAAATTTATTGTCCATTGTTGTCGAGACAAAAACGACAATACCGTCATTCATATACACACGTCGAAGTAATAGCTGTTTCGTGTCTTGAGTTCGCGTCTGTTGTATTCCATTGGAAAATGGCTCGAAATAGCCCCAGTGCCAAGACCAGGTCATGCCACGTTGCGCAAACTGTACCTGTGGCCATGTCTGCCAAACAATGGCACCAACCACGCCAGCAATAAACACAACGAGCAATATCAAAAGGTGGTAAATATTGCGCATTACACGGGCTTTTCAATCAATAACTTTACGCCAAGTGCGACTAAGACAGCGCCCGTCGCCCCTTCCATCCACTTCATAAAGCTTGCATTCTTTAACAGGCTCTTAGCTGAGTTAAGTGCGCCAGCCAAACCACACTGCCAAACCATCGCAATAATAAAGTGCACGGATGCCATCATCATTGATTGAAGCAAAGGAGAACCTTCTGGATTCACAAACTGTGGCAAGAACGCCAAGTAGAAAACTGCCGTTTTTGGGTTCAAGACGTTAGAAAGAAAGCCCTCTCTAAAAGAGCGTTTGCCATTAAACACTTCATGAACCTGCTCAGTCACTGACAAACCATTCTTCGACGACATCAGGGCTTTTAAACTGCTCAGACCAAGCCAAATAAGATAAGCTGCACCAATCATTTTTACGATTTGGAACAACTCTGCAGATTGCGCCAGAATGGCCGAAATACCAACCGCTGAAAAGAAAGCATGCACAAATAAGCCAAAGCAAATCCCTAAACTGGTTGTACATCCGTCTTTTAAACCCGCGCGACTGGTATTACGGATAACAAGGGCCGTATCTAAACCCGGCGTTAGCGTTAAAATAGTGATGGCAATAATAAATGCCTCAAAATTCAAGATATCCATATTATCGTGATAATTAATTGTTAATCCGTCATCAATACCGTCAATCCACGAGATTCGCAAGCTTCTTTTTTAAGAGAGCTATACAACTGGGTGAATTTATGGACAATGAGGACGATTAATTGTTAATTATTAGTAAATTAACGCAGGTTGTTTCGTGCAACTCGACGTAAAGGACCCGTTATCGGGTGTTTAGGGAAAGAACAAAAGAATAAGAGTAGTCACATGAAAGCATTTACAAAACTCATTGAACATTCCAAAAAAGTGGCAAATTTTGAGCACCTCTCTGCCATCATAGGTTGGGACCAAGCAGCGGTCATGCCATCTGGTGGCGCTGAAGCGCGCTCCAATGCTATGGCAGAACTTGATGTACACATCCACTCATTGATGACTCAGCCACACTTGGGCGAGCTTTTCGCTCAGGCAGAAGAAGAGACGCTATCTGCAAGTGAAAAGTCCATCCTACGAGAAATGAAACGTGAATGGCAACAAGCTAACTTGCTACCAGAATCATTAGTTCAAGCTCAATCTCTTGCTGGCTCCAAATGTGAACATGCATGGCGTACGCAACGCGGAGAAAATGACTGGTCTGGCTTTGAAAAGAACTGGGCAGAAGTCGTCAAGCTATCGCAAAAAGAAGCGCAAATTAGAGCCGAAGCAAACGGCACAACGCCTTACGAGGCCATGCTTGATATTTATGAACCAGGCACAACGTCTGCATCGTTAGACACGCTTTTTGCTGACGTAAAAACGTGGCTACCTTCCTTGATAGACGAAGCGCTTGAAAAACAGCAATCAGACAACATCTTATTGCCAACTGCGCACTACCCTGCGGAAAAACAAAAAGCGCTGGGACTGGAAGTCATGAAGCTACTTCAATTCGATTTTGAACACGGTCGGCTTGATGAAAGTGTCCATCCATTTTGTGGCGGTGTGCCAACAGATGTGCGTATTACAACACGTTATGATGAAAGCGAGTTTGTCCAATCATTGATGGGGATCGTCCACGAAACTGGCCATGCCCGATACGAGCAAGGGCTACCAAAAGATTTAGCAGGAACACCAGCTGGTCAAGCCCGCTCTATGGGAATTCATGAGTCACAGTCGCTCTTCTTTGAAATGCAAATAGGACGAAACAACGCATTTATCGACCATCTTGCTCACATGGCTTCCAAGCATTTTTCTGGAGATGAGTTTGAAAAAGACAATCTAGCCAAAATCTACACTCGCGTAGAGAAAGGCTTTATTCGCGTAGATGCGGACGAATTAACATACCCTGCCCACGTTATTCTTCGATATGAGATTGAACGTGATCTTATGAACGGTGCCATCAAGCATACAGACGTACCAGAGCTCTGGAACGAAAAAATGAAAGCGTATTTGGGACTCTCAACGGAAGGCAATTTCAAAAACGGTTGTATGCAGGACATTCATTGGACGGATGGAAGTTTTGGATATTTCCCGTCCTACACTCTCGGTGCGATGTACGCAGCCCAGTTCATGGCCGCAATGAAGCAAACAGTAGATGTGGACGCGGTTATTCGCTCTGGCGATCTGACGCCGATATTCCATTGGCTGTCGAAGAACATCTGGAGTAAAGGCAGCTTATTAACAACAGATGATCTCGTAAGAGAAGCAACGGGTGAAACACTAAATGCTAAGCACTTCCAAGCGCACCTAAAAGGCCGCTACTTGTAAATAGAAAAAGAATAGAACGTAAAAGCCCAAGGTTCGTATGTTCCTTGGGCTTTTTTAAGCTCTTTCTATGCTATGCCAAGCTAGGGATAAGTCTGGGCTTGTACAAACAATCCTCGCCTTCAGGTCTGGTTTTAAACCGACGGTGAAGCCACATATATTGGCTCGGACTTGCCATGATTGACGTTTCAACTATCTTATTCACGAAAACTGCCGCACCTTGAGGATCTTCTTTCGGGAAACCGTCGACTGGTGCACTAATCGTCAAGGTATAGTGTCCGTCCTTTCCTCTTACCATCGTAAAAGGCACGATGGCACAATCTGTCGAATCAACCAGCAGACTTGTACCTGTCGTCGTGCAAGCATTTTTAACGGCAAATAATGGCGCAAAAGTTGAGCGTCGGTTTCCATAATCATGATCCGGTGCATACCAGACCCGCTCACCCGTTCTAAGCGCTTCAAGCATGGCTTTAACGTTCTTGCGGTCAATAAGCGTACGATTAGAGCGAGAACGCCCCTTGTATTGAAAGTAATCAAAACAAGGATTGTTGTTTGGACGATAAACACCAGTTCCAGACTTTTTAATGCCAAAAGCACGAGCACCTAACTCTAAGTTCATCGAGTGTACGGCCAACATTAATGCCCCCTTGCCTGATTTTTCTAAAGCCTCGAGGTGCTCCATTCCTTTTATCGTAACGTGTTTGTTTACCCGTTTATCAGACCAAAACCATGCCATCGCGGTCTCAAATAGCGCAATACCTGTATTGTCGATATTGTCTTTTAAAATTGCTTCGCGTTGGCATTCTTCCATCTGAGGAAAGCAAAGTTCAAGATTGCGCCTAATCGTAACTTGACGTTTTTTCATGATTCGCATAGCTAAACGGCCAATGCCACGTCCTAATGCTAACTGAACTTTGAAAGGAAGGAGACTGAGTAAGTACATCACGCTGATGATAATTAAGGTTCCCCAGTAACGAGGCAAAAGAAATTCAGCCTTGAATTCAGGCTTTTGGTATTTATTCATGTGAGTATTGTCAGATGTGCCCATCTATAAGTGATAAAAACAATGATAATGGACTGCACTTTTATCATTGATAGCGCTAATAACATAAATTAAAGCGCGCGGATTCTATGGTTCTTCGACACACTACACAATAAGAACTTTGCAGAAATATGTAGGGGGATGAAAAAGCAGCAAAGATGAATCACCACGTTAACATCGATTGGAGTGATTAATCTACCGCACTTTCATAAAGTTTGGACAAACATAACTTTGTGTTTTCAATGCGCTAGATAATGGTGTTTTTTTAACCCCATAATGCAGCCATCATGAAAATAACAATAAACATGATAATCATTACCCTGAACAAGTAAGACAACTTTCCGGTGCCACCTTTTGGCGCTTGGTTACAGCATCCCATTGTGTTTCTCCATCGTTTCATTTCGATATGGCATTAATGTACTCCTTGACCTTAGGGGAAAGTCAAACCTTTACCCAAAGGTTCTAATTCACCGCTATAAGTGTTTATTTATCCGACATATCACTCGTTTATACCCCAAAGAAATAAAGCGCGTTGTTTTCAGCTCATTTTCGGATAAATACATACCGTTTTTCGCTATATACCCACTATTTATGAGGAATCTACAATACGCGAGTCTTACTTGTAGCACGCTACTTTTACAGCCTAGAAGTTGTGCGCTCATCCATTAAAGGTATCGAATGAGCAATATCGTTAAATCCGCCGTTAAATTGAGTGTTTTCTCTATCATCATGATCACCGTAACTTCGGTCGACAGCATAAGGAACATTCCTGGGGCGGCTTTGTTTGGTAGCCATGCCATTTCTTTCTTCTTACTTGCTGGACTCTGTTTTTTTGTCCCTACAGCGCTAGTGTGTGCTGAGCTAAGTACCACTTATCCAAAGCAAGGTGGTGTATATCTTTGGGGCAAAGAAACACTAGGGCCAAACTTTGGCTTTGCCACCGTGTGGTATCAATACGCTGAAAATATTGTTTACTATCCACCGTTAATTTCATTCATTGTTGCAACGGGGGCCTACCCTTTTTTCCCAGACCTGGCGCAAAACAACATGTTTATGTTGGTGATGATTAATGTGATTTTTTGGGCGTTAACTTTAGTTAATATCTTTGGCTTGCGCCTCTCTTCCCTGATTACAAATGTATTCGGCACCCTAGGTTTGATATTTCCGATTCTATTGATTATCGGATTAGGCGGGTACTGGGCGTATACCCATCCTGGTGAGTCTCATATCTCGCTTCGCCACGTATCTGACTGGTTGCCGGACCTTTCTCAAGATGGGATCGGAGCGGGTTTTACTGCGGTAGTTCTGTCACTTACAGGCCTTGAAATCACGACCTCTTATGCAAGCGAAGTAGAAAATCCGCAAAAAGCCTATCCCAAAGCTCTGCTGATCTCCACAACCTTAATCTTGGTTTCTCTGACGGCGTGCTCACTGTCTATTTCTTCGGTCGTCTCAAGTGACCATTCTAGTTTGAGTGAAGGAGTGATACTTGCCTTCAAAACTTTTTTTGATGATCTGCACCTCTCATTCCTGCTGCCTGTCATTGCCCTTGCTATTGTTTTTGGCACGCTTGCAAGCCTGAATAACTGGATAATCGCCCCAACTAAAAGTCTGCATGTTGCCGCAAAAGATAGTTTCATGCCGATGTCGCTCGCCAAAGAAAACCGCAACCAAGCCCCCGTCTCATTGTTGCTCTTGCAAGGCGCGATTGTTAGCGTGCTCTCTTTGGTTTTCATTTTTGTTCCAAACGTCAATCAAGGCATGTGGCTATTGAATATCCTGATGACTCAGCTCTATATGGTGATGTACATCTGTATTTTTGTTAGCTTTTTGGTCTCACGCTACAAACACGCAGATATTGAGCGCCCATTTCGAATTGCGGGCGGAAAAATAGGAATGTGTTTAGTGGCAGGATTAGGCTTGATGAGTTGCTTGGTGACGATTGTTGTATCTTTTGACGTACCAGCAGGAATTAGCGCAAAAACTGGTGCATATGCACTGATATTAGGATTTATCACATTTAGCCTCCCAGCGTTCGCCGCCGTGATGTATCGCAATCGAAAACATCGTCAACAAAGCAAAATGCTTGAGGTACTAGTAAGTTAACTATTGGATTGACATTAAAAAGCCGCAGCAATTTCTCGCTACGGCTTTTTATTTGGCATCACTAGTTGTGTTAGTTATCCGTGTCCTACAGTCTTGGATAACAGGTTAACAATCATCACACCAGTGAGGATAAACCCAATGCCAACAAGCGCCGGCAAATCTAGCCGCTGTCCATAAACAAAGTAGCCAACCGTCGCAACTAAAACAATACCCGCCCCACTCCATATGGCGTAAACAACCCCAACAGGCATCGTTTTTACCGTGACGGAAAGCAAGAAGAAAGCAATGCCGTAACCAATCAGAACGACTGTACTCGGCATCATTTTCGTAAATTGCTCTGTTTTGGGAATATAGGAAGTGGCAATCACTTCACATACAATCGCGATCGACAGCGCCAACATTGGCGGCATAGATACAAGCATTTTGAACATAAGGCATTAACGCTCAACAGAAATGTAACCGACAACACGTCCGGATAATTAGGTCGCGCATTATACCCAACTCATCTCTCGATGGAATACCTCTTACTCAAGCGGCTTCAAAATGCAGGATTCACAGCGTGATCACTTGGGTATAGAGAAATTTACACGCCATCGCTTTCACTCACTTCTTGATAAGTAAGCGACAGGCCTGCTTTTTGGTGCTGCCGAGCAATTTCAAAGTAGATGTGCATATCAATTGGCTCTGGTGTATTGAGCAGCATCTTGCCCACTTCTCGTTGAAAGTGACCATAATTACCTAACTCATCCGTCAGCCCTAGCTGCTCGTAAGAAGCTTCATTGGCAAACATTCCATAGGCATACTGATAATGACTTAGATCCTTGCTCTTATCATAACCAAGCTCTTGAAGGGCTTGATCAATTTCTTTCGGCGTATAAGTGTCTTTATCGCCAAACAAGCGCAATAGTACGCTAGGAACCTCTTGAGCGATGCTCTGAATTTTTGTCTTTCTTTTAAAAATACCGAACATAATGTCCTCCACTGACGATGTTTCCAAATACACACTTTAATGCATATTGGTGAGCTGATTGTTTTTAGTATGGCTCATTAATCTGAGACTTCCTTACAACGAAGTCACTTTCGCATATTAACGTGATCACATAATTACCAGCAAATAGTACGACCAGCGTTTCAAACATATCTCATCAGAAACTCCGCTCTAGTCACAATTGTGTGACAGCTTCGAGCTCGGTTTACCATAATGTAAAGAGTAGATTGAAAAGTCATATTTCGTATCGACATCTAAACTTAATTAAGTTAGCTTTAGAAGTGTAGACGTCTAGATTGACTATGCTTAGGGAGAGAAAGTCGTGCCAATTAGAATTCCAGATCAATTACCAGCCACCGATGTGCTAAGGACAGAGAACATCTTCGTAATGAGTGAAACGCGTGCTGCGAGTCAGGAAATACGTCCTTTACGAGTGCTGATCCTGAATCTGATGCCCAAAAAAATAGAAACTGAAACTCAGTTTTTGCGTCTACTCTCAAACAGCCCATTACAAGTCAATGTCGAGTTATTGCGCATTGATAACCGCCCAAGCAAAAATACGCCAACCGAACATTTGGATACTTTTTATCGTCAATTTGAAATGGTGAGAGATAAAAATTTCGATGGCATGATCATTACTGGTGCCCCACTAGGTTTGGTTCAATTTGAAGATGTCATTTATTGGGACCACCTAAAAACCATCATGGAATGGGCAAAAGATCATGTGACATCGACTCTTTATGTCTGCTGGGCAGCACAAGCAGGGCTGAAGTTGCTCTACGATCTACCTAAAAAAACGCGTAAAGAAAAACTTTCAGGCGTGTACCATCACCAGATTCATCATCAATTCCATCCTATGTTACGTGGGTTTGATGACACATTTTTAGCGCCTCATTCACGCTATGCCGACTTTTCACCTCACTTTTTAGAAGAACATACCGACTTAGACATCCTAGCCACATCGGATGTTGCAGGTGTTTACTTAGCGACAACAAAAGACAAGAGAAATGTGTTTGTTACTGGGCATCCTGAATACGATTCGCATACCTTACATAACGAATATATCCGCGATTTAAGCGAAGGCATGGAACCAGCCATTCCCGTCAACTACTATCCAAACAACAATCCTGATAATCCACCAATTGCCAGTTGGAGAAGTCATGGACATCTCCTCTTTTTAAACTGGCTGAACTACTGCGTTTACCAGCAAACACCTTATGACCTTGATCACTTCAGTGAAGACGCTTTTACTAAAGACGATTAACCTCAAAGCACGCAAACAAAGCGCTTATGATGCCTAAATGTAATATGTGAACCAAGCCGCCATATGGCGGCTTTTTCATACCAGTTTGCAAACCTGATCGCATAGTGTTTTTTCCTCCATAGGCTTTTGCTACGTAATTCATATCATGCTGGGAGATTCAGGGATGTAGGGACAAAGAATGAAAACAACAAAGCTCGGTGCACTACTATTAATCTCTCAGTTTGCACTTGTGGGCTGCGTGACGGTGAAAGAAGATGGTAGTCCTGTCGTTAAAGCCGATCCTGTAGCAATGGCAGAATCACGTATCGCACTTGGCCTAGGTTATTTAGAAGGCGGCAATATGATTCGAGCGCATGATAACTTGCAACAAGCCTTAACCCACGCACCTCAATACTATCGTGCTCAGTTATCGATGGCTCACTACTATGAAACGGTTGGTGAAGATGCTAAAGCCGAGCAAATGTATAAACGCTCTCTACGCCAACACACCAAAAACGGTAACGTGCTCAATAACTACGGTACCTTTCTTTGCAAGCGGGGTGACTTCGAGAAAGCCGATCAAATGTTTAATCGAGCCATTGAGCAACCTTATTACTATCTCATTCCGGCCAGTTATGAAAACGCCGCATTTTGCGCGTTGAAGTCACAAGATAAAGACAAAGCGAAATACTACTTCGCCCGAGCTATTGATCATGACCCTCATAGGCCAAAATCTATTTTGCAGCTAGCCAAGCTAGAAATTGATAGCGGCAATTACACTGAAGCCAGAATTCGATTAATGAGATTTAATCAAATGTATGGCGTTAAGAAACCCTCTTTACAGCTCATGATTCAACTTGAACGTGCAGCAGGTAATGAAGCACTCGAGAAAAAATATCAAAAGCAATTGGAGAGGKTTTCTTAACACGACATCATGATAAAGAAGGTGTACTCGCTCACAGACACTACTGAACTTGACTAAGAATCCAGTGAATTAAAACCCACGGTGAAACATTCATCCTGTACATAAACTTCAAATTCGGTACTATTTGAACGGAATAAGTGACCAAGTCACGTTATAAAAGTGCGCTAGTAAAACGAAATTTGTACATCATACTGTTTCTACTATTGATTTGGGGCGCATTGATAAATGCTAAATATTACTGACATGCACCAGAAGGAAGTTGAAGCCGGATGAAACCTGCCTGCACTCTGTTATCACTCACTTTGCTGAGTTCGCCTTTTGTCGTCAGTGCACAAGAAAATATTGAAAAAACATTCACGTTTGGCATTGTTTCCAATAAAGCTCAAAGCAAAATCAAAAAGTCGACGCCTTTCACGCAGTACGTGACCAATGGTTTGGCCGGATACGGATACACCAAGGGTGCTGTAAAAGTATTTAAAAATTATCGCCAGCTCGCGGTGGCACTTGAAAATGGCACCGTTCAAATTGCAACAGCCACCCCCTTCAATGCAATGACCCTCGAGGCAGAGTCTGGTAGCCAAGCCATTGCCATACGCTGGAAAAAAGGTTTACAAAAATATCATACGGTATTCTTTACCCACAAAGAGAGTGGTATCGAGTCGATTTCTGACCTGCGCGGAAAAACACTTGTTTTTGAAAAGCGTACATCCACCAGCAGCTATTACTTACCCGCTATTACACTGCTTAATCAAGGGGAGAAATTAGAATACCTCCCCTCCTCCGATGACAAACCAGCCAAAGACAGTATTGGATATTTATTCCTTGACGAGCACTTGGCTCAATCGAATGAAATCAACCTTTCAGTATGGGTGTATAAGCAGAGAGTCGCAGCAGGAGCGTTCAGCAATTTCAATTGGAGCAACCCTAAAGATCTTCCAGAAAGCATGAAAGGCAAACTAACGATTTTCGCTCGCTCGGTAGAAATACCTAGAGACTTAATTCTCGCCTCTCCGACCTTAAGCCAAGATCAGCAACATAAAATCACGTCAATATTGCTCGGTATGGAGGCATCTCAGCAAGGTGCCCTAGCACTTAAACAGTTCCAAAACACGAAAAAGATCACCGCTCTAACGCCAGAAATGTCCGCGTCCTTAAATACCGTTCGAACATCTATTCACTTGTTACCGAAGGTGGATTGATGTTCCATAAACTCTCACTCGAAACTAAATACATTTGCTCGACCATTTTTGTTGTCCTGTTTGTCGTAGTGATAAACCTCGCACTATATATGCATGGTTACGATACGTACTCAAATAACTTAACCCGCCAAATCACCGAGAACTCACAAGAAAAAACAGAGTCTTACGTCAAGCAAAAAGGATTGGTTTACGCAGAGTTATTATCAAAGCAACTTTTTGACCCACTCTATACGGATAATATCAGCCAAGCATACGAGCAGATTAAAGCAACATTAAGCCAACCAGATGTCTCGAAGATACACGTTGTTGATAATGAAGGGCTAATCTTTCACGACGGTACGACTCAGCTGAGTATGTTTGCCCAACCTCATTACCGTTCTCGCTTTATTTTGAAAGCAATAGAAGAGTCTAGAATTCTCATTTCTTTTTCTAAACATCAATTAGAAATTGCGGCACCGATTCAGCAATCGAATATCACACTGGGCGCGGTGTATCTTGAACTGAACCTAGCGCATCTATTAGAAGAGAAAGAACAAAACATTGCTCAAGTACAAGCGCTTACCTCAAACGATAAGCAAAAGATGTTTAACTTGCTACTCACGATCAGTGCGATATCCGTTCTGCTCGGAAGTGCCATCGCGTATGCTTTGGGTCGCTCATTAATAAAGCCACTCAAACAACTTAAAGAACAATTTACAGAGTCAAATACTCAAGCACTGCCAATTACTGATATAAAAAGTAAAGATGAAGTGGGTGATCTTATTTCGGCGTATAACAAAATGTCGAACAAAGTGAACCGATACACAAGCCGGGTGGAGTTCATGGCGTATCACGACATTCTTACCTCCCTGCCTAACCGAGAAAAGTTGCTCATTGATATCCAAAAGCAAATAACGAACCGCAAATCACCCTCACTCGCGGTTGTTTTTATTGATCTGGATGACTTTAAACATATTAACGATAACTACGGGCATAGCATCGGAGATAAATTGCTAGGTCATCTCGCCTCAGAACTTCAAGGTCGTTTGCCGAGTTACTTCCAGCCTCTTTACCGTCTTTCAACCATCGTAAGCCGAGTCGGCGCTGACGAATTTGTGCTGGTCTTTCCATGCAAAGACAGTCTCGACGCTAGAGAAAAAGCGGACGATATTCATCGCCAACTGCTTTCTCCTTTTAACTTGGAAGATAACGATATTCAAATTACGGCAAGCCTTGGAGTCGCGGTGTATCCGGAATTTGGCTCAAACGCAGAGTCTCTTTTACAACTCTCCTCACTGGCGGCGCAAGAATCTAAACGACGCGGCAAAGATATCATGACGATATACGATTCCACGTTTGATGAGACCGTGAAACAGCGCTTATACATAGAAAAAGAACTGCGCCGCTCAATACGTGATTTATCTCAGTTCGAGCTTTGGTATCAACCCCAGTTCGACCTCAACACCTACCAGTTGATTGGTGTCGAAGCATTGGTTAGGTGGAATCATCCGGAGAAGGGTTATATCAGCCCAGAATTATTTATCCCGATTGCAGAACAAAGTGACTTAATTTTAGAGCTTGGTGAATACCTCATCGAGACAGCAATTAGACAGCGAGCACAATGGGCGGATCATTTCGCTGCTGATTTTCATATCGCATTAAATTTGTCTCCTAGGCAGATCTACCGCCAAGATTTAAGTCAGCTCTTTTCGAAATATTTACAACAATATCAAGTCCCCCCTCAAACCATTCATGTTGAAGTGACAGAGTCTCTGTTTATTGATGATATTGAGAAAGCGCAGTACGTGCTCAAAAAATTAAAAGATAACGGCGTAGAAGTGTGGCTAGATGATTTTGGAACTGGGTACTCTGCCCTCGCCTACCTACAACAAATGTCGTTTGATGGACTTAAAATTGACCGTTCATTTATCGCTCAAATCCAAAAAAATGAACAAGATGATTCATTAATCCGTGCGATTATATCCATGGCTCATAACCTAAGAATGAGAGTGGTAGCTGAAGGCATAGAAACCCAGACCCAACTAACAAGGATGGAATCACTTCACTGCGACGTTGTTCAAGGCTTTTTCTTGGGTAGGCCGGTGCCGGCAGAAGAAATCATAGAGTTTGAGCAACAACGCCAAGCAATAGATGACTCAACCGCCAGCAACTATGCTTAACTGAATAATTTATCGCGTCCATTGAATTAAAGGGGATTCGTTCTGCAATATTGGTCACACTTCGCCATCTCGCCAGTATGAATTTCCTCTTAAAATCTAACATTTGAGATAGGTAAACTACACTTTTCATATCAACTCTTTGGATATGGAAACGCGTGTGGTCGGGATATTTGCTTGGAACAACCTGTCTGTGAAGCAGAAACTTTTTGGATTGGTCCTACTACCAATCTTATTGTTATTGCTTCTGGCGGGCAAACATGTACAAAACCTCTCTATCCAARCTCAAGAACTTCAAAAAGCACAACTCTTCTCCCAATATATAGATCGTGTTTCCTCACTGTATTATTTGACGAGCGAGCCAAGAGTCGCGAATAACGCTCAAGAAACCCGCCAGCTCGTTCAAACTTTACAAGATACGGCTTCGCCTGTTTTTGGTGACAATGCCGATATATTAAATCAGCTCACGAATTTCGAAGAAGCAACACTGTCAATGCTCTCGTCCAATAATGCAGAAGATAAGTTAGATGCTGCTGAGTGGCGTGCCGACACATTCAAAGAGATTCTTTTGAGTTTGGATAGAGTCTATTTCAGCCATGTAAGTTATGAAACCAACACTCACCTCTCCTCATTGATGCAGCTTGAGTGGTTAATGTTTTGGTCAACAGAAGAGCATAGACTCAGCAAATACTTAGTGGAATCCACAGAACAGGGGCAGATTTACGATCCAGCTATCCAAGCCAGTATTCAATCATTAATCCAGAACCAACAACTGCTGTTCGAACGTTTTGTCACACTTAATGCGAATAAGCAGCAAGTCCATCTTCTCATCGAAACCTTTACCGATAATGTGTTTGTTAAAAGCCAAGCATTTCGAGCCAATTTGTTGCAGCCATCAAACCTTAGCGTGTTGACCCCCGCTCAAATAGATGACGGGTTGTCTGCGCTTTATAAACGCTTAAGTTTATTACGCAACGTTGATGACCAGATGGAACGACAACTTATTGAGGATATAACCAAGACGATCAGTGAAACAACACAGCACCGCATTGGCTTCATTGCGCTAATGAGCCTCGTGACATTGCTGGTTGTGAGTTTGACACTGAGGTTAGTGCGTAAGGTCACTGGCAACTTGAATTTAGTCCTCGAATTCCTAAGTCGAGACACTTACGAAGAGGACAACAATGAAAACTCACCACTGACAGAGTTGACCAAAGGGAAAGATGAGCTCAGTAAGTTTGCTAAAGAGGTAAAAAAACTGAGTTACGAACGTGAGCAGTCAAGACAAAAGTTAACTCAAGCCAAAGAAGATGCTGAAAAGGCGAAAGATGATGCCATCGAGGCAAGCAAAGCCAAAAGTAGCTTTCTGGCGAATATGTCTCATGAGATTCGAACCCCGTTAAACGGCGTTATTGGCATTTCAGAAGTTTTGTCAGACACGCCGCTAACGGCGACACAGCGTGATTATGTCGACACGATAGAAACCTCCTCGCAATTACTGTTGAGCCTAATAAATGACGTTCTGGACTTCTCTAAAATTGAATCTGGTATGTTGCTTATCAGCCCTCATTCAACCTGTGTTCGTGAATCCATCTACGATATTGCTTCTATTATTTCCCCGAAAGCGAAAGAAAAAGGCATCGACGTTCAAGTCAGCATCAGCCGCAATACGCCCTATCACGTTATGTTGGATGATCACCGTATACGCCAAATTATCATGAACTTCATGTCCAATGCCGTAAAGTTCACCGAACAAGGCTGCGTTGAACTCTCTGTCATCACTAGAGAAATCAAAAATGGTGAAGCGAGCATCGAGTTTTCAGTCAAAGACTCAGGGATCGGTATTGATGAGCAGCAACAAAAAAAGATATTTGCTCCTTTCGCCCAAGAAGATAACTCCACCACCCGACAGTTTGGAGGGACAGGGCTCGGGCTTGCAATTAGCACGCAGCTGGTAGAGTTGATGGGCGGTGAGATTCAGCTTGAATCCAAGAAAGGAAAAGGTAGCCGATTTTTCTTCGAACTTACGGCTCCAATTGTGACTCAAGAGTTCAATGGCTATCACTCCCTTAATCACAACGATATATGGATAGTTTGCAACAACCCTACTTTGGAGCAAAAGCTGCGTGACGAGTTGAGCTTTTTCCACATCAATGTTCAGCAATCAGTAAATACACTGGATGCTCTGCCAACGTGGATTGATAACGAGCGCATCATTGTTATCAACGTAGAAACTTCTCCAAATACCGCAGCCAAACATCTAGGTGAAATGAAAAGACTTTGCATGCAAAATGTTCGAGTTTGTCTTATTAAACACCTTCATAGCGCCCAACGTGATTTTGGTAACAGCATTAGTGCATTGGTCACTCAACCCCTCTTAGGACAGCGCTTAGTAAAAGCACTTGAAACTTGTGCTGCAAACTTCCCTCAAGTAAACAAAGAGAACACGACCACACCCAATGCTAAGACTTTCCCAAAAATCTTGGTGGTCGACGACAACACCGTCAATCAAAAAATCGCTGGATTACACGTCACAAAAGCGGGCTTCGACTTTGATATCGCCGTAAACGGAGAAGAAGCCGTAGATATGTTTCAACAGAATCAATACTGCTTAATCTTAATGGATTGCATGATGCCGGTGATGGATGGGTTTGAAGCAACCAAAATGATCCGTCAAATTGAAGCCAAAGAAAAACGGACGATCAGAATCCCAATTATCGCGCTAACAGCAAGTGTAGTCGATGATGACATTCAAAAGTGTTTTGATGTTGGAATGGATGATTATGTGCCCAAACCTTTTAAAGCGGGTTTGTTGAAAGAGAAATTAGATAAAGCCATTGGACTACGCATTTCCAATATTGCTTCTGATGAAAAGCGACTGGCAACAAACACCACTCACACTCCTGAAAAAACCTCGCATGCTGAACAATCAGAAGCGACCGTGACGCCTATTCGCTCTGAACGGATTTTGCTCGTCGAAGATAACAGAGTAAATCAAAAAGTCGCTTCGCTGCTGTTATCCAAAGCTGGTTATCAATTTGAAGTGGCCGAAAACGGACAGGTTGCGGTCGAAATGTTCCAAAAAGACGGTGGGTTCGACATCATTTTGATGGACTGCATGATGCCGATCATGGATGGGTTCGAAGCCTCGCGACAAATACGCGCCTACGAAGCAAGTAAGGGTCTTCCGAAGACTCCCATCATCGCGCTAACGGCAAGTGTTGTGGATGATGACATTCAACGCTGCTTCGATTCAGGCATGGACGCTTATGTACCCAAGCCTGTTCGTAGAGAAAAGCTGTTGTACCAGATTGAAAATGCGATATAGGTAGCGATGATGAGCGGCGACATTTCTCTCCTCTGTTTTCTTTTGCGCTGCATAAAACGCTACCTATTCATTGTTGTTTTCCTTCTACCCATAGATAGTCAAGTACTTGCTGCAGAGAGCTACGCCGTTTTCTCGTTTAATAATGAGTTCTCGCCCCTAACCATCAATAAAGCGCGAAAGTTGTACAGAGGAAAAACGCAACTCTTACAAGGGCAGAGAATTGAGCTATCTGACTGGCCAGCGACATCAGCGGAGAGAGCGGAGTTCTATCGCTACCTTCTCAATAAAAACTTGGCGCAAATGAACGCGCACTGGGCAAGCTTGTCTTTTTCAGGCAAAGCGAGACCACCCAAAGTGATTGCAAACTCTAGCATTGATGCGCTGATCACGTGGATGCAAGAAAAGCCCAATCGGATTGGTTATGCCCCTGCGTCGAGCGTGCCTGGAAATGCTCGTATTTTGTGTGTGGTGAGCTCGGAGGATTAATATGAAAAAATATTTGACCATGTTATCACTGAGTGTTGTCGCCTTTCCGAGCTTAGCCACCATTGAGTTATCAGATCACCTGTCTTTGAGTGGTTTTGGTTCGACATCTTGGTCTAAGTCGGATAACTCCACAACGGTTCTCGTCAACCGCTTTATTCATGATGAAGCCTGCTACGATTGTGACACAACCTTCGGCCTGCAACTTGATTACTTTTACAAGGCATTTCGAGCATCCGCACAGATAGTCAAGCGTCCGCAAGATCATTGGAACTCGCCCCAATTAGAGTGGGCATATTTAGCTTATACCTATAAAAATGTAGAGATACGTGGGGGACGATTGAGGCTGCCGCTGTTTTTGATGTCTGAGTATAATTATGTCGGTCACGCTTTTACTCAAGCTCGACCACCAAATGAAGTGTATGACAGCATATTAGGCATCACCGCTTACAATGGTTTATCCATTCGCTGGAATCACGACCTCAATGAGCAAATCATGCTTACTGCAATGCCGTTTATAGGGTTTAAAGACAGCAGTGATGTCACCCTCAACGAAGATACTGAACTGAAGATCGAATCAGACAACACAGCCGGAATAAACTTAACACTCAGCGGAAATGCCTACCGTTTGAACTTTTCTTATCTACATGGCGATTATGACCAAACTACGGTTCTCTCCAATACCAAGCAATCCACACCTGAAGGGGGAGCCATGTTAATTGACCGCTTGGTTCTAAAAGAAAAAGGCAACACGATTGACCAGTTTTCTCTAGGAGTAAGGTATGAGCTTGATAACCTTGTGATAATGGCTGAAGGACAAACCAGCAACATTTCCTCCTCTTGGTACGCAACAACGGGTTACAACGTGAATAAATTGACGCCCTACGTAGTTTACGGCCAACAGTTTAATAACAATGATACAAAAAATGGGGACAGCTATCTGCTTGGGGTGAGATACGACCTAGATTATAACGTGTCACTGAATGCTGAATGGCAAAAGTTTAACGCCCACAATAACGATACTGGCGCGTTTTCATCGATACCAGAAGATAACAGCGCCAATCTTTACACCCTGATGTTAAATTTCGTTTTTTAACTTTTCTATACTGACACCGTATAAACCGTGGGCATTTACCTTTGTTATCGTTGATACATGTTGTGCGTGATTTGACGCTCTTTGTAATAGAATTCTTTGTCATGTTCGCCTATCTCTCGCAATACACGACACGGGTTCCCTACCGCAACAACATTACTTGGTATATCTTTCGTTACCACGCTACCAGCACCAATTACGCTGTTTTCTCCAATCTTGACGCCAGGCAATACCACTGAGTTAGCGCCGATCCATACATTATCACCAATATGAATAGGGATATTGAATTGCGCAACTTCTCTTCTGAGCTCCGGTTCAACCGGATGGCCTGCCGTTGCTAGTGTCACATTGGGCCCAATCATGACACTATTGCCAATGTAGATATACGTATCATCGACTAGGGTTAAGTTAAAGTTTGTATACACGTTATCACCAACGTATGTATGCCTCCCCCAATTCGCCCGAAGCGGCGGCTCAAAATAGCAGTTGTCACCAACGGCGCCGAGCAAGCGTCGTAATATTTCTATACGCTTTTCAGATTCAGAAGGCCGAGTTTGATTGTAATCGTAAAGAACTTCTAAACACTGTGTTTGCTGCTCGACTAACGCTTCATCATTACAAAAATATATTTTCTGACTATGAAGCATTGATTCACTATCCATAATATCCTCCGTTCTATCTGCCCAGTAGCTTCAGGCTGCTGGAACACCTCGCCATACGAGTTCCTGTCAAGATTGGCTAACAGAATGCATGATGTCGTTTTTTACAATAAGTTTAATGACATGCTTGCGAGGCCTAACGCAAAATACCGAATAACTTGAAAGAAATATGTGAATCAGACAATTAACTAACACAAAGATCGATGCAGAGTTAGCTTTGTTTATCTCGATTCATTTTCAAGCGCTTTTCTTTACGTCGTAACGCTCGGAAAAACTTCGACTCCTCGTGATACCAGCCGATAACACTAACCGGGAAGCCCACTAGCATCATGATAAAAAGATCCGCGGGCAGCTGCTCCAAAATATCACTCAGGGAGTGCAGCTCACCAAAAATGAATAAACCAATGACTTTACCAAGCAATAGTGCGCAACAAATCATAAAAAAAGACTTCATGATGTAATGCCATTTGCCTTTTTTACGCTCTTCTCGCCAATAGGCATATTTATGTTGTCGGTCGTACATTCATCCCCCCAAGTGACAATGTCACTAGCCACAAACATTCAGGCAAAGTAACGGCTTTAGCTGCACTCTAATGATAGTGTGAATCAGAAGCGAATGCTTGTCATGGCAATGAGAAAGCGGCACATCATGCTGCGCATTTTACGACCTTATGGACGCTAGCATGATCGTGCAATACAGGGAGATATCAGCTTGTTAATTACGGAGTGAGTTAATGTTTTCGGAACACCCAAATTGGACCAATAAGAAGAAACTGCAAATCTTCGAAAAAAGACGGTTTCTTCCCTTCTATTTTGTGACCAATGAACTGCAAGATCCACAGTACACCGAATAGGAGCATCGAAATATGCAGTACGGGCAGCGCCAATACCTCCAAAGACCATATCAGGCCGATGCACGCTAATGTATACCCTAACATCATCATAAAGACGCTAAGAGACAAACGAAAATAGAAAACCCATACGGGTATGACAGCAATCCAGACCCAGTTAAACTCGAAACCCAAGATGGAGATTTGAGGAATTGACCAAATTAGACCGACCACAGATAGGTAAATACCCGGAACTGCGATTGTGTGAATCTTTTGGTTGATGGGGTTTTGATGGCTCTCCCCATATTCTTTTAGCCATTCAGATAATGCTCGCATATCATTCCTACTTTTCCGCCTACTTATTCTTATATAGCTTGAGGATGGAAAAGGTGCGAATTTTTCTGTAATAGCTATTACTGACCAAGCAATGCTCGTTGCACTTTTGGTAGTTTGGCAACGACGAGAGTATAAGAGCGTTCACATAAATCCTGAATCAATCCATCTTCCACATCACCATTAAAATAAACCGTTATCCAGTGACGCTTATTTAGGTGATAACCAGGAGTGATGTCCGTAAACTGCGATGTTAAGACTTCTCCATCTTCTGGTTTTACTTTTACGCTGACATACTCCCGACCGTTTCTCTCTGCAATAATCGCAAACATTTTACCTTTGATTTTGTATACAAGCGCTTCTGGCCCAAATGGGAAATCACTCTCCGCACACATAAAGGTACTTAAATAACCTTCTAACTCTTTGCTTCTCATTCCGTCCCACCCTTCCTGTATCTTTTACTCAAACAAAGGCAATAGTAGTCTTAACGCCTGGTTAACCTGCGCTTTCTCATTGCCTTCTAAACCATGTAGCAGCGATTGCTGAACGTCCACATGCTCTAAGATCAACTTGTCAATTAAGGTTAAGCCCTTTTCAGTTAACTCAACGGTGACACTGCGTCTATCTTCTTTACTGTGTGTTCTGGTAATAAAGCCTTTCTTCTCGAGTTTATCTAATCGGTTCGTCATCGCGCCCGAAGTGAGCATCATCGAATCAATTAGCGCTGAGGGAGTAAGGCAATATGGTGAACCTGCTCGGCGAAGTGTCGCCAACACATCAAATTCACCCATCTTAAGATCGTACTTCTTATGTAGGTCAGCGACCCGACACTCCATGTGCTTAGCAATTCGCATTAGCCGACCCATAATTGCCATCGGTTCAGTGTCGAGCTCTGGCTTCTCCTTAGCCCACTGCTCTACCACTCTATCAATTGCGTCCATGGTTTCTCTCCAAACGTCATTTAATTTTTATTTTAACATAAAGATACTTTACAAAAAGTAACCTTACCGATATCTTTACAATTAATTATCTCAACGTAAAGATATTTAACATGAACATTTTGCTTGCAATGATCCCGGCTTTTTTTTGGGGGACAACTTATGCTGTTACTCAGTTTACGCTTCCGGACTGGCCTCCCGTTTTACTTGGTGCGCTAAGAGCATTGCCTGCGGGTCTTTTGTTGCTCGCAATAAAGCCATCTTTCCCGAAAAAGAGTGAATGGAAAGTGCTGCTTGTTTTAGGAACTATCAACATCGCTTGCTTCTTTGGTCTCATTTTTGTCATGGCGTTGACGCTTCCTTCTGCGATCTCAGGTGTAGGTATGGTATCAGTGCCCGTTTTTGCGATGCTGTTTGGCTGGGCAGTCTATAAGCGCCAGCCAAGCGCAATACAGGCAATAAGTGGAGCGACTTTGATTGCTTTGGCTTGGTTCTTATTTGATCCTAGTTCTATTTCGCTCAACCCTATGGGTTTGCTGGCGATGATCTCCGCCATCATGTGTATTGTGGTAGGCAGTAGCGTAACGAAATCACTAGGAACGAAAATGCATTGGTGGACAGTATTAACATGGCAGCTCATTTTGGGTGGTGTGATTATGTCTGTCGCAACAAGCGTGCTAGCAATAAACAATCCAGAGCCATACGTTACAGCCATTCAAAACTTATCAATGACGAACACCCTTGGGCTGCTGTGGGTGATCATTCTGAACACTGCATTAGGCTACGGCATGTATGTTTGGCTATTGCAGCGTATGTCGGTCGTTGACTTTACTTTTGGTGGCATTGCCAACCCCGTTGCGGGCATTGTGTCAGGTTTGCTGCTATTAGGTGAGACTTTCACCCCTCTCCAATACAGCTTGATGCTAGGGATGATTGTTATGTCATTGCTCCCTCAATTGATCGCTTCATTAAAAACCAAAAAAGCCGCCCTTTCTTCCTAAGTAAAATCCTAACGCCCGATGCTAAAATCGGGCGTTCATATTCTCTGTAAACTCTGTTTGAATTCTAAGACTTCAACAGGTTTTTTATGGAACAGTGAACCCAAAAAGGTTCAGCAATAAAAAAGGTGCCGAAAGACACCTTTAATAATGAATACGCCCCATTATGCCTTGCTTTAAGTCATCACAAGGTTGTTAATAGGCTCTGGTTTAGCGTAGACATACCCTTGAATAAGGTAAATAGAATGCTGAGCCAAATACGCGACTTGAGCCTCGCTCTCTACACCTTCTGCAATCATCTCACATTCCGCTTTCTTTGCTGCCGAGACAATAGAATCCAACACTTTCAATTTTTGGTCATCAGAGCCTATTGGGTCGATGAACATCTTATCCACTTTCAAGCATCGGATACCCAGATCTTGCAAATAAGAAAAGCCGCCATACCCAGTCCCAAAATCGTCAATTTTGAACTTGTAGCCTTTATTCGCCAGATACAAAATCTCTTTTTTCGCTGCCTCTGTATCTTTTACAGGAATTCGCTCGGTCAACTCAAAATGCACTCTCTTCGGACATGGCCAATTCAGTTCTGACAGTAACTTAGTGAGTTCACCTGATTCTAAATGGGAAGAAACAATATTGATGCTGACCCACACATGCTCAGGTAATACACTAAGATCTTGTATGATTTTACGAATAAGCTGATTCGTCATTGGGACAATCAGACCACTTTCTTCTGCAGCGCCAATGAACATGTTTGGCGACACCATACCCCCACGACGAGACCACCGAATCAGTGCTTCATACCCCACTGTCGCACCATCACGGCTATCGACAATCGCTTGGTAATAAGGGACAAATTCCGCATTATTAATCCCATTCTGGATCAAGCCTTTGATAGACTTTCTCAAGCTCTTACTGGACACATATACAAACGCAAAAGCCAGCCCCATAAGCACACTGACTAGGCCTCCCCATAGAAAGACTCTTTCCTGAGCATAGCTCTTCAGTTTCTCGCCACTGTGTATTTTGATGAGCATATTGGCTTGAGAATCAGCCGAGAAGAATAACTCCTTTGAAACTGCCGCTTCTTCTGCTGCAATGGCTGGTTTTCCTCGACTTATTGTTAAATCTCCAAATACAGGCTCATCATATATAAACTCGACGAACAAACAGTCTTCACAAGGCGTTTTTATCACTTCTTTAACCCAACTATTATCGAGAACCCAGACAACTTCAACATGTTCATTTTCATAAATGACCATCCACTCAACTTGATCTTGGTGTTCCGGTAAAATAAGTGATGCAAAAAAGTTTTCGCCAAGCTGAAATCGTTGCGTATTGGATAAATGAGATACTTCACGACCAATCGTGGAGCATGTTTTACCGTCACTCGTTTCCATCGCAATAAAACGGATGTAATGGTTATAAAAACGTGGGTCGCGTAATGTTCTAACATCACTATTACTGCACGTGAAATCTAACTGCGAAACCTGCTTTACAATCGCCTCATCCAAATACATGGATCGTTGGTGTAAATAATCGACATAGGTGTCTATTTTAGTCTCTTTGATATAGCTGATGTAAAAATTGGCTATTGAATTAAAAGCCACAACAAAAACTGCAATGGGAACTAGGCCAAGCAAAATGGCATTTCTTGTTATCTTTGTAATCAAAGTTCCTCCTAACGTTCAGCCAAACAACTTAAATTAAAGAGTGACATGAACACTATCTCACGTTCACACACCAAAAAGTGAGGATCGAATCTCAATAAGAAGTATAGAAGCGCAAGGCTTGCCACAGAAAATGAGAGTACTGCTGCATATCCAAGATAGCAACTCTCTTGAGTGAGACTTACCGACGATAATCGCGAGAAAAGAGGGGCTTATGCTCAACATAACCAATGTATAAAACGACTTTTTTGCCATCCAATGACTCGCCACAGTCACTAACTTTCTAATTGACCTTTGAAGGCACTAGCAACACACTGCATGATAAAATAGGAAAAGCTACTTAGAGCTTTTACCAGCATTACAGGCTTATCGACCAGGGAGGGTCATGAAATGAAATTAGCTCAATTAAATATTGCGCTTGCTAAATATCCTTTGGATGCACCAGAAATTAAAGATTTCGTAGACAATTTGGACTTAATTAATGGTATAGCTGAAGAAAGTGAAGGCTTTATCTGGCGTCTAAAAGACGACTCCGGTGATGCAACAAGCATTAAATTATTTGATGACCCGAACATGATTGTAAACATGTCTATTTGGGAAAGTACTGACTCACTTAAAAACTTTATGTTTCGTACCGGTCATAGAGATTTTATGCGCCGAAAAAGCGAATGGTTTCATCGTCTAGCGGAGGATAGCTATGTTCTGTGGTGGGTAGAAGACGGTTATATACCAACACCACAAGAAGCCTTGTTACGCCTTCAGCATTTGCGCGAAAACGGAGATACGCCATTTGCTTTCACATTTAAAACAAACTTTACAGAAGCAGATCTTGTGTAAAGTACACGTATGCCAAAGAATCGGCGTTCAAATTTACACTGACTATAAGGTTAATTGGTGTGAATCACTGTCAGTTCTACCGACTTACTCGGAAAGGCGGGCAAGTGAACGCATAAAATGCGTTCACTTGGTTTATCGTTAATAGGGTGTTCTATTTAGAAATAAAGTTCATTCGTGCTAAATTTACGGTACCATGCACAATTGACCAAATTGTAGTTATTCATGATTATACCAACTAAGACTCCCTCTCCCCTGCCCTCTGATGTATCTTGCTCTAACTGTAAGGCTTGTTGTTGCCGTCTCGAGGTTATGATTATTTCAGATACTGGCGTACCTGAAGAGTTTATTGCGCGTGACCAGTATGGAGGCGAAACAATGATGCGGCTAAATGATGGTTGGTGTGCAGCTTTAGACAGAGACACATTAATGTGTACGATTTACGAAAATAGGCCTTGGATTTGCCGCGAATTCGAAATGGGCTCCAATGAATGTTTAGATGAACGAGTTAAATTCTTGTAAAACCACTCAAATTTACACTGATGGCAATGCGGAGTATTTGTAGAAAGTGTGCAAAGGAAAAGTAAGGTGTTTAAATCTGAGTATCAACAAATTATGGATACAAAAAAGCCCACCGTTTGGTGGGCTTTTTCTAAAATTTGGTGGGTCCGGGCGAACTCGAATCGCCGACCCCTACCATGTCAAGGTAGTACTCTAACCAACTGAGCTACGGACCCAAATTTTGTGTTCCTAACCATTCAATTCAGAATGGTGCGTCCGAGTGGACTCGAACCACCGACCCCCGCCATGTCAAGGCGATACTCTAACCAGCTGAGCTACGGACGCATTTCTCTGGAACGACGAGGATATTAGCTATAAGCGAACGACGGTGCAAGCACAAATTTACCAACTTTGAACCGTTTGGCGAAAATGTAAACTCAACACGCGTTTTCAGATGATTTTATCGACAAGGACTGAGCCTGCAGGGTTTAAAAGTGTGATCTATATAACTTTTATTATCTCACTTAATTGTCGTAAGGCACTTCACTGAGCATCCAAATCTGTAAGGTTTGCGATACCTTAGGGCAAGTGCCGAACAAAATCTGATATTTAGGTTTAAATGGTTCGCCGATATAGGTTGTACGGATCAACTCTCCTGTTTTGACATCCACTTGAGTGCTCACCCTGCCTTTGAAGTTTTGAAATATGACAAACTGCTCACTGTGGTAAACCATTTGCTCTCGGTAAAACAAGAAATGATCTTGGGGTGTCTCCGTTAACTCACACTCCAGTGGTTTCAAATTAGGTATCGCACTAACATTAGATGCGATGAACAACGCTGACAAAATCCATCCGTATCGCATATGGCTTCCCTATTCTGCACTCTTTTTCAAAGTATAGGTCTTGCCTTGGGGACTGATACAAAAAAGGCTTTGATCATCTCGAATCAAAGCCTCATCCGTTTTGCTGTTCAACTGTCGTCTTTAGTCGTCCGAATCAAACACCACATTGTAATTCTCGGTGTAAGTACAATTTGGTTGGCGGCTGCAAGTAAAGAAGCGTCGACCTTTGAATTCACCTTGGCTTGCGGTTTTAATGATCATCGGACTGCCACATTTTTTACAAAAGCGCACTTCTTTATCGGGCTCAATCAAATCAATGTGTGCTGCAAGCAAACGACGTAATCGCCCAACTTGATAACTGTGCTTTATCGAAGCGCCGATTAAAGGTAGGTTTGCCGTCTTACAAACATGGATCAGTAACTTTTGTCTTTCTACCTTGCCCTTGCTTAACTCTTGCCCGTTATCCAATTCAACGATCACACGCGGCTCTAGCGTCCTAGGATCACAAATAACGTAATCAAAATAACTTCGAGATATGCGATTGTTCGCGACAAAAAACTGCTTCTTATTTTTGATTTCTTTTGGCGTAACCAAACTGGACATGTTTACTTTCGCGAATACTACGGCATGCTCCCCTACCGCCGCTCTTAACGCATTATAGAACGCACCCTCTTGACCTCTGAGCAGAGGACCTTTCGAGCGATAAGGATAATCACGCGTGTCGTCGTGCTTAATCACGTACTTTTGAATAACAAAGAAGAATAAAACCAGAAGAACAACAATGATAAAAATGTTGGTCATAAATAAAGTGCATCCAAAACAACTCGTTGCTCAAAGCGTAAATGGAAATGCTATGCAGAGCAACAAAACCTCGCAATTTTGAGGAGCCACTACTATAGCGTGATACAGAAAATTTGACTCCCCAATAAAAACGAGCCAATCACACACTTGGATTGGCTCGTTTAAATTTTTGTTAATACATTATGATGCTAAGAATCAACTATTAGCGTCTGGCTGATTCTCTGGCATCGCATCAATAAAAGCAGGCATTTGATTGCATGACTGCACAACCGCGTTAATGGTTGGATAAAGAGAAGTATCTACACCAAAGCGTTGTGCGTTATAAAATTGTGGTACCAGACAAATATCGACAATAGATGGCGAGCTTGTCAGGCTAAACTTACAATCACCATTTAGTTTACGATGCTTCTGAAGTTTCTCTTCTAATGCTGCAAAACCTTTGTGGATCCAGTGATGAATCCAAGCGACTTTGCGCTCTGGCTCGCAAGCTAACTCCCCCTCTAAATACTGTAGAACTCTTAAGTTATTCAGAGGATGAATCTCCATTGCAATATCCTGAGCCAAAGCCAGTGCTTGATATCGAAGTGGTGTTTGCTCGGGGATCACAGTGACATCCGGATAGTGTTCTTCTAAGTATTGAATGATGGCCAGTGACTGGGTTAACTGAACCTCCCCATCCACCAGCACAGGAACCAGTTCAGAAGCGTTTAACTCATGGTACTCGTCACTGTGTTGTTCACCACCATTGCGCACCAAGTGTACCGATTTTGAATCATACGATAACTCTTTAAGATTCAAACAAATACGCACACGATACGCCGCTGAAGACCGCCAATATCCGTACAAAACCATGCTATCGCTCATATCGTCTCCCAACTGGCGCTCTTAATGCTTGAGATATTGGCTAACTTGTTGGTCAATCGAGCCAAAGATGTTGTTGCCATCCGCATCGAACATTTCCAGTTTGATTGAGTCGCCAAACGACATGAAGTTAGTCGACGGTTTACCATCACGAATGGTTTCAATCATGCGAACTTCCGCGATACATGAATAGCCAACGCCACCCTCCTCAATCGAAGTGCCATGTTCGGTGCCTTGCTTATTAGATACCGTGCCAGAACCAATAATCGCCCCCGCAGATAGCGGGCGCGTTTTAGTCGCATGAACAATTAAGTCTGCAAAATCAAACGTCATATCGATACCCGCATTTGGGCGACCAAACGGCTTGTGGTTGTATGTCGAGACCAGTGGTAAATGCACTTTGTTTTCGTACCACGCATCGCCTAGTTCGTCAGGTGTTACTGCCACAGGAGAAAACGCAGAAGAAGGTTTAGATTGGAAAAAGCCAAACCCTTTGGCTAACTCTGCGGGAATTAGTCCACGCAGTGAGACATCATTCACCAGCATGATCAAACGAATCGACTCCTGAGCCTCTGCAACACTTGCGCCCATTGGTACGTCACCAGTTACCACAGCAACTTCGCCTTCGAAATCAATACCCCATTCATCACTGGCAAACTCGATGTTGTCACAAGGACCAATAAAGGCATCAGAGCCTCCTTGGTACATCAGCGGATCCGTCCAAAAACTCTCTGGCATTTCAGCGCCGCGAGCCTTTCGAACCAACTCAACGTGGTTTACGTAAGCACTGCCATCAGCCCACTGATAAGCGCGAGGAAGCGGAGACTCACAGTAGTGCGCTTCAAACTCTTCATACCCTGCAACCGTGCCATTGTTCAGTGCAACGTATAGCTCTTCCAGTTGTGGTGCTAGCGTATCCCAGTTATCAAGCGCCACCTGCATCGTCGGTGCTAAGTTCATGGGGTGGAAAATTTCTGTCGCTGGTACGCAGCGCGTTAAGTCTTTGCTCACGACCATCAACAAACCGTCACGAGTGCCATTTTTCTTGGTTGCTAATTTCATCCTTGCCTCTTACTTCTCTTGCCAGCTATAGACGTATTCTTTGTTTTCTACTTTTTCCAGCTCATCCGAAAACTGAAGTGCGTGACGCGTATCAATCATGACCGCGACTTCGTCGGTAAAAGTCTTCTTATGCTCTCGCCCTGCTTTGAAAGCTTTCGGGTGAGGGCCATGTGTAAATCCTGCTGGATGGAATGTCACCATACCCGCTTCAATGTTGTCACGACTAAAGAAGTCACCTGCATGGTAGAACAAGACTTCGTCATAATCGTCATTGTTGTGGTAGAACGGTACTTTGAGCGCTCCAGGATCACTTTCAATTGGACGAGGAACAAAGGTACACACCACAAATCCTGCTCCTACAAATGTAGTATGTGCAGAAGGTGGTAAGTGGTAACGATGTGACATAAGTGGACGAATATCACGCCAGTTCACTTTTACTACCGCCAAATCACCATGCCAGCCAATCGCATCCAACGGGTTGAATGGGTAAGTGATAACACTGACTTTATCGTGGCGTTTCACCTGAACCTGTGTTTGATTCTCAGAATATTGAGCACGGAAATGATCGTTGATCGACGGCGTTTCCAAAACCGCTGGATCAAACACCGCGTGGTTTCCAACCATGCCTTTTTCGGGCAATGTATAGGCCGCATCGGTGTTTTCGATCATCAAAATGAACATCGGCTCGCTTGGTTCTAAACGCCAGCTCGTTGAGCGTGGGATCATGACATAATCCCCTTCGCTCACTTTCAAATGACCATAATCACAATACAGATCCGCCGTACCTTGGTGGATGAATAGCAGTTCGTCGCCATCCGCATTTCTCACCAAGAAGTCCATTTTTTCATCCATACGCCAAACACGAACTTTACAATTCGCGTTGTGTAATAGATGCGGGACTGCCCAAGGGGTAATATGGCTGGCTTTCTCGACTAAATTAAAATCGAACGCTCGTGGACGTAGCTCGCCCTCCCACTCAGACCATCCCGTTGGGGCATGTTGATGATGAAAATGTGTTGCGGGGCCGAAGAAGCCACTTCGACCTGCCTCACGTTCATAAATTGCCTCTTCCGGGAAGTCAGCATGCGCTTGTTTAGAGCACACTCCCTCCCGGTGAGGGAATGTGATCCATTTATGCATCGCTCAATACTCCTCGGCGAATTTGGTCTTCTTCTATCGATTCAAACAACGCTTTGAAGTTACCCTCGCCAAAGCCTTCATTGCCTTTACGTTGGATGATTTCGAAGAACACAGGGCCGATAACGGTTTGAGTAAAGATTTGTAACAAGATGCCATCTTTCGTTGGCGCACCATCAATAAGAATCTGCAAATCACGAAGCTTGCTTACATCTTCACCATGGCCTTCAACACGCTGATCGACTTTCTCGTAATAAGTATCTGGCGTTGGCATAAAGTCCATGCCTCGCTCACGCAATGTTTTGACCGTTTCGTAGATGTCGTCTGTGGTCAATGCGATGTGTTGAATGCCTTCGCCATTGTATTCACGGATAAACTCTTCAATCTGTGATTTATCATCTGACGACTCATTGATAGGAATTCGGATTTTGCCGCAAGGTGCGGTCATCGCGCGGCTGACAAGACCAGTCAGCTTACCTTCGATATCGAAATAACGAATTTCGCGGAAGTTACCAATGCGCTCATAGAAACCAGACCAGACATCCATGTTGCCTTGCTTAACGTTGTGCGTTAAGTGGTCGATTTCGTAAAGACCAACATTCGCTTTTGATAAACGCTCATCAGCATCATCATAAAAACGAAAATCGACATCATAAATGCTCTGCTTTCCATAACGATCGACAAAATAAAGCAAGCTTTCACCGATGCCATAAATAGCAGGAATGCTAAGCTCCATCGGCCCAATTTCCGTTTTATATTCTTTACCGCCATTCTCTAACGCATGCGCCAGAGCAACGGTGGCGTCTTTCACACGAAATGCCATGCCACAAACCGACGGACCGTGAACTTTGGCGAATCCCTCAGCTTGGCTATGCGGCTGCGCATTCACAATAAAGCTAATGTCACCTTGTCGATATAACCACGCTTCTTTTGAGCGATGCTTTGCAATTTCCGCAAAACCTAACGATATAAACAGATCTTTAAGCTGTTGAATGCCTTTGTTGTCAGCAGCGGTATATTCAACAAACTCAAATCCGTCTGTTCCTAGTGGGTTATATGCATCAACCATGACTTTCTCCTTGTCTCTGTAGCTTTTGTTTGGACTTATTTTTCTAACTTGGCGCAGGTCTTGAGAAATTGGAATACGTGGGGAGAAATCTTTACCTTGGCGATTTTTACGCATAATTGTAAAATATATGTTACACACAGGAAGCGCATCGAACCCACTTTCGTGAACATCAAACAAACTGCTTATTTTCAATATATTAGATTGATATTTTCGGCTTTACGCCAATACACAAAATGTAAACAAGTTGTTACCTTGGCATTTTATCTTGGCAACGTAGCTCAAAAAGTAAAAGGGGATGGAAAGTCTATTGCACCCTATCTCTATCCGATTTATTCATTTGATCCTGCAAAACATCAAAAGTAATGTTTCGTGACGCTTCATACAGTTCGAAAGACTCATCGGTCAGAATCGTGTCATGGATACCCCTTTATTGATTCACCTCAGTTTTATTCAAAAGTAACTGTGCCATAAGTGGTGCTCTGTTCCCTATCGAGCCCTAGCCACAGTGCTTCACGCTCGATCAGAAAAAGAGACATCTAATGACACACATCAATCAAGAACGCCTAGTTGAACACTTTTGCCAACTAGTACGTATCGACAGCGAATCAAAAAACGAAAAACAAATTGCAGAAACACTGGCAGAACAGCTAGGCGAGCTAGGCTTTACCGTGCACAAGCTTCCAGTGCCTGAGCACATTTCTAACGGTTTTAACTTGTACGCCCGTTTAGACGGCAAAAAAGACGGCTCTATCCTAATGAGCTGTCATATGGATACGGTCACTCCAGGTATTGGCATTGAGCCAATCATCGAAGACGGCATTATCCGTTCAAAAGGCAATACGATTCTTGGTGGCGATGATAAATCTGGTATTGCTGCAATCATGGAAGCCGTTCGTTGTATTCAAGCGGAAAACCGTGAGCACAAAACGTTAGAACTTGCTTTCACCGTGTATGAAGAAGGCGGTTTATTCGGTTCACAATACTTCGATATGTCACACGTCACTTCAACGGAAGCAATCGTGTTAGATACGGGTGGTCCTATTGGCACTATTGTGACCGCAGCCCCAGGCCAGCAAAAAATCGTGGCAACAATCAAAGGTCGACCAGCACATGCAGGGCTTGCGCCAGAAGAAGGCATCAGTGCGATCATGGTGGCGGCAGATGCCATCAACCAAATGAAGCTGCTTCGCATCGACGAAGAAACGACAGCCAACATCGGTATGGTTAACGGCGGTCAGGCCACAAACATTGTTATGCCTGAATTAAGAATCGTGGCGGAAGCACGCTCCCTGAATGGCGATAAACTAGATGCTCAGGTCAATCATATGATCTCAACATTAGAGTCTGTCTGTGAAAAACACAGTGCAGAAGTCGACATTGAATCTAGCCGAGCCTACGATGCATTTGTTATTGAAGAAAACCACCCACACGTTAGCGCTATAAAAGCGGCGTTTGCAGAGTTGGGAATTGAGGCTTTCACAAAAGGCACTGGCGGCGGTAGCGATGCTAACAACTTTAACAAGAAAGGTCTCACAACGGTCAATCTTTCAACTGGCATGGCAAAAGTACACACGACAGAAGAGTTTATCGCGGTAAGTGATATGGTCAAAATCACTGAGTTCGTAAAACATTTCCTAGTCAGTTAACGTCGTACCTTTTGAAGAGCAGACGAACTACCCTCCCCTTTTAGCGCGCGCTTGAAGGGGATTTTTTATTTGCGCGAAACAAAGCCTACCCCGTAATGCAGACTTAGCACCAGCTCCATATCAATCCCCCCAGCTCACTTTTTGATACCAAATAGCCCAACATTTGGCACCCTGTTACAACATTGTTAAAACTCGATTGTGTGGACAATTTATACAATATACATTTCTAGCATCTTTCAGGATGAAAAGAGTGAGACAAGGATGAAATTACCTAAGTTGCTTCTGTTAGCATCGATGATGAGCCCAATACTGGCAACATCAAGCTATGCCGCGCCGTATCCCGCAGGTGTGACCCTCGATGAGACACAAGAAATTACGCTAAACAATGGGGCTGAAGTTACTTCTATTGACCCAGCCAAGCAAGCCGCAGAGCCCGCTTTTAATCTCGGTCGAGACCTATTTGAAGGCCTGGTAATTCAAGATAAGCAAGGTAAAACCATTCCTGGTGTTGCTGAGTCTTGGTCAGTCAATGACAACAATACGGTTTATACCTTCCACTTACGTGATGCAAAATGGTCAAATGGCGAAACGGTCACTGCGCAAGATTTTGTCTACAGCTGGCAACGCTTACTGAATCCGAGCACTGCTTCACCGTACGCTTGGTTTGCGGCCATTCCAAATATCGCAAACTCACAAGCCATTATGAAGGGCGAAGCAGAACCCGAGTCTTTGGGCGTGAAGGCGCTGGATGAAACAACGTTCCAGGTAACACTCGAAGAGCCGATTCCCTTCTTTACGAAACTATTAAGTCATCCAGTGCTTGCACCCGTTCATAAAGCGACCGTTGAAAAACATGGCAACCGTTGGACCCAGCCTGAGCATATCGTTACAAATGGGGCGTTTACTGTCTCTGAATGGAAAGTTAACGAAAAACTAGTGATGGTTAAAAACCCACATTATTGGGACGCAAGCAATGTAGTGCTGGAAAAAGTCACCTGGCTACCAATTGGTGATGCAAATGTAGTGCTAAACCGCTACCTAGCCGGTGAGATAGACCAAGCAGTTTCCATTCCTGCCGCTCAGAAGAAAAAGTTAATTCAACAACGCCCACAAGAAGTGGCAAGCACCAGTGCGTCTCTTGGTTCCACATTCTATTACCTCAACACTCAACAAGGACCAACAAAAGACGTGCGGGTCCGTAAAGCCCTCTCATATGCCATTGACCGTCAACTGTTAACGAGTGCTATCTTGAGAAACGGTGGGGTTCCAATGTATACCCTTGTGCCCCCTCAAACAGATGGTTTTAAATCTCACACTCCTGAGTTCGCAACTTGGAACCGCCATAAACGTATCGAAAAAGCGCAGCAATTACTGTCAGAAGCTGGATACGATAAAAGCAATCCGCTTAAGTTAACGTTTACCGTACCAACTTTCTCGATGGACGTAAAAATGGCAACAACCATGGCAGGCATGTGGAAAAGCCGATTGGGTGCGCAAGTCACGATAAAACAGCTAGAACCGAAAGTGTTCTACGCACTTAAAGAGCCAACCGACATTACTCGCGGCGGCTGGACGGCCGACTACAATGAAGCCTCTACATGGTTGGATATCTTCGTTTCTAGTGGCGAGTACAACGATTCTCGTTATAACAACCCGCAATACGACGAGTTAATGGCTCGCTCAAAGACCATGAGCAACCCATCAGAACTGTATCTACAAGCAGAAAGCATGCTGATTGAAGACATGGCCATTATTCCTATTTATCGTCCGGGTAACGATCAATACCTCATCAAGCCTTACGTAGGCGGCTACGAACTGACAAACCCTGAGTCGTCGTACTACCGCAAGAATATCTATGTAAAAGCCCACTAAAAGCATGTTTTCGGTCTGAGTCGGCAAGTTCAATGTTTATTTGCCGTTCCTCATATCTCTCGGTGGAGAAGGCAACCTGAGCTCAGACCATTTTTTATTCATAACCGTTCGAAGTGATTTCGGATGACCAAAGGATGATGGATCATGATTTGGTACATTGTTAAGCGATTAGCTATCGCTATCCCCACGCTTCTATTCATCGCACTCGTATCATTTTGGCTGATGCACATTGCACCAGGGGGGCCATTTGATATGGAACGGCCTATGCCAGAGGTGGTACGTGCGAATATCGAAGCAAAATTCCATTTGGACCAGCCCTTCCTTACTCAGTTTTGGATTTACATTGGTAATTTCATACAAGGAGATCTCGGTCCGAGCTTCGTTTATCAAGACTTCAGTGTTACACAGCTCGTCGCACAATCATGGCCAGTTTCAGCAGTATTAGGCGTACTCTCCTTTTGTATTTCCGTTCCACTTGGCATGTTGCTTGGCACCATTGCGGCATTGAACCGAAATAGCCGCCTAGATTACGGCCTGATGACACTTTCGATGACTGGAGTTGTGGTTCCGGCTTTCGTGCTTGCTCCAGTTTTAGTCATGATCTTCGCTATTCAGCTCGGCTGGTTCCCTGCTGGTGGTTGGGAAGGAGGAAAGCTGGCTTTTCTTGTTCTTCCCGTGCTCAGCCTGGCGATTGGCTCCATTGCGAGTATTGCACGCGTCATGCGTGGCGCAATGATTGAAACGCTCAACCAACCATACATTCGAACGGCAAAAGCCAAAGGTTTGTCCACAACCTACATTTTATTCCATCACGCTTTGCGACCATCCTTGATTCCCGTCGTTGCGATGCTCGGCCCTGCGTTTGTGTCTGTCGTGACAGGCTCGGTGATTATCGACATCTTCTTTGGTACAGGTGGCATGGGACAACACTTTGTATCTGGGGCTCTCAACCGCGACTACGGCCTAGTAATGGGCATTACTCTGATTGTCGCTTCACTCACTATCTTCTTTAACCTTGTGGTCGACTTGCTATATACGATTATCGACCCTCGTATACGCGTTTAGGAGTCCGGCATGTTAACGATCAAAAAACTGGATACACAAGCTCTTCAAGATCAAGTCGTCGACAATATTGAAGCCGTCGAAGGTCGCAGTCTTTGGCAGGATGCATGGACTCGATTTCGTAAAAACAGAGCCGCGATGACATCAGTGTATGTTTTGGCGTTCATTACCTTATGCATCACCTTCGGCCCCTCTCTTGCCGCTTTTGGCCATGATGAAATTGACTGGGAAGTGCTCATCGATCCATACGAGCTAGGGAGACCTTCACTGAGCAGTGGCCATTACTTTGGTACTGATGACCTCGGGCAAGATGTCTTTGCTCGCACGATGCAAGGCGGCAGGCTCTCTATTTTGGTGGGTTTTGTTGGGGCCTTAGTCGCCGTTGTTATTGGTACGATTTGGGGAAGTATTTCCGGCTATCTTGGTGGCGTTGTCGACAGCGTAATGATGCGCATTATTGAGGTGCTCGATTCGGTACCATTTATGTTTATGGTTATCCTGTTCGTTACCCTTTTTGGCAATAACATCTATCTGATTTTTATCGTGATCGGAATGGTATCTTGGTTGGGCATTGCTCGTGTTGTACGTGGTGTCACCTTCGGTCTCAAAAAGCGAGAGTTCATCGAAGCCGCGCACTCTATTGGGGTTTCTAAATTGACAATTGTCCGACGCCATGTTCTGCCTAATGTGCTTGGGATCGTGATGGTTTATTCCTCCTTAATGGTACCAGGATTCATTATGTTCGAATCGTTTTTAAGCTTCTTAGGGCTTGGTGTTCAACCACCCGACACGAGCTGGGGAATCCTAATTTCCGAAGGCGCAAAAACGATTGACGTTGCATTGTGGATGCTGCTTTTTCCATCTCTGTTTTTAGTTGCCACCCTCTTTTGTTTTAACTTCATCGGCGATGGCTTACGTGATGCTCTTGACCCGAAAGACCGATAAGGACAAACCCATGCTATCTATTGAAAACATGAACGTGCGCTTCGATACGCCAGATGGGCAAGTGCAAGCGGTCAGTAATCTCTCCTACTCGATTAAAGCGGGCGAAACTCTTGGGATTGTTGGGGAATCAGGTTCGGGAAAAAGCCAGTCTGTTTTCGCATTAATGGGGTTAACCGCGGACAACGGCGCCGTGTCTGGCAGCGCGATGTTCCACGGTGATGATTTACTCGCGATGTCTAAAAAGCAGCTCAACCGCATCCGTGCAGAGAAAATCGGAATGATCTTTCAAGATCCGATGACGTCACTCAATCCATTCATGAAAATTGGCAAACAGCTTTGTGAAGTTCTCATGATTCATAAAGGAATGAGCCGAAAACAAGCAAAAGTTGAATCGATTCACATGTTGGATGCGGTGCGTATTCCCTCTCCCGAAACTCGGATGAATCAATACCCTCACGAGCTATCTGGCGGAATGCGTCAGCGAATCATGATAGCGATGGCGTTGTTGTGTAAGCCCGAGCTGTTAATTGCAGACGAACCAACCACCGCGTTAGATGTAACCGTTCAGGCTCAAATTTTGACGCTATTACGAGACTTACAACAAGAGTTCAACACGGCTATTTTACTGATCACTCACGACATGGGCGTCGTCGCCGAGATGTGTGATCGCGTATTGGTCATGTATGGTGGTCAAAAAATGGAGCAATCAGATACCGAGACATTGTTCGCTCAACCTGCGCACCCCTATACTCAAGGCCTGCTAAAGGCTATTCCTTCTATCACTGAAGATATGCCACGTTTACCAACCATCCCAGGTAACCCACCAAGTGCGTTGATTAACCATCAAGGGTGTCCGTTTAGAGAGCGGTGCGAGCATCGAGAGACGCGTTGCCAATACGAAACCCCACGGTTTTCTCCATTAAACACGAGCCAGTCCATTGCCTGTCACGTTAACGCACCCAGTGTTATCACTCCTATTCAAATAAAAGCTTAAGGAGGCGTTATGAATAAAAAAGAAGTCCTCATGTCTGCTCGTGATTTAAACGTCCACTTTCCTGTTTCGCGTCACCTTATTCCAAGTCGACGTAAAATCGTGAAAGCGGTCAATGGTATCGACTTAGATGTTTATCGAGGCGAAACACTTGGCATTGTGGGGGAATCAGGCTGCGGAAAATCAACGCTTGCACGCGCCTTACTTCGCTTAATTGAACCTACAAATGGCGAGTTGACTTGGAAAGGTCAAGACATGCGCGGGTTTAGTAAGAAAGAGCTCTCCTCTCGACGTAGAGAATTTCAGATGGTGTTTCAAGACCCATCCGCTTGTTTGAATCCGAGATTAACCATCTCAGAATGCATCGCCGAACCACTGCTCACCCACGAGCCACAACTTAAACGGGCAGAGGTAGAAAAGCGTGTCATCGCTATGATGGATAAAGTGGGTCTCTTGGCGAGCCAGCGAAACCGCTATCCACATGAATTTTCCGGAGGTCAATGCCAGCGTGTGGGCATTGCCAGAGCGTTAATTCTTAATCCAGATTTGGTCGTGTGTGATGAACCTGTTAGTGCGCTAGATGTCTCCATACAAGCTCAGGTCATCAATCTTCTAGACGATCTTAAACAAGAAATGGGGTTAACACTGGTGATGATTGCGCACGACTTAAGCGTGGTGCGCCATATCAGCGACCGCGTTATGGTGATGTATCTTGGTAAACCTATGGAAGTAGGACGTTACGATCAAGTATTTGATGATGCTCAACACCCCTACACCAAAGCACTGTTATCTGCTGTCCCGATAGCTAATCCGCAATTAGCACGTGACCGTGAAATACAACTATTGCCCGGCGATCTTCCTTCTCCACTTAACCCACCGAGCGGTTGCGTTTTTCGTACTCGATGCCCAGAAGCCACAGAAGTATGCGGGCAACAGAACCCAATAAAAACAGGCTCGGAGCAGCATCATATCTATTGCTCAAATATGACTTTAGGAACCATTTAATGAACAATACTAACTCAGTAAACCAACGCCTTACGTTATTGCGTGAGGCAATGTCCTTTCACAACGTGTCTGCATATATCGTAACCAACAATGACCCACATAACAGTGAATACTCAGCGGATCATTGGTTAGCGCGAAGCTGGATTTCAGGTTTTACCGGCTCAGCAGGCGATGTCGTCATTACCCAACAAGGTGGTGGCCTGTGGACTGATGGTCGTTACTATATTCAAGCTGAAGAACAGTTACACGGCACAGGACTTGAACTGTTTAAAGCCAAACAACCAGAAACGCCGACAATTGCCAAATGGCTAGCTACTACGCTCCCTGAAAACAGTATTATCGCGGTTGACGGGCGCGCCATCAGTTACGCTTATTATCAAGGCCTCAAACAAGCCTTTGAAGCGAAAAACATTAAGATCATTCTCGACCTGGATTTACTCGCACCGATTTGGCTTGAAAGACCACCTCGCCCAAGTGCACCCGTATTCGAGCATCCCACCGCTTTTGCTGGCGTTGACACAGAAAATAAGTTAGCGAGAATCCGTTCTTGGTTAACCGAGAACCAAGTAGATAGCTTATTAGTGTCAACGCTAGATGATGTCATGTGGACAATGAATATTCGAGGTGGTGATACGAATTATTGCCCAGTTTCTGAAGCTTATCTAATCGTAGAGCAATCACTTGCGACACTGTTTATTGATAAAGCCAAACTGCCTCAAGACGTTGAAAAGTCGTTGACCGAGCAGAGTGTACACATTCGCCATTACAACTACGTAAGTCAGTATTTGAATCAGCAATGTGAGGGATTATCGATCGCTTTTAGCCCGACCCACACAGACAGCTTATTGGTGAGTTCGATTGAACAGAATGTGAATCTAAAACCAATGGCTTGCCCTGTAACGGCAATGAAGGCCATAAAAAATGCGACCGAACTAACTAGCCTAGAGCAGACATTAACGGATGATGGTGTGGCAATAGTAAGGTTTATGAACTGGCTAGAAGAGCAAGTTCCAAGCGGACTCGTTACAGAATTGTCTGCTGAGGCACAACTGAATCACTATCGCCGTCAAACCCGACATTATGTAAGTGACAGTTTCCGCACTATTGCAGGCTTCGCAGCTCACGGGGCAAAAATGCATTATGCCGCCGATGAAGAAAGCAATGCAGTAGTCAATGAAAGCAACTTCTTTCTCGTCGATTCTGGTGGTCAATACCTTGGCGGGACAACAGACATCACCCGTACTTTCCACTTCGGGTCACCGACCGTTAAGCAGCGCAAAGATTATACCTTGGTGCTCAAAGCGGTCATCCGACTGACTCAGACTCGATTCATGAAAGGCTCTACGGGTGCCAATCTTGATATCATGGCGCGTGGCGTCTTATGGCAACATGGTATTGATTACAAGTGCGGCACTGGACACGGCGTAGGCATTTGCTTGAATGTTCACGAAGGCCCACAAAATTTCTCGCAAAGCCACCACGAGGTTGAGCTAAAACCAGGTATGGTCATTACTAATGAACCAGGCGTTTATCGCGAAGGTGAGTACGGGGTAAGAATAGAGAACATTCTTAAAGTTGTAGAAGTAGAACAAAATGAGTTCGGCACGTTCTACGGTTTTGAGACCATCACTCTTGCTCCCATTGCGACCAACGCCCTTGATTTATCAATGCTAGATCAAGCAGAGCTAGACTGGCTTAATCATTACCATTCACGTGTCTATCAGGCGCTTAGCCCTTTTCTTGATGCGCAAGATAAAAACTGGCTGCAAAGCACAACCCAACTTATTGAGAAATAGGATATCAGCAAGTTTTATAACGTTTTCATTTTCATCTCAAACTCCTTGTTTGCCAGCCTTCGGGCTGGTTTTTTTTATAGAGATAACGGCGTAAAAACAAAAACGCCCCGCGATGTTAGCGAGGCGCTCCACTTAGTTTAAATGACGTAGTTAAATTGCCCTACTGACGACACTTCTGAGCATCAAAATCAACGACGATGGCGGCATTCTCAAAGTCACCAGAGACTTTAACGTAGCCCCAGTAGTTACTCTGATTTGACAACGTAATACACTCTCCATTACCAATATTATCTGACCACCCGTGAAGATTAGTACCATCCGGCCAACCAGAGTTACTGTATTCAAGCTTTAGGTTGCCCGTACCGTTCCCCGTCGTTATCGCCAGATTTGAGCTCTCATTCACCGCTGGCACGCTCAGCCAAATGGTTTGTTGATTTGCCAAGCAAACAGGCTCTCCTGCTGTTAGGCGTCCACCGCTTACTTTACTTTGCACCGCGCAGTCTTGTGGCAATGTGTCATTACCGCCCAACGTTGAGATAAAAACACTATGAGTGGCGGTTGCCGTCAAGCCTTCACTGTCTGTAACACTTAGACTGACCGAATACTCCCCTTCACTCCCATATTGGTGCGTCGGCTTGGTTTGTGTACTTGTCGAGCCATCACCGAAGTCCCATAAGACGCTGACGATCTTCCCGTTTGGGTCTGTACTGTTTTCACTGCTAAATGTAATGCTTTCACCGACTTTCCCCTTACTGTTTGCGGTTATGACTGCATTAGGTGCACCATTTGAGACAAGGGCTTGCTGCCACTGCTCAAACTCACTTTGATACAAATTCGCCCATTGGGTGATCGTGGCCTTGTAATTGCTCCAATTCCCTTGGCGTGTTTCCACCAGCATTTGGTTTACGTCATCTTTATGATTTTCAAACATAAAACGTACAGCTAAGTACCCCCAACGATAAATTCGATCGACATCAAACCCATCATAAGTAGTCTCGAAAATCTCACTTAAGGTATACGTCGAGCCGTCTAAAATCGTCTCAAGTGCTGCTTGGTTGTCATTTTCTTGAGCGACATACTCTGCAATGCCTTCACTCCACCACACTATTTTTTCAGTTGGATGACTAAACCCTCCATAGAGATCAAATCGACCATCTAAGTAATGCACGTATTCGTGCTCTAAGTTCCAGACAAAGTGATCCGCGTTCGCATAAGAGGCTTCATAAGCAATAAAGTTGGGAATATTCCCCGGCTGGGAAGGTTCGCCCTCCAAGTACATACCGCCATTGTCAGTACTAATATCGAAAATTGGCCCTGCGTACTTACCATAATCGGTGCTTGAATCGAAGATATTGACTTGGAGCTGAGTATTGTGGTCATCTTTTACTGGCTGTTCACCAGTTTCTAATGACTGATGAAAGTAACCCTCTTCGTAGCCCATTTTAGAACATGCGGCCGCGTGTTGCTCTTGCGTCATATTCTGGGACAATATTCGAATTGTCGGACTACAAGTATAAGTTTGCGATAGCACCAAGCCTTTTAGCTCAGTTTCGAAATTACAAATTCCGAACTCACTACAATCTGCGTAATATGAGGCGGTGTCTGCCGCCGCAAGCCAAACCGCGTCACCCCGACCATACATTTCATACTGTTCAAAGATTCGACTTAGCTGACTCTTCACCACAGAACTCGCGTTACCCGTATACTTGGTCAGACGCCCAATCTCTCGCCCCGCATTCGCGGCCATAAACTCATCTTCAGCACCGATTGATGACGCCCTTAGAGCAAAATCGCCTAAAGCTTTGGCAAGGTCCGTTTGGTTGCCAATTATTTGCACAAATTGCTCGTTCCACTGCCCACCAAACAAAATAGTGAAAACACCGTTAACTGCATTGCGCATATACCAGTGCTGGGCGTATTGATCATTCCAACGTGTAAGCCACTGGGTCACTTGCGGTAAGTACGCGTGCTGCAAGCCCGCACTATCCATAGTGATGATGACCTCACTAAGCACTTTGCCGTGACGATCGCTGTTCTCGTAGAAATTTGCGTTGTTAACAAACGCATCCACTGATTCTTTCACCGCTGGGGTGACCCATTCAATAAATGAGATGTTGTCATTGTAAAACTCGGCGTAATAACCCGCGCGTAAGTATAAGAACAACGTTTCGAGTTCATCGCTCCCGCCACCCGTATAACCCTTCGCCAATGTCGTAGTGTGCTTAGCGATGTTGTACATATGATCGGAGCTAAATACCGACTCTTGAATCCGACTTTCAGCAGAGAATAACTGGTTCACACACGTCGCGCCCTGACTTAAAATTTCGCTGATCAATTGGTTACTGCTTTCGGTAACCAATAGCTCCAAATCACAAGCAGTGCTCGACTCATCAAGGCTTTCAAGTGACTGTACTCGAGTTGCCTTAGAGGGCTGAATTGGGAGAGTTGCGGTTGGTTGGTATTCAACTCGATTGGATTCAACACCGTGTGTATGAACCGAATGTGCATGTTGCTCTGTAACTTGAGAAACTGGCTCGCTTAACGCAAATACGCCAGTGCTGGTTAATGTTGTCGCAATCGCGACACTCAAAATCTTCAGTTCCATCTAATTTCTTCTATATTGAGTTTTCCTTAGATGCATTACGTCTTTTGCATCGCCACTGCCCTTATTACTGCAAGAGCATCTCCATATAATCTACTCGCAAGACAAGAAGAAACATTTTGTTATCAACCAGATGTGGCGGTATCAGTTTTTGGTACTCGAGTTGCCGTTGTACGAGCTTGCCAGAAATCGATTTGCTTTAGTAATATTTATCAACTAGTTGTTTATCTTTCCATTCAAATACCTTTTATTGCTCCTCACAAAAGCTATAAAATGGTTTCTTTTCTTTTTGCTAAACAACTCCTATGACCGACGCTGATATCGAGCTACAACATCTTTGGTTAGAAGTCCAAGCCGAACGCTGGCAAAACCTGCCACGCTTTTTATTCAGTTACTACTGCTACAAGCACAACCTTATCAGTAAAACCAACAAAGTTTGCTGGGAGACGGCACGTGCAAACCTGCCCGCTTCAACATCAATAAAAGAGCGAAAAAAGGCGGTGGTTGAATCGTTAGTCCCTGAGGAAGCCGTCGTTGGGTTATTGAAAGCCATCAGCAAAGACGGGGAAATGACGTTTGACGTGATGGGAACTACACTTGATGCGTTTTTGCACTATGTTGTGATTAGCAAGGAAGAAAAAGCCCAACTTAAACCAAACATGCCAGCTAGTTGGTATCAGCAATCGAACAAGTCGCCTTTGGCACGTTTCGAGCAAGCTGGCATTAAGCTACAAGAGTGATATGTCAGTCATCGCTGACGACAAACACAAAAGAAAAGCGCCTACAATGAGGCGCATTTGTTCAAAAATTGAGGTGCCCCTAAACAAAAGTGCAAAGTGACCAACAAAGAAAAAGTCTGGTTATTCTTGAATGCCTCTAATGCGTACATTACGTCTACGTAAAACTTCTAATGTCACGAGCAAACACACCGACATAAAAATCAACAACGTAGCGACCGCCAATATGGTCGGACTAATTTGCTCTCGAATTCCTGACCACATCTGCCTCGGAACGGTTTTTTGTTCTGCCCCAGTCAGGAATAACGCCACCACAACCTCGTCGAACGAGATGCCAAAGGCAAACAAGCCGCCAGAAATCATCCCCGGACGAATCAGCGGAAAGGTAATGTGTCTGAAAGTATAAACAGGGTTTGCTCCTAAGCTAGCCGCCGCTTTTACCAGGCTATGATCAAAGCCGCTTAAGGTCGCAGTAACGGTAATGACAACAAAAGGCGTACCTAACGCGGCGTGTGCCAAAATGACGCCTAGATAAGTTTGTGATAAGCCAAGGCGTGTGTAGAAAAAGTACATCGCAGCAGCAGAGATAATGACTGGTACGATCATGGGTGAGATCAACAGCGCCATAATGGTATTACGAAAAGGCAAATTACTACTGGCTAAACCCAACGCCGCCAGAGTTCCTAGCCCTGTTGCAACGAGTGTCGCCATAAAAGCAATGAACGTGCTGTTTTTCAGCGCCAACAGCCACTGATCACTAGTAAACATTTCTTGATACCAGCGAGTAGAATACGCTGCCGAATCAAGGTTTAGCATCCCCTCGGTAAAAGTAAAGTAAGGCGTTGCATTAAACGATAACGGGATGATGGTCAGAATTGGAGCGATTAAAAAGAACAGCACCAACCCACAAAAAACTAAGTAACCTGCGTAAGCGACTCGCTCTACTTTTGATGCATAGTTTGGTAATGCCATGGTTATCCCCCTACCTTAAGGTTGTTAATGCCAACCACACGGTTGAACATATAAAACAGAACCAGTACAACGAATAAAAGCAGTCCACCCAATGCGCCAGCCATCCCCCAGTTCAGTGATGTCTGCATATGATAGGCAATCATATTGGATATCATCTGTCCGCTTCTTCCACCAACCAAAGCGGGCGTAATGTAGAAACCAATAGAAAGAATGAAAGTGAGCAAGGCCCCCGCACCTATCCCAGGTAACGTAAGCGGCATATAAACTTTGATGAACGCAATGAAAGGCGTCGCGCCTAGAGAACGAGCAGCACGGAAATAAGTTGGGCTAATTCCTTTCATTACGCTATACAGAGGCAGGATCATAAACGGCAGCAGAATGTGAACCATAGACACCACCGTTCCGAAGGTATTGTGAATCATCTGAATTCGCTCGGAAGTAAAACCCGACCAAATAAGGAGATCATTAATGACCCCTTGGTTTTGCAGCAGAACAATCCAAGACGTGGTTCTGACTAATAATGACGTCCAAAACGGCAGCAGCACAATGATTAAAAGTAAGTTCGCGCGTTTATCAGGTAAATTGGCAAGCAGGTAAGCAACGGGGTACGCCATCACCAAACAAATTAAGGTGATTGAAATAGACATCCAAAAAGTTTTAAAGAAAAGGTCGACGTATATTTGGCGTTTTTCTGGTTGGGGCTCAATGTCTCCAAACTCATTCACTTGCAAGTCTAGCGAAGCAAGATAATGACTGAATGTTAATGCGCCACTAAGATTCTTAAACGCCGCCCAATATTTAGGATTAGTCCATCGCTTATCAAGCTTGGCCAACTGTGTCACCGAGCTCGGCAGCGACGCCAAACGAGACAACTTTCTGCCGGTTTTCATGAGTAAACTGCGCATACCAGACTCTTCAATATTCATCCGGTTGGCTATTTTCGGTAGCTCTTTGCTTTGATAAAGCGCAAGTACTTCAACAGAGAATGCCTCAATGACTTCTTGATGAGGCTGACCTTGATAATCCCAACTTTCTAAGGCTTGAATAGTTTGTGGTAGTGACAGGGATATTTCTCGGTTATCCACGCTTCGATAAAGCATGTCGAGGATAGGAAAAGCAAACGTAAGCAGAATAAAACACACCAATGGCGTTGTGAGCATAATGGAGCGAAGCTTTTTTCGGCGCTCTGCCTTTTGCAACTGCGCTTTCAGATTGGTTTCTTGTTGATGAACTTGACGTTCGATTTCCAATACAGAATCTAATGCGGTTAGCTCTCGACTCATGCTGCTACCTCGCTACTTTGAGTTTGTGTCCCATCAAGAGCATGGCAATCCTCACTTTGCCAACCAATACGACAAATTGAGCCAGGCGTTAACTGCAAGTGTTTACGATTATCGTTAGGTACTTTAACGATGAATTGACCAACGCTCTCTACTTCGACGACCAGACGATAATGATCACCGTGATAAATCAATTCTCGTAGGACGCCTGAGACTTGGTTCTCACAAGACGCTTTCTCTGGTTGAATAACAATCTTTTCTGGTCGAATGGAAAGTGTTGTCCTCTGCCCTTGCTCAGAGACTCTGACAGGTTTCGCAGTAAATAACTCTTTCCCAACGAGCACTTGGCAATACTTTCCGTTCCACTCTTTGACTAAACCTGAGAGTTGGTTGTTTTCTCCAATAAACTGCGCAACAAACGTATTACTCGGAGATTCATAAAGCTCGGTAGGTGTCGCGAGTTGTTGCACTTCGCCGTGATTAAAAACCGCAATACGGTCGGACATAGTGAGAGCTTCGTCTTGATCGTGCGTCACATACAAAATGGTGATGCCAAGCTTTTCATGCAAATGTTTAATCTCCATCTGCATTTGCTCACGCAGCTGCTTATCTAATGCGCCTAGCGGCTCATCCATCAACACGAGTTTAGGTTCAAACACTAATGCTCGCGCTAGCGCAACACGCTGTTGTTGACCACCTGATAACTGCTTTGGGTATCGAGTCGCAACATGCTCAAGCTCGACCATTTCTAATACACTCTGAACTTTGCTTTGAATCGTGTCACTGTCGAGTTTTCGCACCTTCAAAGGAAACGCAAGATTCTCAGCAATAGTCATATGTGGAAACAACGCATAGTTTTGAAACACCATACCAATATCGCGCTTGTGCGGCGCGAGATGATTAACAGGAACGCCATCAATATAAATGTCTCCACCGGTCGCGGTTTCAAAGCCTGCTAGCATCATCAAGCAAGTGGTCTTGCCCGATCCTGACGGCCCCAACATAGTAACAAACTCTCCAGGAGCAATATCTAAGTTGAAGTCTTTCACCACTAAATTCGTGCCATCGTAGGTTTTCTTAACGTGTTGAAAGCTGACATAGTCCTTGTTTTCCGTGCTCATGACTTCCCTCTTCTCATTTTTGAATATTACGAATGAGTAGAGCGTCAGTTAACGCTCTACTAAACAGCACAATTACAGATTGTATTTGGATAGGTCTAAGCGGGTTTCTAACGCATGTTCAACCATTTGAATGACTTGTTGACGCTCTTCACCTTGTAAAAGTTGGCGTGGCGCACGAACTTGTTCAGATCCACGTCCGCAGACTTGCTCGGCCAGTTTAATGCACTGAACCAACGTAGGAATGGTGTCTAAACGCAGCAGCGGTAAGAACCAACGGTAGATTTCTAACGCTTCAGCATAACGACCTTGGCTTGCCAGTTTATAAATCGCGACGGACTCTTCTGGGAATGCGTTGGTTAAACCAGAAATCCAGCCAGTCGCACCTAGCATCAATGATTCAAGAGCGATGTCATCAACACCACTGAACACGGTAAATCGGTCATCAAATTTATTGTAAAGCTCGGTGATACGACGAGTATCAGTGGTCGACTCTTTGATAGCTACAATGCTTTCAAACTCAGCCAGTTTCGCCATGATATCGAGGTTTACATCGACACCATAAGCAACCGGGTTGTTGTAAATCATGATTGGCATTTCTGGCGTTGCTTCTGCTAGCGTGCGGTAATATTCGAACGTTTCGTTCTCAGACGTGCGGTAAACCATGGCAGGCATCACCATACAACCATCGATACCAATTTTGTACGCATCCTGCATGTAATCAATAGCTGCTGTGGTAATAGACTCTGCTGTACCAGCAATCAAAGGCACACGGCCATTTACGACTTCTTTTGCCGCTTGCAAGACCTGGCGTTTCTCCTCCGGGTACAACGCACAGTTCTCACCGACGGTACCCAAGCAGATAATGCCATTCACACCATCTTTAATCTGGTTGTCTATAACGGTTTGCGTTGCGTCTAAGTCGATTGACTGATCTTGACGAAATTGCGTACTGACCGCCGGATAAACACCTTTCCAATCAATTTTCATGAACTACTTTCCTTATATGTATATTGTATGCAATTTAAATGAACGAGCGAAAATGCTCAGACATGGCTATCTATGCCATTTTCTAACAACACCGCCTTTACAGCGGCCAAATCAGCCAAAGCACTGCCAACTGATTTGTATAAAGTAATGACCTCATCGTTTTGACGTCCTGAGATTTGTTGGGCGCAAAGCTGCGGTAATTCCCCTTTGATATCGTCTGACGTGAATACGCCCTCTTGAATTGGAATGAGAAGATCGCCCGCTTCGGCTAATACATTAATACGGCTATCAACATACACCTGTGCTCGTTGCACTGCTTTAGAGTCGCATTCACGCTTGTCCAAGTCATGATTACCGACCAAATCAATATGGGTGCCCGGCTGCACGTCTGCGCCATTAAACAAAGGCTCTGCTGATGCGGTAATACAGCTGATGATATCAACGTGTTTGATAACGTGGTCCACATTTTCTACGACTGAAACGCGAAACCGACGCTCATCAGGAAGCGACTGATACTCTGAAGATGACACAATGGCATCTACCGTCGCCTCGGCTTTATCTGAGTTACGCCCCCAAATATAAACCTGCTTAAGTGGGCGAACCGCAGCGTATGCCCACGCAAAATAAGGCGCAAGATTGCCCGTTCCGCAGATCAACAGACGATCAGCATCGGGACGCGCTAAATAGTCCGCTGCCAACGCAGAAGCTGCGGCGGTGCGCCAAAACGTTAAAACTTTACCGTCCACGAGTGCGAGCGGCTCACCATCGTTTCGTCTAAAAACAAGCAGCTTAGATGCAAGCGTATCTTTGCCTTGCTCGGGGTTATGCGGGAAATATGTAAAGGCTTTCACCGCAATTAACTCCTGGTTCCAAGCAGGAAGTAGCGCAAACGCCTCGTATTCTCCCTCTTCTAAGGGCATGACTCGGCGTTGAGGTATTGTTGCTGGCCGCAAGTACATTTCACGCATCGTTTCAATAAGAGAATTCATTGTTAAACATTGCGCGACTTGCTGTGCTTCGATGACTTTCATCATTTCTCCGAAAACATAAATACAGTTGAGGAAAAGTACGGAACCTCGCTTATGGATGAAAACTCGGCCCCATACACAAATTAACGCCTAGTTAAGCAGCCAGGTATTGAACTCTTCATTGAGTTCATCCGCGTAGTCTGACCACCATTCATCGTTAATCAGGAAGGCGGTTTGGAAGTTTTGAGGTGCGGTAGGAAGGTTCGCTAAAATGTCTGGGTTCACCTCCGCCGAAGACGACTTACGCGTAGGTCCATAGGCAACGTACTTAGCTTGATCAGCTAATGGTTTTGTTCCTGAAGAAAAAGCAATGAAGTCCAATGCAAGCTTTGTGTTCTCACTCCCTTTAGGTATCGCCCATCCATTCATGTAACCCATTTGACGGTCCCATATAATCCGAAATGGTTGACCCTCATCTTTACGGGCATTGTGAATTCGGCCGTTAAAAGCCGAGGCGATCACCACTTCTTTGTCAGCAAGCATTTGAGGTGGCTGGGCACCTGTTGTCCACCACAGCACTTCTGATTTGATCGTATCCAACTTAGCAAACGCACGCTCACGCCCCGCTTCGGTTTCGAGCAGGCTGTAGACCTCTTCTGGTTTTACACCATCAGCCAATAGTGCCCACTCAAGATTACCCTGAGGTTGTTTTTGCAATGCACGTCGACCTGGAAAAGTTTTTAGGTCAAAAAGATCGGTCAACTTGCTAGGCAAAACCTTACCTTTAAACGCGTCTTCGTTCACCGCTAATACTGTGGACACAACGATGGTATTGATTGCGCACTCGTGAATCGCACCATCAATGAAATCCTCTTGTGCTGGTGTTCCATCTGCGCCCGGAGGCAAAATACTTGGGTTCACTGGTTCTAATAACCCTTCGGCACAACCACGAACAATGTCCGGCTTGTCGAGAGACACCAAATCCCAGCGCACGTTGTTCGCTTCCACCTGCGCTTTAATTTCGGCTAATCCGCCGCTGAAATCCTCGGATACGATCTCAACACCTGTTTTTTTAATGAAAGGCTTGTGATATGCCTCCACTTGGCTCTTTGTGAATGCACCACCCCAAGATACGACCGTCAATTTGTCTTCAGCATAAGCAGAGGTCCCCAACAGCATTCCTGAAATCAACAGCGCCAATGGTGCTTTGGTCATTCGTGACATGTTTTACTCCTTTTGGTTGTTTTTCTGGAGGCATCCGAGTACGGCTGTTGGACACCAGTTTTGTTAAAATTAAGTTAACATTAGCATTTAATATATTTTATACAATATTTAATATTAAATTTTTCAGGCAAATCGTTGTAGTGAAAAAGGTGAAAGATCAATCGATGTCGGCTTTCCTTCGATAAGCTCTAAAAGGAGATCTGCCGTAATCGCCGCTTGAGTTAATCCAAGGTGTTGGTGGCCAAATGCCAGTAATACATTTCCATCCCAAATTCTATCAATAACCGGTAACGAGTCGACTGTTGAAGGCCGATTCCCCATCCACTTTTCTCCTTGCCTGAGTGGATGTAACCCCGATTCAAACATCTCATCACCTAACTGAAAAAGCATTTCTGAACGTTTCATATTGGGTGGTGACTCTACATCGGCATACTCAACAGTGCCTGCCAAGCGTAGCCCACCAGACATCGGAGTCATGATGAATTTTCTATCGGCAGAGCTAATAGGAAATGGCAGTACATCACGCTTGTCATCCACCATTAGGTGATAACCACGCTCGGCTTGAATAGGCACTTTAACTCCGGTTAGTTGCCGTATCAAAGGCTTAGAATGTACACCAGCGGCAACAATGATTCGGTCAAATGAATGTGTTTGAGACTCAACCAGCACATCGCCATTTTTCGCCAACGCAGATACACCTTTTTGTAAAACCTTACCGCCAAGCTCTTCAAAGGCTTCACTTAGCTCAGCACAGAGCTGATAAGGGTCTAGCGTATGACCTGTTTCGGGAAAAAAGACTCCGACACGAACCTTATGGCTGAGATCAGGTATCCGCTCTCGAATCTCCTCTTGTGTCCAAACTTGATACGTCACACCGTTTTTAGCCAGTGAGTTAAGCGTACTTTGATAATTCTGAAACAGTTTCTCGTTTTCAAAAGTGAGCAATGAACCATTCATTTTTATTAGATGTGCTTTTCCGATTGAATCAAGCACGCCACGCCAACTTGCCACTGACCGCTCGTTAAGACTCTTAATCGCGTTTTTTGCCCGCTCCGCAGCTGATGGCTTTGTTTGTAATAGAAAACGAATCATCCACCCGATTGTGTTTGGAATATCTTGCCAACGGATCGAAACCGGACTTTTGGGATCTAGCAGCATTTTAGGTAATTGTGGAAGCAGCGCTGGCGTTGCAAGAGGGAAGATTTGCTCAGTCGCGATATGACCTGCATTTCCCTTAGAGCATCCATTCCCCACGCCATTGGGATCAAAAATCGTGACTTGATAACCTTGCTGCTGCAATTTCAAGCCAATTGATAAGCCAATAATCCCCGCACCTATCACAGCGATCCTTTCCTTTTTAGTTTCATCCTTGACCAACATAAACATGCTCCGAGTCACACTTGAAAACGTAGATTGTATACAATATATTTTACATTACGTTAACATCACTATTGTTTAATTCAACCATTTTTTCAGCAAGGAGCGAAAAATGAGACAAGGAACTTTTTTCTGTATTGATGCCCACACCTGCGGCAACCCAGTTAGGCTGGTCGCAGGCGGTGTGCCTCCACTCGAAGGCAATACCATGAGCGAAAAGCGCCAATACTTTCTTGAGCATTATGATTGGATTCGCGAGGCACTCATGTTTGAGCCTCGCGGCCACTCAATGATGTCGGGGTCAGTTGTCTTGCCTCCTTGCAGTGATAACGCAGACGCTTCAATTCTGTTTATTGAAACCAGTGGCTGTTTACCAATGTGTGGCCACGGCACCATTGGAACCGTCACCACCGCTATCGAGAATCGCCTTATCACTCCCAAAAAAGAAGGCCGTTTGATACTTGATGTCCCAGCAGGACAAATCGAAGTGCACTACCAAACAAAAGGTGACAAGGTCACGTCGGTGAAGATATTTAACGTACCAGCTTACCTTGCCCACCAAGACGTAACCGTGGACATAGAGGGCTTAGGTGAGCTCACTGTCGATGTTGCTTATGGCGGAAACTATTACGTAATCGTCGATCCTCAAGAAAACTACGCCGGACTTGAACACTACTCTCCAGATGAAATTTTGATGCTTTCTCCAAAAGTTCGCGAAGCGGTATCTCGAGCGGTTGAGTGCGTACATCCAGAAGATCCAACAGTGTGCGGTGTTTCTCACGTGCTATGGACCGGAGAGCCCACTCAAGAAAACGCTACCGCTCGAAATGCTGTGTTTTACGGCGACAAAGCGTTGGATCGCTCGCCATGTGGTACGGGAACAAGTGCGCGCATGGCGCAATGGCATGCAAGAGGCAAACTCAATCAAGGAGAAGACTTTGTTCACGAAAGTATCATCGGCAGCCTATTTCAAGGACGTATAGAAGGCATCGCCGAAGTAAATGGCAAAGCCGCTATTTTGCCAAGCATTGAAGGATGGGCACAAGTATACGGTCACAACACGATATGGGTAGACGATGAAGACCCATATGCGTACGGATTTGAAGTGAAGTAATAAGGATAGTAAGGAAGAATGATGAACCCACAAGAACCAACCACTTTTTACGCAGTCAACGCCTTTACTGGTGAGCCTCTACCCACAGCGTTTCCGGTACATGGAGAGCAAGAAGTTAATCAAGCCGCCTCAGCCGCCCAAAGCGTTGCGCGTGAGTTTCGCCAACTAAGCAATGCAAAGCGAGCGAGCTTACTTTGCTCTATCGCCTCTGAATTGGAAGTGAAGAGTGAAGAAATCGTTGCTCGTGCTCATTTGGAAACTGCTCTTCCCGAAGCACGTTTAAGCGGTGAAATAGGACGTACCGCGAGCCAATTACGACTATTTGCCGAGGTTGTGAGATCGGGTAATCACCATCAAGCAATTTTCGATACGCCAAACCCAAACCGTCAACCACTGCCAAAACCAGATATTCGCCGTCAACAAATCGCAATTGGCCCTGTCGCCGTGTTTGGTGCGTCTAATTTTCCGCTCGCATTTTCTACGGCAGGTGGTGATACGGCTTCGGCACTGGCAACTGGCTGTCCTGTGATTGTAAAAGGCCATACCGCCCACCCTGGCACCAGTCAACTTGTTGCTGAGTGTATTGAGGCTGCACTTGAGAAAGAGTGCTTACCGCAAGCCATCTTCACGCTATTGCAAGGCAACAAACGCGCACTTGGCCAAGCACTCGTTACCCATCCAAAAATTAAAGGGGTCGGGTTTACAGGCTCAGTCGGTGGTGGCCGTGCGCTGTTTAATCTAGCTCAGCAAAGACCAGAGCCAATCCCCTTCTATGGCGAACTAGGGGCGATTAACCCAACATTTATTCTCCCTTCAGCCATACGGGCAAACGCATCATTGGCTGAAGAATTTGTGGCTTCTATGACTTTGGGCTGTGGACAATTTTGTACAAAACCAGGCGTTGTATTTGTCTTGAATAGCCCAGAAACGCAAGCCTTTATCGAAACCGCTCAAGGGTTAATTCGACAACAATCAACGACCACTTTGCTAACGCAAGGAATCCGAGAAACATATGAATCCGAAGTGGATAAGCGAGCTTCCGAAACAGGCATTAACGTCACTCGCTCTGAACAAGCAGAAGTGACCAATGTCGCACCAGTACTGTTCGTGACGGACAGTAAAAACTGGCGTAAAAACCCACAATGGGAGGAAGAAATATTTGGTCCTCAATCGTTAATCGTAATCTGTGAAGATTTCGATGACATGTTGAAACTGAGTGATTCACTGACTGGCTCGCTCACCGCAACCCTTCACGCTACCGCTGAAGACGAAGAACAAGCCAAGCAACTGCTTCCAAGTTTGGAAGAAATCGCCGGACGCCTTGTATTCAACGGTTGGCCAACTGGCGTCGAGGTTGGTTACGCTATGGTTCATGGTGGACCATATCCTGCTTCAACCAATTCTGCCTCAACATCTGTCGGGGCAGAGGCTATTCATCGTTGGTTGCGTCCCGTAGCTTATCAAGCTTTGCCAGAATCTTTATTGCCGGATTCATTAAAAGCGTCGAACCCACTGGGTATTCAACGCGCCATAGATGGCAGAGTCTCCCAATAAGATCACCAAATGGCTCAAAAAGGCATCAACTGATGCCTTTTATTTCACTCTACTTCTCAAAACCTTCTTTCCTAGTTGGTTTGTGTCAGAAAAACAATAAACTACTAAAGTAAAATGGATTGGATACAATATTAATTTCACGGGAGACTTCAATGTCACAGAAACCTGTTTTTAAAACGCGCACTCAGCTCGTTGAGGAAGCAATTCGAACTCAGATCTTGAAGGGCGAGTTAAAAACTGGTCAACCTTTACGTCAAGATGCGTTAGCAAAAGAGTTTAATGTTAGCCGAATTCCTGTGCGTGAAGCGTTAGTTCAATTGGAAGCACAAGGACTCGTTAGCTTTGAACCTCACAAAGGTGCGACGGTCACTGAGCTATCTCCAGAGAAAATCAATGAGCTATTTGAACTGCGTGCTGTCGTGGAATGCCACATTTTAGAGCGTGCGATTCAAAACATGACGGACGCTGACCTTGAACGCGCGCGCGAAGTTCGCGAACGTTTCGAGTCAGTAGTGAACAGTGGCGACGAAGTAGAAGAATGGAGCAACTACAACTACGAATTCCATAAAGCCCTATATGCGCCAGCCAACATGCCTGAAACTATGGACGTCATTTACAGCCTGAACACAAAGTGTGACCGATACATACGCATGCAGCTATTGTTTACAACAGGCATTAAAAAGGCAGAAGAAGAGCACTTAAGCTTGTTTGAAATGTGCCAAAATCGCGATATAGAAGGCGCCAAGTACCTGCTGAAAAAACACATTCTAGAAGCAGGCACAGCGATTCGAAACCTGCTGCTTGAAAGGCAAAATATCAGCCAGTAAACGGAATAACGAATAAGGTGATATTCAAGGATGAATGTTGGACCAAAGTTTTTACTCGCAGCGCTACGACAAAAGATTAAAGAAGAAGGGCTTTGCTATAATTCCTTGTCAGAGAAAAGTGGCATCCCTTTATCTAGTATAAAACGCCACCTACATAATCCAGCTTTAGGTTTGGATAAAGTACTTATTTATCTGAACTACCTGAATACCGATCTCATCGAACTCGCAACCTTAGCCAACGAGCTTCAGCACCAAAACGAGCAAATGCTAACAGATGAAGAGAGCGCCCTTTTCGTTGAGCATCCCTATTTACTTGATTTTATTTATATGCTGACTTCTCGTGATATTAAACCGCAAGAGATAGCCCAAACTTACGGACTTTCTGATACAAGCTTACGATTCTATTTACGTATCGCGGAAATTCTAGGATATGTCGAAAACTTCGGAGACGGCTTGTTTTACCGTTCTGGTCGTCGATTTATTATGGAAGAAGGTACCGCATTGGACACCTTATTCAAAGAGCGATTTCAACAAGAGTCGCTTTCTCATAACATCAACCCAGGTGTGTGTGTCGGTCGTATTAGGCTCACCGAAGAGCAAAAAGTGCAAATAGAGGACGAGCTTTGTAATAAATTAGCGAAACTTAACGCAGTTAACACTTCCAACAACGAAGGTGAACTAACAAATATATTAATGCGCTGCACTCCTGGCGCTCAGATATTTTTCGCAGATGACTTACCGGATATTGATGGAAGCCTGTTAAAGCACGTCGCCCAATTGACTAAAATAAATTAAAACATCAGATTAAAAATTCACTCCAAACCTAGAATGCATCATTTATTCCTGCCAAATCTCTAATAAGTAGAGTTTCCCGTCCCGAAACTTATTTTCTATTTAGCAAACAACAATTAGTCGACTAAGAGAACCCTCCATTTCATCTTTGTTTTTTTCCTTATTATTACGTTTAAACTACTAAGGAACTTAAGGAATAACTAATGGATTTATAAGAATAAAAGATAACCATTTTTACGTTATTTACCTCACACTCTTTAAATATAAATTTGCAGACGAACGAATTAAATTAATACATTCACTTAGCTAATAAAAACAAAAGCAAAACAGATAATTATAATTCTATTATTTATAAGGACATAGAAAAGTGAAATTTAAGTATTCTTTAGCAACGGCAGTCACTCTCGCATTATTACAAGGTTGTGGCGGTGGCGGCGGTGATGGTTCATCTACTCCGTCAACTAGCAGCGCAACCGGACCAACATGGAAAGCCGGTGATTTTAGCCAACCATCAAGCTCGTTTGTCAACCAATGTGAAACCCCACGAGTGGGTCGAGACCCATATAACAATTATGCCGCCTATCCAGATGAATTAGGTTCTGCTTTACACGAAAAACTCTTTTTAAGAGCTTTTACTAACGAAACTTACCTTTGGTATGACGAAGTTCCTGATAATAATCCAGCAAACTACAAAACCGTGACGGATTACTTCAACACACTGGTCACCTCTGCTACTACCACGACTGGTAAACCGAAAGATCGCTTCCACTTTACCGTCCCTTATGAAGATGATATGAAGTCATCGCAATCTGGTTTAGTCGCTGGGTTTGGTTTTAACTGGGCATTCCTACGCGGCGTACAACCTAGAGACGTTCGTATCTCCTATACTGAAGAAGCCTCTCCAGCTGATAGAAGCGGCATTGCTCGTGGTGATAAGCTTCTAAAAATCAATAATATTGATGTGGTTAACACCGGTAGTCAGTCCGACATTGATTTTATTAATAGAACGCTGTTTAACCCTGACATCAATCAAGATTACACCTTCACATTTGAGAGTGTTGACGGCCTAAAGAAAACCGTGACGCTTACCGCCTCTGATGTCATGACTTCTCCAGTTAAAAATGCCAAAGTGATCGCACACAATGGTATGCAGATCGGCTATCTACAATACAACTCATTTGAACCAAGCGCTCAAGCCCCACTTATTGAGGCGTTCAGTACGCTCTCGGCAGAGAATGTTGACGAGATCGTCGTTGATTTACGTTACAACGGCGGTGGCTTAGTCCTTCAGTCCTCGCAAGTAGGCTACATGCTAAGCGGTGCTGGTCAGAACCGAGTCTTCAGTGAGTTGATTCACAACGACAAAGTGATGCGTACCATTAAAGATGGGGATAACATCTATCGCTTTACGAATCTAGCAATAGACTGGGCAGCACAAAAGTATTCGGACCAAGTGCTGCCGACACTGAACAAAAAGCGCGTATATGTGCTGACTTCAGGAGGCACGGCTTCCTCAAGTGAACTGTTGATCAACGCTTTGCGCGGCATTGATGTGGAGGTTATCCAAATAGGCTCAACAACCACAGGTAAACCGTATGGGTTCTCAGCAGAACAAAACTGCGGCACTATGTACTACACTATTCAGTTCAAGTCAGCGAACGAGAAAAAATTTGGCGACTTCTCTGATGGTTTTATTCCTACTCCAAAGAGCCAAATCAATACCGAGCTAGGCTTAAACAATAGAGTGGAAGGTTGCTGGGTCAATGACGACCTAACAAAACCATTAGGCGATCCGTCTGAAGGTATGCTTTCTGCGGCACTAAACTACATGGAAACTGGAACCTGTCCGCCGGTCTCCTCTTCTAGTTTCAACGCCATGCCGCGTAACATTTCATCTCCGGAGTTAAGCGATCTTCGCTCTCCGCTACGAACAGAGGCAATTCATGTTGAGATCAACTAACTTTTTACGAATGCTGATTCGGGTTGCGCTTTTCTTAGGCACTTCGATTTCTTTGATAGGATGCCAAGCTATGTCACAAGAACCCGTTGAAGCATTGAGTAAAAAGAACTCTCCGGAAACAGTCATAGAGATTCAAAACGCGATTGCAGAAATCCAAGGGACACCAGCACCTAGAATCGCAAATAACGTATTTGAATCCACACCGCATTTGTTGATTGAAAAAGGACGAGTAAAAGGGAACAACGATCAACTGTTGGATGGCAGCTATACGGATCTTCCAGACCAATATACGTTGCAGATAAGAGGTGAAACCTGTGGCTTGTACTACGCCAAAACAGATACCTTTGTCACTCTCAGTTCACTAGATTGTGAGCCCATCATTAAGTTTTAGATCTCCCAAAAAGAGAAGCCCGCTGATATCAGCGGGCTTCCTACTTTATTGTTCAGTGTGAAACGGTCAACGTTACTTTAGTTCAATCCATGCTTTGCGCTGTTGCTTATCCATGTATGACCAAGCTACAAAGCGGCTCACTTTCTGTCCTTGGCTCATTTCAACCACACGAATGGCTTTCACACCCAATTTTTCAAGCTGCTTGCGCATCGGGCGCACGTTGTCTTTTTTGGATATGAGTGTTGTAAACCACAAGACCTGCGCGGCAAAAGCTTGGCTTTCATTCGCCATTTTTCGGATAAACGCCGCTTCTCCACCTTCACACCACAATTCAGCGTTTTGACCGCCAAAATTCAACGCCGGCTTACTTGTCTTTACTTGTGTGGTTTGAGGTTTTAGTCCTTTCTTACGCTTGTTTGCTTTTAGATTATCGATTTTACGCTGGCTGCCCATAGCGGCATCTTCCGCCGAACGGTGGAATGGCGGATTACATGTCGTCACATCATAACGATCATTCGGTTGAATGATACCTCGATAAATATTGGCATCATTGTGTTGCTGTATTAGTGCAATTTTTCCCGTCAAAACACGATTGTGCTCTACGATCGTTTGAGCCGATTGGATGGATTTTGGATCGACATCGCTGCCCGTATAGTGCCAACCGTATTTTGTTACACCAACAATCGGATAAATACAGTTTGCTCCCACGCCAATGTCCAACGCTTTCACTTTTTGGTGCGCGTACTGACCTTTTACTTCACCATCAAGTAGTTCTGCCACTCGGTGAATGTAATCAGCTCGGCCCGGAATCGGTGGGCAAAGATAGGTGTAGGGAATGTCCCAGAACTCGATACCATAATACGCAGCAAGCAATGCTTTATTGAGCATTTTGACAGCGTTAGGATCAGAGAAGTTTATGGAATATTCCCCTTTCGGATTTTTGATAACGAATGGCTTTAACTGTGGTTCACTTTCCACGAGTTTTTTAAAATCGTAACGACCTCGATGAACATTACGCTCATGCAAACCATTCTTCGCTATTTTTATGAACTCGACTTCGCTCTTTCCTGCAGGCTGCGGGGATTTGCGCGCAACTTTGTCTTTAACACGCTTCGGCTTGGCTTTATTCGCGTCTTTATTCTGAGCCGCCTTTGAAGTCTTTGGCTTTGCTTGCTTCGCGTTGTGATTATTGTTCTTCATTCAAATTCGCTTTTAAATCGAGGTAAATCATAAACAAACGAGCATCAAATTCGAGTTGGTGATACTCAGGCTCCATGTAGCAACATAGCTGATAGAACGCTTTGTCGTGGTTTTTCTCACGAGTATGCGCCAACTCATGTACCACCAGCATTCTTAATAGTGGCTCGGGCGCATCCTTAAATACATTGGCAATGCGAATCTCGTTTTTCGACTTCAGCTTGCCGCCATGGTTTCTACTGATAACACTGTGCAAACCAAGCGCGTTGTTTACCGCGTGAATTTTCTTATCGTAGACAACTTTACTGATTGGCGCGGCTTTCTTCATGTAGCGGTTTTTGATTGCCATGGCGTACTCATAGAGCGCCCTTTCGCTTTTGATTTGGTGCCTATCGGGATAACGCTTTTCGAGCCAAGGAACAAACTTGCCACTCGCTATCAATGAGCTCACCTGCTCTACGATGTTTTGTGGGTAGCCTTGAATGTATCGAAGTGACGGATGCATAGAATTAACGTCTGTTATGACAAAATAAAGGCGCTCAATATACCTGAGATAAAGGACAGTTTCACCTTAGCTTTCGCCTTTCATTTATGGTGAAAGGCCGTTAAACTTCGCCTCCCAATGATAATGGAGAGAAATTCAATGAAACGTGTCGTCCTTTACGTCAAAGACAAATGCCCTCACTGCAAAGATGCTCAACGTTATCTGGATTCGAAAAATATTAACTATCGTTTGTGCAATGCTAAGATGCAACGCGGTCGCAAAGAACTTGATGCGCTTGGTGCTCGTTCAGTGCCAGTTTTAAAAATTGGTGATCGGGTAATGATTGGCTGGAACCCAAAGAACTTCGAGAAGATGTACAAAGGCGACTAGCGCTCGAACGATGAATCTGCGCTGCGTTTAAACGTAGCGCTTGATAAAGTCGATAAACGTTCGATCTGCTATTGATAAATACCCTTGCTTGCGCCAAGCAAGTGCCAGATCCAGCGTCACTGGTGGTTCAAACGGTAGGCCAACAACGCCCGACTCATGTTGAGTCACCAATTCCAGTAACGCGGTAATCGCAAACTCTTGTTTCACAATACTCAAAATCAAAGGCAGTAAGTTGGTCTCGAATGATGACTTCATGGTAAACCCATGCTCCTCACTCACCTGATCCAAAAATTCGCGGTGAAAATAGCCATGCTGAAACATAACCAAATCGTGTTCAAAGAACTCATCAAAAGTAAGAGATTCTCGCTGGGCTAACTCATGCTCAGGTGAAACAACGGCGACCATTTGGCTAGTAAATAAATGGTCAGTTTCTAGGTCATCAGGCACGTTATCACAACTGATCACACCGATATCGAGTTGACCATTAAGCAGCATACGACGAATCGATTGAGTCCCAGCTTCGACCAAGGTCAATTTTAACTCCGGGAACTGGCTTTTAAACGCCATCACAATTCGTGGAAAGAAATAACTGCCCATCATTGATGGCGTCCCGAGTCGTACTTCGCCTTTCGCTAAACCTTTCAACTCATCAATCGCGAGCTGCGCGTCGTGCAACTGTTGAATCACCCGCTTGGCATGTACAAGTAGCGTTTCGCCCTCTTTCGTTAAGCTGATTTTTTTATCATCACGGCGAAATAGGGTAACGCTCAAAGACTGCTCAAACTTTTTGATAGAAATGCTTAATGCGGGCTGGGCAATATGCAGGGCTTTCGCCGCATGGGTAATGTTTCCATGTTCAGCGACCGCCAGAAAATGTTTAAGTTGTTTCGATTCCATCAGATCAAAAATATATGGTGTTCATATTTTTAATATATTTTTTTAATTTATAACGAACTGATAGATTGATCACAGTCTCTCCATTTGCTCACATTAGGCAGGATTCATGGTCAGTTTTGGCACACCGGAATACAAACGCATTACGCTCTCGCTAGCGCTTGGTTCCTTCTTGGTTTTTTCAAATTTATACCTACTACAGCCAATGCTGCCCACTTTTGCCCAAATTTTCACGATCTCAGAAACGCAAGTTAACTGGCTATTTGCGGCCTCAACACTCGCTCTCTCTTTTAGCCTCGTTCCAATGGCTGTGTTATCAGAGTCAGTGGGACGAAAGCCAGTCATGATGGCCGGTCTGTTTTCGATTCCTACCCTTTCCGCTTTGATGCTGTTTGGTGACTCATTCCTGTTTTTGGTGGTATGTCGAGCATTGATCGGTGTCGCGCTCGCCGCTTTTGCGGCGGTCGCCGTGGCTTACATGGCAGAAGAACTCGACAAGCACGCTTTCTCGATGGCAATTGGAACGTACATTGCGGCTAACTCATTAGGCGGTATTGCAGGGCGTATTAGCGGCGGCTTATTGGCGGACAATTTCAGAGTTGATGCCGCCATTGAAGTTATGATGGTGTTCACTCTTCTTGGTGTCATTGGTGTTCACTATTTATTGCCAACACAGCGCAACTTCACCCCGTCATCAAGCAGTTTGCGCCATCAAAATCGTGCGCTTATTGGTCATTTTAAAAACCAACGCGTGTGGTTCGCGATGCTGATAGGAGGACTCAACTTTGCTTTGTTCGTCAACCTTTATTCCGTAATGGGTTTCCGCCTGGTGAGTGAACCTCACAATGTGCCCGTCGGGCTGGCATCACTGATCTTTATTTGTTACTTGGGAGGGACTTTCTCCTCTCGTTGTGCAGGCCACTGGAGTAAACGTTATTCCTCAATCCTCGGTATGTTCTTGGGCGCGATAGTGAGCATGACGGGGATGTGGATTGCGGCGGTTGAAAGCTTGACTGCAATGCTATTTGGGTTGTTGCTGATAAGTTTTGGTGCCTTCTTTACTCATACCCTCGCCTACGGTTGGGTCGGTCAGAACGCCACTCGCGCCAAAGCCACCGCGACAGCGCTCTACTTAGTACACTACTACGTAGGCGGTAGCTTAGGAGGATTCTTACTTCTTTATTGTTGGCAGCATGGTGGTTGGTCGAGTGTTCTTATGGGGGGAAGCGCAGTCTACCTAGCGATGTTTGCTGCGATTGCGTATTTGAAACACATTGCCGAAAGAAAGCATACTGACCAAACACCTGACGCAGCGAGTTTAAAGAGTAGCTAAGGTACGCTCATTTGCGTAATACCTCTCTGATTACTTGGATAACCAACTCTGCTATGCTTGCGCCACTTTAATAAAACCAGAAAGTCGTATGTCAACGCGTTCAACACAAAACACAGATATCGAAGCGATCACTCAACAGGTCGATCAATGGCTCAACGATGTGGTAATCGGACTCAACCTATGTCCGTTTGCTGCCAAACCGCAACGTAATAAACAAATCAAAATCTTTGTTAGTGAAGCGACTCAAGAAGAAGCGCTTCTTGAAGATATTTTATTGCAGCTGATTGAGCTGAGTAACACAGAGCCCGAACAACTTGAGACCACGTTGGTTGTGGTTCCCAACATGCTACAAGATTTCTGGGACTACAACTTTTGTATCGATTGGGTTGAAGGATTAATTAAGCAGCAAAACTGGGAAGGTGTTTTCCAAGTAGCGACTTTCCATCCTGATTACTGTTTTGGTGGCGCAAGGCCTGAAGACGACGAAAACCTAACCAATCGTTCTCCTTACCCGATCTTCCATTTGATTCGCGAAGAGAGTATGGAAAAGGTACTAAAACACTATCCTGACCCTGAATCCATTCCCGATTCAAACATCGCTCGTGTTTCCGCCCTTTCAGAGGAAGAACGTAAAAAGCTGTTCCCTTACCTATTTCGTTAAGCACCACCATTCCCCAAAGGCAGATTTATCACCAGTTAGATGCAATGCCCTTGGGGTTCAAAGTGCGGTTTGATATCATTGCCGCTTCAATCGATTCAATGGAAATTAGAATGCAACTGTCAAAGCTAACCCAAGAGATTTTTGATCACTTATACCGTGATATCACCGAGTTCCGTAGTACGTTCGACTTACCAGTCGCAGACGCTGCAAGCCTTGATGCGCAAGCAGACACACTACACACCTCTTTGGCGATCGAAGAGCTAACAGAGCTAGCAGAAGCAGATTGTAAAACTGAGCAAGCAGATGCCATCGTAGACAGCGTGTATGTATTAATGGGCCGTCTCGTTCATCTTGGCCACAGCAAAGTAGAAGACAACCTGGCGATCAGCTACTTAATTGATCTTCTATTAAACGTTGCGGTAAACCGTGGTATCGAATTTATTCCTTGCTGGGATGAAGTACATTCAAGCAACATGAGCAAAGTATGCCGTAACGAGCAAGAGTACTCAGAAACAGAGGCATTCTACGCGGAACAAGGCATCAAGTTGATGGCGGTGCAGAAAGGTGAATACATCATCGCAAAATGCGCCGAAGATTTCGTATCGGAAGGTAAAACCATTCGTAAAGGCAAAGTACTCAAATCAGTTTACTACCGCCCAGCAGATCTAAAACCGCTAACTCAGTAAGCGTTGAGTGTGGCTATCTCGATTAAAAAAACGACCTCAAGTAGGTCGTTTTTTATTGTCCCTTAAATACTAATCAAAGATTAAATAAGGTTGCTCATCTACGATGACCTTTTTGACTTGAGTATTGAACACTTCCCCGAGAGCTTCTTCCGTTAGCACAGTATCGGCACTTCCTGATGAGTGCAGCACACCGTTGTTAAGCAGCAATACTTTATCTGCGTGCTTTAATGTGCGATTGAGATCGTGATTAGCAACCAATACTCCAATTCCCTGCGCCGCCATAGCGTTAATCAATTGATAGAGCAGACCCTCTTGCGCAATATCTAACGGTGCTGCTGGCTCATCCAAAATTAAAAACTGCGAAAAAGGATTAATGGTACGCCACACCTGCAAACATACACCTGCTAATCGGACACGCTGCCACTCACCACCGGATAATGTTTGAATACTGCGATGAAGCTTATCTTGCAATTGTACCAGCTCCACCACCATATTGACGGCATCACGCACTTTAATATCCGCAATCTCAGCACCACTAGGCAGAGATAAAGCGAGATACTGAAACACATCAACATTAAACGCTGGGCGCGATTGCTGACACAAATAACCTCGAACATGAGCTTGCTCTGACAACGGTAAAGTAAGCAAGTTTTTGTCGCCAACGTACACTTCACCACTCATACCCTCTCGGCGGCTTAACGTACCAGAAATCGCAGCCAATAAAGTGCTCTTACCGGAACCATTAGGCCCAACTACATGTACGATTTCGCCAGCTTTGCATTCAAAAGAAAGAGGCAATAATCGACTACCAACCGACATATGTTTAACGTGCATCATGACTCTTCACCAGCATCCAGATGAAAATAGGTGCGCCAATCGATGTTGTCATGACACCTAAAGGTAACTCTGCGGAGTCCAATAACAGTCTTGCGCCGATGTCAGCAAATACAAGCAACGCAGCACCAGATATTGCAGAAAGTGGCAATAAATAACGGTTTTCCGTACCAAAAGCCAAACGCAACAAGTGCGGGACCACCAAACCAACAAAACTGATAATGCCACCCAAAGCGACTGAACTACCCACCAAAACAGAAATGGCGAGGATCAGTTTCCAACGCATTTGATGCACATCGACACCCAATTGGGTCGCATGAATCTCACCCAGCATCAATTTATCAAGCGACTTGCCTTTACAACATAACCAGATAAGCACCGGTAACATCACTAAAGTAACGGTATGTTGATACCAACTTGCACCGCCAATACTGCCCATTAACCAATACATCAGTTGGCGTAAACTGAGATCATCACTAAAGTAAAATGCCCACGTCACAATCGCGCTCGATAAAATACCCAATGCGACCCCAACCAAAAGCAATCGAGCCGTCGTCAGGTGCATTGCCCTTGCTATCGCCACCAAAACAAACGTGAATAACATCGAGCCTGCAATCGCTGCCAACATAAAAACAATCGGGGTAGGAAGAACAGGTGACGCGAACATGATTAAGACCATTGCTAAGCTTGCACCACCAGATATACCAAGCACGCCAGGTTCAGCCAACACGTTCCCAAGCAACACTTGTAACGTCGCGCCAGATACCGCTAACGCAGCACCAATAATTGCCGCAGACACCAACCTCGGTAAACGCAAGTCCACCAGTAGCTTATGTTCAAATGCAGATAAAGATTGAAAAGGAGAAAGGAAAATTTCTCCGACCATCAAGTGGATGGCAGAGAGTACAGCGAGCACGATCGACATAACCATCAGGTTACGTTGCCAGCGTCGTTCCTTGTTCAGGATAAGTTGTTGAAAATCCATAGCGGCCGATAAAAACAAACGAGGCTTAACCTTACAGTTAAGCCTCGGTAAATTGCAATTAACTTCTCAAAGCAATGTTGGATTAATCGTAAACCAACTCGCCCTCTTCAAAACGGGTTTTCACTTCACAAACCATCAGAGCTGCACGTTGACCTATTGCGACATGGCGGTTCGGGAAGACAATCGCTTCGTTTTCGTTCTTCGCCATTAATGGTTTGTCGCCATCATGACCAAACACTTCGCCGTGAACAAATGAAGTGAAGTTTTCAACATTGTCGTCGAACATAAAGTCAAAGTCTTCGTTCAGGCGAACGATTGTGCGACTTACGCGATATTTAATGCATGGTTTTGGTAGGTGTTCTGGCTTCGTTTCCGCAATCAAATTACGTAAAGACAAATCAAACGCAGTCAATTTATCGAGGTCATTTTCACCAATACGAGCCACACGACCAAGCTCCATTGTGAGAGCTTGCGCACCAAAGTTCTCGGCACTGTACCAGCTAAACGTACTCGATGGTGAGTTTGATAAGAGCACAGCTTCAATGTGTGCACTGTCCAAGAAATCGATTAATGCCTTGCTTCGCACAGGATGACGAGTCTTAGGACTTACTGCAAACGTATAGTGCTTCGAACCTCTAATCGCGCAGTGTAAATCAAGATGCCAGCGTGTTGTCGGGTCGGTATCCTGATAGAAATCGCGAACGAGCAACTTTAGTGTATCAGCGATGACAAGCTCTTTTGTCTGTTTGTGTTCTTTTTCGTCAAACAGACGGTTGAGGTTTTCTTCAAGGAATCGCGTGTGCGCCAGAGTGGATTCTGGATGAGCGATAATGAACAGACAACGGGTATCGACCGTCTGGAACCCAGATTCTATGTCTTGAATAATGGAATCCACCAGCTCCATCGGTGCGGTTTCATCTCCGTGAACCCCACAAGAGATGATGATGTTCTTCGTATCCTGAGTATAATTCGCAGGGATTACTTCTAATACACCACGCTGATAGAGTTTAAGTTTTACACCGTTAGAAAGCACCTGCTCCGCTGGTGCAACATCGATATGAACATCTAACGTGTCAGTTAAAAACGATTGGCGAAAGAGAGACTTCGTCATGCGTTACTCCTTAATAGCACGGCGGGTATGTTAATAAATTGTACAAAGGATTTTTGTTGCTGCGATCTCACTTATGAGTAGAAATCACTATTTCCCTCGAAAATCCGATACCTTTTCGCGCCAGGCACTCAAATCAAGCATTGAGGCGTTTAATTTTTAAACAATTACAAAGTGTTAGGGCTGTGAACTTTACCACAGCCCTGATTAAGATCATTATGATTTGATCAAATTTTTGTAGCTATAAAGCAGATTATGCATCAACAATGCGAAAAACTTAGCCGCGCTGTGCGAGCAAACGCTCAAACTCATCGACTTTTTCACGCACTAGCTCAACGCTCTGCTGCCAAAACGTTGGTTGGGTTAAATCCATCGACAGATGCTTTTCGACAACATCTTCCGCCATCATGCAGCCGGTATCGCGCAGCAAATTGATGTAATCGGTGTAAAACGCTTCGCCTTTGGTTTCTCGCTGTGCATAAATACCCTTGCTGAATAAGAAACCAAACAGGTATGGGTAGTTATAAAAACTCACACTATCGATAGAAAAGTGCAGCTTGCTTGCCCAGAAGTACGGATCCGGCTCGCTCATTACGTCGCCATACCATTCTTTCCAAGTTTCAGACATCAACTCACAGAATTCATCTGCGGTTAACTCTCCATCCTGGCGGCGTTCATAGAACGATTTCTCAAACTCATAGCGGACCGGAATGTTGATCATTAAAGCTAGCGCAGATGACAACTCTTCCCACAACATCTCGAGCTTTTCATCGACGCTCTCCGCTTTCGAAATCAAATGATCACGAACGATGTTTTCTGCAAAAATAGAGGCGGTTTCTGCTAACGTCATTGGGTAGTAAGTTTGGCAAAGTGGCAAATCACGAATAACCCAGTTATGGAACGCATGGCCAAGTTCATGCGCGAGAGTCATCAGGTCTGAGCGACTGCCACTCCAAGTCATAAACACAAGTGGTGTTCGCGTTGCTGGCAGTTTGGTGCAGTATGCGCCGAGGCGCTTGCTGGCATTTGGCGCGGCATCAATCCATCCGTTTTGTACCATCAAACGGACAAACTCCGACATCTCAGGGTTTACTGTTTCAAATGCTTCACAAATAACATCAATCGCTTCATCAAAGTCGTAGACCTTCGCTTCACCGCTCAAAGCAGGCATAGCCGCCAGATGATTCCAAGGTTTCATCTCATCCAGACCATGTACTTTCGCCATCAATAAACCCGCTTTCTGACCAATAGCTCGACTGTCTTTAGCTACTGTCATCATCGCATTTAAAGTTTCAGCTTGGATTCGACTACCATGCAAACTCGGCTCTAGGAAGTGAACTTCACGCTTCGTCGAACGCTTTTTGTTTTCAGTTAAACGCCATCCTGCTAACGCATTTAAAATCGCAGCGAATGATTCTTGGTGCGTTTGCATTGCATCTTGTACGCCTCGCCACGCGGCTTCTTGACGATCAAATTCAGAACCATAAAGAATGCTTGCCGCTTGAGAAAACCCAAGCTCTTCACTCTTACCATCTGCGTACTCAAGCTTCACTTTCAATGAGCCAGTCAGGTTATCGTATAGGTTACCCCAAGCCGATTTACCATCCACACTCATCGCAGCCAGTAACTGTTCTTCTGCGTTGCTAAGACGAGTATCCGCCAACTTTCTAGAATTCAAGATAGAAAAAGCTTGCCCACTGATATCTGGATTCTCATGGTCTAACACACGCAAGATAAACTCTTCGTCGGCATGCGTTAATGTCAAATCAAAGGGACTGAACGCTTGGGAAAGCTCCGAAAAGATGCGGGTCATTTTACCAAGTAACGATTTCGCTTCGGCGTTTGTTGCATCAACAGAAGCATAACAACTCGCAAAATTTGCAACTGTGCCCGCTAAACGACTCGCGGCTTCATTGGTCAAAATCGCATTTTGCATGATCTCTACGTTGCCGCAATCTGCTGATTGTTTATTCAAAAGATCAATACATTGTTCCACAAGAGCAATATCGTCTTGAATTCGTGGGTCAGAAAGGTCGTTATAAACGATGGACAAATCCCAACTCGGCGTTGTCATTTCTATATTTCCTTTTTATGTAACTGAGTCAATTTTCGCTTCCTGCACCTAGCAGATGGGCTTCCACTGACATCTTCCGTGACTATGCCCATAAGCAGTATCGCTTTGGGCATTTTAATATTTATAAATTAACGAGTTAAAAGAGGTACGCCAATCGAACGCACCGAGGCGTAAATTTGCTCATCTATGGTAATTGTTATATGCGTGACAGAAGCGTTTCCTATCGACAACGTCGAATACCACTTGGGGTTACGCCAATCTAACTCCAATACATGAGCAAGAATCATACGAATGACGCCACCATGCGTGACGATAAGTAGATTGTCATTGATATCGTTGATGATTTGAGACCAAACGCGACATATGCGCTCAGAAAATGTGCTTAAGCTCTCAGCGTTCGGCAACGTATGTTGTGCTGGCGATTGCCAAAAAGCATCTAGCTTTTTCCACTGCTCAGTGAGCATATCAAAAGGCATACCATCAAAATCACCAAATGCCATCTCTTGTAAAGATTCATCCGTCATTACTGGTAATAATTGCTGTTCAGCAATTATATTTGCCAGTTCTTGACAACGTGAAAGCGGAGAACAAATCACTCCACCCACACCTCGTCCACTCTCGATCCAAGCCCGAGCAATGCTTTCTTGGTCAGCAGGCGTAACTTTTACATCCGTTTGGCCATGGAGTCCTGGTGGAGCATCTACTTTTCCATGACGCACAAGATAGATATTGAGTGTTTTCATTTTCTTCCATCCTACTCTTTAAGAACCAACGGCAAACCAGCAGCAACAAAGGTAACACGATGGCAAACACTGGCTAGTTTTTGATTCATCCGTCCTGCATTATCCACAAAGTAACGACTAACCGCCCCCAAAGGCACAATGCCCATTCCAACCTCGTTAGAGACGAATATTAACGTCGCATCTGAACCACGTACCACCTGTATAAGCTTTTCAATTTCTGCTTCTAGCTTCTCATTGGAACATTTATCACCTAACTCAAATATCCAATTATTGAGCCACAAGGTTAAACAATCGACCAGTACAACATCGGTGTTAGCGAAATTTGTCAGTAACTCAGATAAATGAAGGGGGCATTCATGCTCTTGCCACTCGCCCCCTCGTTGCTTCTGATGATGCGCTATTCGCTCTCGCATTTCTTGGTCAAATGGCAGCGCGGTTGCAACATAATGTAATGAGTGTTGAGAAGTGGTCGATAATTGCTTGGCTGTTTTTTCCGCCAAATGCGACTTCCCAGAGCGCGCGCCACCGAGTATCAATTGCTTCATGAGATGTGATAAAACCCAATCATAGTGAGATAAACAAGCAGTTCCGATAGCTGCTGCGCTGCGCCAAGACAATCCCCCGTAAAGCCGCCAATTCGCTTGGTTAACCAACGTTTGAACATCAAACGAAATACCACGAGAACAAGCGATATAAAGATCGCCTGCGTGATACCAAGCACAAGCAATGTTATGCCACCAGTAAACAACAAAATGGAGACTTCTAAAGAAGACTGGCTATTTGCCAGCGGTTTACTTTTCGACGTATCACTGTCACTGACATAAGGTATGTCATAAATAAGCGTCGCGGCTAGTGCTCGGCTCGCGGTATAAGCGACGACAATGACCAACCAAAACTGCGGCAAGTTAGCCAGTTCACTCCAAAAAACATACTTAGCCAATAACGCCATAATGAGAGTGGCTGCACCATAAGTGCCAATGCGGCTGTCCTTCATAATAGAGAGGCGTCGCTCTACGGTCATGCCACCGCCAATGCCATCCGCCATATCAGTCAAGCCGTCTTCGTGAAATGCCCCTGTTAACAATAAGCTAAACACCATCGTTAATACTACGGCAACCGATTCTGGGAAAAGAATTGAGGTGAGCGAAAATACCAGAGCACAAAGCGCTCCAAGCACGAGACCAACTAACGCGAAATAACGTCCGGCCTGATTCATGCGTTCTTCACTGTATGGCAACGCTTGGGGTACGGGTAAGCGACTAAAAAAACTGATAGCTAATAGAAACAACTCCCACTGGTATCTTAACGATGACGGCGTGACGTTCTCAGAATTATCAGGGACTGACACTATACTGTAACTCCTGCACTCTCAAAGCTCGCCATCTTGTTGTAAAACTGGGCAGCAGCTTTTAACAAGGGTAAGGCAAGAGCGGCTCCGGTTCCCTCCCCTAATCGTAAACCAAGATCGAGTAGAGGTTCTGCTTTTAGGTACTCTAATACAAACTTATGTCCATTTTCTTCGGAGCGGTGGGCAAACAACATGTATTCGCGTGCTTCTTCGTCTAGCAACGTTGCAATATACGCAGCAACCGATACGATAAATCCATCCACTAAAACTGGGGTTTTAAGCCGCTTGGCTTCTAAAAAAGCGCCTACCATTTGTACGATTTCAAAGCCTCCAACCTGTGCGAGAATCGCTTTAGTATCAAGACCTCGACATCGGTTTACTCCCTGTGCAACCAGTTTATATTTGCGGCTCAACTGCTGTTGATTGATTCCGGTGCCAACGCCAACACAATAATCAATATCTAATGAACTCAGCGCCGATAACAGTGCGGAAGCTGAACTGGTGTTACCAATGCCCATCTCACCGAACATCAATAGATTTGAGCCAGACAAAATGGTTTGCTCAGCAATCTTCGCACCATACTCTAAACCTAGCGCCACTTGTTCTGGGGACATCGCTGATTGTTTAGAAAAATTAGCCGTACCGTTACCCAACCGTTGTTCAACCAAGTTTGGATGAAACTTAAATTCTGGAACCAGCACATCAATAGGTGCCAACATGCCGCAATCTATTACTTTGAGTTGGATGCCATTGATGTCGCAAAAGCAGTTGATGGCTGCGCCGCCGGCGAGAAAGTTAGCCACCATTTGCTGAGTGACTTCGCTTGGCGCAATGCTTACGCCTTCCTCTGCAACGCCGTGATCTCCAGCAAATACCAGCATGCTCGGTTTACAGATAGCGATGGAATCAACTGGCTGAGGTTTATCCTGACTTTGAATAAGAGCTAGCTGTAGTGCCACCTTTTCCAATAAGCCTAAAGAACCGACGGGTTTGGTTTTGTTATCTATGCGCGCTTGTATCTCCGCTGCAAAAGAGTCATCCATTTTTTACGTTCCTTTGATGTTGTCTGGGTGAGAGGTGTTCCATTGATTAAGAAATCTTGCTCAGCCCCAGTTTTGAGCGTCCACTATTGTATACCCTTGCATCCGCTTGGGGCAGCGCTAATCAGATTTCTGTTAGGAAAGTCTACTGAGTTCGCAGAGCGTCTCACCTTTCGAGCATTCGATTATAAGTAACTCCTTGAAATCCGCTACAATAGCTTAGGCTATATTCCCATATAGGAGAAAGGACATGGATAACAACACCTGCGCCATCATCGCTGGGGCGACTGGCTTAGTCGGTTCAAAAGTCATTACAAACCTCATAAATCAATCAGGTGTTGGTACCTTATATTATCTTTCTCGCCGCCCACTCGATGGCGTCCTAGATGCGGACAATAAGCTTGTTCCTCTCATTGATGCCGACCTCTCTATCCACCAATGGGATGATAACCAACCAACACCGACCATCGGCTTTATCTGTTTAGGCACAACTCTTAAGCAAGCAGGCAGTAAGGATAATTTACGTAGAGTAGATGTTGATCTGGTGTGTAAAGTCGCCCAACAGGTGAAAACGATCGGAGTCAAACGCCTTGCGGTTGTTTCTAGCCTTGGTGCAAATAGTAAATCACCATCCCATTACTTAGCCTGTAAAGGACAAATGGAACAAAGAATCGAAGCTATGGGTTTTGAGGAAATCGTGTTTGTTCGCCCAGGCCCGCTTGTTGGTCAACGTCAAAGTCCAAGAACGGACGAGAAGTTAGTGCAAATTCTGTTTAAGGTAATTCGCCCACTCATGCTTGGCAAACTGTCCAACTTTTTACCTATTCGAGCGGAAGATGTCGCCAAAGCGATGATTTATCAACTTTTCAGTTATCAAGAAGATTCGGTGGTTTACTTACAAAGGCAAGAAATGCGTGACTTACTGCATCACTACGAATAACCATTTTGTACATTTAACGTGCTAATTCACACTCTCACGCGACTTAGATCTCGTTTTTATATTCATTTTAGATCTAGCTAATACCCGTTTGTCATTTTTAAAGTTATATCGCGAGCGTTATCTTACGCCCCATAAACAAATCCGTATAAAACCCCGTATAAAAAACAACCGCCATTTCGGCAGGTTGATAAGGTCAGATTATGAATTTTGCAGTGATAGCCTCTCTAGCCGTCTTTGTTGGCATATTGTTCTTTCTATTTAACCAACAACAAAAGAAACACACACTCTCTCGTCTCGTTTTAATCGGTCTTGTTACTGGTTCTCTTTTTGGTCTTGCTTTGCAACTCATTCACGGTGAAGGCAACAGCGCAATTGCTCAAACACTTGAATGGGTAGGCATTGTAGGCAGTGGCTACGTTGGTCTACTGAAAATGGTCATCATGCCACTAGTATTGGTATCGATGATCTCTGCAGTTGTTAAATTGGAGAAAGGTGGATCATTAGGTAAAATTTCTGGCCTGACCATCTCTGTTCTTCTAGTAACGACTGCAATTGCTGCACTTATCGGTATCTTGGTGACAACAACATTTGGCCTGTCAGCTGAAGGGTTAACTGAAGGTGCTCGTGAAACCGCTCGTATCGCCGTTTTAGAAAGCCGTGCTGGTACAGTAAGTGACCTGACTATTCCTCAAATGCTAGTTAGCTTCATTCCAACCAACCCATTTGCTGATCTAACAGGTGCTCGCTCGACCTCAATTATCGCTGTCGTTATCTTCGGTGTATTAACCGGTATCGCCGCTCGCAAAGTGATGATGGAAAAAGCAGAGTTAGAATCACCGATTCGTACTTTCGTAGAAGCAGCTCAGTCAATCGTTATGCGATTAGTGAAGATGATCATGGCGTTAACGCCATACGGCATCGCAGCACTGATGGCAAAAGTGGTAGCAACATCAAGCGCAGGCGACATCCTAAACCTACTTGGCTTTATTGTGGCGTCTTATGTTGCTATCGCTCTGATGTTTGTTGTTCACGGCGTATTAGTCTCGTTTGTCGGCGTTAGCCCTGCGGAATACTTTAAGAAAATCTGGCCTGTACTGACCTTCGCGTTTACATCTCGTAGCTCAGCAGCAACGATCCCACTAAACGTAGAAGCGCAAATCACTAAGCTTAACGTTCCACCAGCGATTGCAAACCTATCAGCATCGTTTGGTGCCACTATCGGCCAAAACGGATGTGCAGGTATCTATCCTGCAATGCTGGCAGTGATGGTAGCTCCGACAATGGGCATCAACCCACTGGATCTGCACTTTATCCTGTCATTGATTGCGATTATCACCATCAGCTCATTTGGTATTGCTGGAGTCGGCGGAGGTGCAACGTTTGCAGCATTGATTGTTCTCCCTGCAATGGGCTTACCTGTCACCATCGCGGCGCTACTTATCTCTATTGAACCATTGATTGACATGGCACGTACCGCACTGAACGTTTCAGGATCAATGACTGCGGGTACGATTGCTAGCCGAGTGCTGAAGTCACCAGAAAGCGAAACAGCATTGGAAGAAACACGAGCGTAAAGCTCAAACTACTTCCCAAGCAATAAAACGTAAAATATCAAGCCGATGGTTCGCCATCGGCTTTTTCATTTTCAAAAATTCAACTTGCATCTTTCGTTGCTAGTCAAGGCGTTGAATGGTCTAATACTGTTATCGGTTTTGTAAACGGTAAGCAGAATGCACCAAGATAATCAGCCCACTTTTTTCTTCTTTGATTATGAGACATGGGGAACAAACCCCGCGAAAGATCGCCCAAGCCAGTTCGCTGGTGTTCGTACAGATGAAAACTTTAATATCATCGGCGAGCCTTTAGTCATGTACTGCCAGCCACCTGCTGATTATCTTCCGTCTCCTGAAGCTGCGCTTATTACTGGTATTACTCCGCAAAAAACGGTTCAAGAAGGCCTTTCTGAGCCTGAGTTTATCGCTAAGATTCACGCTGAACTCGCGAAACCAAATACCACCAGTTTAGGCTACAACAGCATTCGCTTTGATGACGAAGTGACCCGTTATACTTGTTATCGCAACTTTATCGATCCATACGCATGGAGTTGGCAAAACGGTAACTCGCGTTGGGATTTACTCGATGTACTACGCGCGTGCCACGCCCTTCGCCCAGAAGGCGTAGAATGGCCAGAAAACGAAGATGGCTTCACTAGTTTTAAATTAGAGCACTTGTCTGTTGCTAACGGCATAGAACATAGTAACGCGCACGATGCGATGGCAGATGTGATTGCGACTATCGAAATGGCAAAGAAAGTAAAAGCAGCGCAACCAAAATTGTTTGATTACTTTTTTTCTATGCGCCAAAAGCGCAAGCTCAATGATTTAGTCGACATAGTCAACATGACACCGTTGATGCACGTTTCAGGTATGCTAGGGCGCGAATGTCAGTACACTAGCTGGATTGTGCCTGTTGCTTGGCATCCAACCAATAATAACGCCGTTATCACCATCGATTTAGCGAAAGACCCTCAACCTATTCTTGAGCTATCCGCAGAAGAGCTACACGAAAGACTCTACACTAAGCGCGAAGATCTTGGTGAATTGCTACCAGTGCCAGTTAAACTAGTTCATTTGAACAAATGCCCTATTCTCGCCCCTGCAAAAACGTTAACGGCTGAAAATGCGGAGTCTATTGGCATTGATCGCCAGCAATGTCTCGCTAATCTCGCTTTGTTGCGCCAACATCCTGAAATTAGAGAAAAGCTGATTAGCCTCTTTTCAGTCGAGCGTAAATTCGATAAAAGTGATGACGTCGATACACAGCTTTACGACGGGTTCTTTTCTCCGGCTGATCGCGCAGCTATGGATATCATTCGAGAAACCGACCCGAATAATCTTGCTGCATTAGACATTGAATTTGATGACAAGCGTATTAAACCTCTATTGTTCCGCTATCGTGCGCGTAACTTCCCAGGCACATTAGACGAGCAAGAACAAAGACGCTGGGCACTACACTGTCGAGAAGTGTTTGAAAGCCAAATTGAAGAGTACATGCTGAATTTAGAAAACTTAGTTCACGAACATGAAAGTGACGAAAAGAAGATTGCGATATTAAAATCCGTGTACCGTTATGTAGAGAGCTTAGCTTCTTAACTCCTCCTAATACAAGCGCACCTTATGGTGTGCTTGTTGTTTATATACTGTCAAAATGATTAAAGAACGATTCTTACAACTGATCCAACTGCTCATTTCAATCTTCCTCATCATGGGAGCACTTGGCATCGGAATTACCATTCAAAAGTTCACTGGCGTTTCCGTTCCAGGAAGTGTCATCGGTATGCTCGTACTGTTTTTCTCCATGACTCTTGGGCTTGTAAAAGTCGACTGGGTCAAACCGGGCGCCACGCTATTTATCCGCTATATGATCTTATTGTTCGTTCCTATTAGCGTGGGATTAATGCAACATTTCGATATGCTACTCGCTAATGCCCTCCCTATCATTGCTAGCGCAGTTGGAGGCTCACTCATTGTACTAGTCAGCCTCGCTTGGCTGCTGGACTACTTGCTAAAGGAGAAGCACTGATATGTGGTTAGTTGTTACCATTGCGGTTTTTCTTGTCGCGCGCCAAATTGCAATCAAAGTGAATAATCCTCTAGCAAATCCTTTGCTGATCAGTATTGCAGTGCTCATTCCTTTGCTTACTTACTTAAATGTACCGTTTGAAACGTATTATGCGGATAACGAAGGGATCAGTTTTTTACTTCAACCAGCCGTAGTTGCTCTGGCTTACCCGTTATATGAACAACTACCACAAATTAAAGCAAACTGGCGAATCATCACTTTTGCTTGCACAGTAGGCAGTGTGATGTCGATGATGACAACCACCTTGATCGCAGTCGCTTTCAAAGCGGATATCAGTTTAATCGCAAGTCTAGTGGGTAAATCCGTCACTACGCCAATAGCAATGGAAATTTCGAGTCACCTCGGTGGTGAAGCTGCCGTTGCGGCGATCTTGGTTCTGATTGTTGGTTTATTGGGCGCGATTTTGGCATACCCAATTTACAACTTAATTGGAATTAAACACCCGATTGCACGTGGCCTAACAATGGGTACCGTGTCTCATGCCTTAGGCACCGCGACATGTGCAGAGAAACAGCCCATTGATGCCGCGTTCTCATCACTCGCATTGGTTTTATGCGGCATCATCACTTCTATTTTGGCTCCAAGCTTTTTTGCTTTGGCTGTCTGGCTATATCAATAGTTAAGCGCTCTCGGTCTGCCCTCCTTCCGGCAGGCCGTGGCCTTCCCGTTTCTTCCTTATCCCTTCCAAAATTCTGTATTACCTCATCTAACAACCCGTTCTAGTAAGATCGTTAAGGTACTCTGACGAGATACACACTAATAACTTCAACATTCAGTGCAATATTACTGACTCAACGTTGCTTAGATATCTAGGAATAACGTTGTGTGGACATGTAGGCATCGTAATTAACATATCCCAGCGTCTTGGTCATATGAATATATACTGATATGGTTAATTGTGAGACGGAGATAACGCTTCACGTCAGTGCAATCGAATACATGTGTGAGCTCACTCTAATTATGTAACAGAATTATCAATTGCATTATTTATCGTGATCTAACGCACGGAACATTTCTATCCTTCACATAGAATAACTGTCCATGCAATAACAAGGATTCAACATGAAAAGTCGCATTGAACAGGCGCTAGCAGGCGCTCCAGAAGCACTTTCCAAACAACTTGCTCCTATCATCCAAGCTGATGATTTTGATGCTACGCTTTCAGTTCAACAGTTTGAGCAGTTGCTTTCAGCTACCGGTCTATCAGATAAAGAGCTTCGTGTTGCTCTACTTCCTTTTGCCGCAGCATATTCCTATGCCCCTCTTTCTGAATTTTATGTCGGTGCTATCGTTCGTGGTCTCTCAGGTCGCCTTTACTTCGGTGCCAACATGGAATTCTTTGGTGTTCAGTTAGGTCAAACAGTTCACGCTGAGCAGTCTGCAATTAGCCACGCTTGGATGAAAGGTGAACGTGGTATTAAAGATATCACTATTAACTTCAGCCCATGTGGTCACTGCCGTCAGTTCATGAACGAGTTATCTACCGCAAACGAGCTTAAAATCCAGCTCCCAGAACGCGAAGAAAAGTCGCTGCATGAATACCTACCGGAAGCCTTTGGACCAAACGATCTCGGTATCGAATCTGGCTTAATGGCAGAAGTAAAGCATCAGTTCTCATGCGATGATGAAGACACTCTAATTCAAAGCGCTGTTGAAGCGATGAACATGAGCCACTCACCATATACCAACAACCTGAGTGGCTTAGCATTAGAAATGGCTAGCGGCCGTATATTCCAAGGTGCTTATGCGGAAAATGCAGCATTTAACCCTAGCTTGCCGCCATTACAAGTTGCGCTGATCCAAGTACTACTTGCGGGTGAAACTTTTGACAATATCAAAGCCGCTGCTCTGGTAGAAAACTCAGAAGGCAAGATCAGTCATTTGGCTGATACGCAATCAACGTTAGAAGCGTTGAATCCAGATATTCCACTTAGTTTTGTCAACGTATAAGCGACAATTTCAGTATAAAAAGCTCTACGGCATGTAGAGCTTTTTTATTGCCTAAAAACCAAAAGCAAACGTTTGCTTTGTCATGAAACTTCAGTATGATCTCCTGCAATTTCTGTCTCACCACTCTATTTTTGTAAGGGAACACTATGTTTGGCACTGCAACCAGCGCAAATGCTACCCGTGTATTACTTTTAGGCTCTGGCGAACTCGGTAAAGAAGTCGCAATTGAATGTCAGAGACTTGGTTTAGAAGTGATTGCTTGTGATCGCTATGCTAATGCTCCAGCGATGCAAGTTGCTCACCGTAGTTACGTCATCGATATGTTAGATGGAAGCGCCTTAGAAGAAGTTATTACGAAGGAACAACCTACTTACGTCGTACCTGAAATCGAAGCTATCGCAACCGACAAACTGGTAGAGCTTGAAGAAAAAGGGCTGAATGTTGTTCCAACCGCTAAGGCAACCAAGCTAACAATGAATCGTGAAGGTATCCGACGTTTGGCTGCAGAAGAACTAGAACTGACGACATCACCTTATCGTTTTGCAGATACTTTTGAAGACTTCAAAGCCGCGGTTGAGCATGTAGGCATCCCGTGCGTAGTAAAGCCAGTTATGAGCTCTTCAGGTAAAGGGCAAAGTGTCATCAAGACCGAAGACGACGTTGCAAAGGCATGGGATTACGCACAGGAAGGCGGACGTACGGGGGCAGGTCGCGTGATCGTGGAGGGTTTTATCGACTTCGATTACGAAATCACTTTATTGACTGTAAGAGCCGTTGACGGTGTGCATTTCTGTGCTCCAATTGGCCATCGTCAGGAAGATGGCGACTACCGCGAATCATGGCAACCGCAAGCTATGTCAGAAAACGCAGTAAAAGCAGCTGAATACACGGCTGAGAAAGTAGTCAACGCACTCGGTGGCTACGGCATCTTTGGTGTAGAGTTATTTGTTAAAGGCGATAAGGTCATTTTCAATGAGGTCTCTCCTCGCCCACACGATACAGGCATGGTCACTATGATTTCTCAGGAAATGTCAGAGTTTGCTCTCCACGTACGTGCATTTACCGGAATGCCGATTAATAATATCGTACAATATGGTCCATCTGCGTCGGCCGTTATTCTTGGTCAAGGGACTTCCACAAACATTCGCTTTGACAACCTAACCAAAGCCTTAGCTCAACCTCAAACGCAAGTTCGTCTATTCGGCAAGCCAGAAATCGATGGTCGCCGTCGTTTAGGTGTTGTCCTTACGCGACGAAAAACCACCGAAGAAGCCGTTCAAGATGCTGTTGAAAGTGCTTCAAAAGTGAATATCACTTATTAAATACGAACCACTTATACAAAAATAGCGCAGCTCAAATTGCTGCGCTATTTCGTTTTACAAACCAAAAAAACCTATTCACTCTCGATTAGGTACACTTCTTCAGAGAAGCGACTTAAGCCTTTTTTCGCAATTTTAGGATGGTTTTCATCAGCTTCATCTACGTTCAAACAGGTAACTTTGTAACCTGAAAATAACTGCTCAATCTCTTCGACTGGCACGCTAAATGGAGGCCCTGCCATCTCTTCTTGAGGATAGTTGAGTGTAACAAGCAAAATACGACCGCCTGGATTCAAAAGTTGCTTGAGACGCTCTACATACTCCTCTCGCATATCTTGCGGTAAAGCAACCAACGCGGCGCGATCATAAATGATATCGGCTTGAGATACTGGTGCAGTGAAAAAGTCCCCAGTATAAATAGAGAGCTCATCAAATTGATAAAGCTCGTGCATACCATTAACAGGCGTCACGGTTGGCGTATAAAAATGTTCAGCAAAAAAGGCACGAACAGCGATATGGCTCAGCTCAACACCTTCAACTGAATCATGCTTCATCGCCAACCAAATCAAGTCTTCTGACTTTCCACACAAAGGCACTAACACTTTGTCTTCACGCTTTGGGTTTGTGTGTTGCCAATATGCAGGTAATAGCGGGTTTACATCTTCCAAGTGAAATCCGATTTGATTACTGGCCCATTTATTATGCCAAAACTCTTGGTCTCTCATTTTACTTTCTACTTGTCGGCTGATTTTCATTTTGAGAAGTAAGACTAACGATTTTTTTCAATTTGTCTATGCCGTTCATCTTTGGTTAATACAGCGGTGATAGGATGTAAACGTTCTTATAGGAACCACGCCTTTATCTGATAAACAGAATAAAGAAAAGAGAAATGGTGATCTAACGCACGATTCCACTTCAAGACAAAACTGAAACCTTGGAATCTTTCGTAATGACCCCATTAATAAGTTAGTACCTGATTTGCCGAACTTAGCGACCTTTATGTTCCCTATTTTCTAAGTACAAGCAAGTTAAGGAGAGTGAATGAGCTTATTTCTTCGTACTACAGCATTGATGCTTTTGGTACTTAGCCGTGCACCGGCATTTGCCGCACTTCCAATTACCCCAGCGCCGAGTGGCGATCAAAATCGTTCAACAAGTCAAAACGAAGTTTGTTCGAAACTCTTTAAACATAGCCTTAGCGGCTTGTATGGTATTCAGTCAATCGACGCAACTCCAACTCAGCCATACACTGACTTCGACATTCTTTACAGCAAAGCTCACCAAGCACAATTTGAGCTTGAAACTATCTGTAAAAGTACCGCACTTCTTAATGATGCTCAGCCATACTTCGCAGGCGTAAAGTCCAAACAACGAGCAGAAGAAAAAATAGCTTTGGAGTTAGATGGAAAAGTCGAACGCATTACTGACCTAGCCCGTGCCACGATTGTTGCTGAAGACGTCGCGAGCTTAGTCTCCATTTATGAAACCTTAGAGCGTGAAACAACAATTGTTAAAGTAAAAAATCGCTTCAAAAAACCTGGTCCTTCAGGCTATAGAGACTTGAACTTACTCGTTCGTTTACCAAAGACAAATCTAGTTGCCGAAGTTCAACTGCACTTAAAAGCCATCGCAGATGTGAAAAGCGGTCCTGAACACGACCTATACGAAAAAATCCAGAAACTAGAACGCCAAGCGATGATGGAGAAACGCGAACTAAGCGAACTAGAACTCGCTTCTATTCGCAACATGCGTGCACAGTCTAAAAACTTGTACCAACAAGCATGGCAACCATACTTAACAACGCACCTAGAAGCAGCGTAATCCATATCATTAAGATATACTCAAAAACAGAAAAACCACCGCATTGCGGTGGTTTTCGTTTATATGCGACACAAGTTTTACGCAAAAAAAAGACCACGCCTTAGCGTGATCCATTTATTCGGCTTACTGTACTTTCTTCAGGTTTTCTACACGAGCTTTTAACTTCTGACCCGGGCGAAAAGTCACTACACGTCGAGCAGTAATTGGAATATCTTCACCGGTTTTCGGGTTACGACCAGGTCGTTCATTCTTGTCACGAAGATCAAAGTTACCAAAACCTGACAGTTTTACCTGTTCGCCACTTTCCAGTGCCTTACGAATCTCTTCAAAGAACACTTCCACCGTTTCCTTGGCGTCCCGCTTACTAAATCCTAATTTATCAAACAGGTTTTCTGCCAGTTCGGCTTTTGTGAGCGCCATAAAACTTTCCTCAAAGCTATGTTAAACAATGCTACGTTAGTGTAGCGCCAGAGCAGTTTTACCCTACCAATTCAACAACATATCGGGGTTACATCAGGAAGTGTATGACAAGCTTATGATTTTCGCCAACTTTTTTCTTGGCGAACAAAAGGAATAGCACTATGTAAATTATTGTTAAACGCCAACATTTTGATATTTTTGTTTTTGTTTTCTCTTTAATAGGAAAAACATCCAGCTGATAAAACTAAAAGTAGTTTAAATATCAACATTAATCACTATTTAATAAAAATATCAGAGATTGGTTATTTAACAGACACTTGACATAGAACTTGTCGTAAATTCAGTGATTTGTATGTAACTCGATACGTAACAATTGAACTAAATGGTATGACCACCTGGCTTTGCAACTGTGCTTAGAAAGCTTGATTAAACCCACGCTTCTCACTGTTCAGCGATGACGCAATATATAAAGGTTGATAATGTGGTTCTTCGTGTATCTCCACATTAGCTCCTTACACTTCATCTAGGCGACCATGATTAATCAAATCATAAATATTCTTTTCCCTGTTTTTGCTCTTGTCGGCGTCGGCTATTTGGTAGGTCGTTACATCAAGCCTGACTTTCGTCCAATCAACCGCATTAACATTGAGGTTTTCACACCTGCGCTGGTGTTTTCTTCGCTCGTTAACATGCCGTTAGACTCGAATCAGGGACCACTCCTTTTTGCAGCAATTGTCGCGGTTTTGGTTCCCGCACTACTCATGATCCCAGTATGTCGATTGACGTCACTGTCGTTTAAAACCTGGGCACCACCACATATGTTTCGCAATAGCGGAAACCTTGCTATTCCTTTGTTTACCTATACGTTTGGAGAAATTGCGCTATCCTCAGCAGTACTGCTATTTGTCGTGTCAGCATGCTTGCACATTAGTTTAGGTGTAATGCTACTTAGTCATGGCAACCCTTTTAAGCAAATAGTCAAGATGCCAATCTTTTTAGCTGCGTCGTTGGCTCTGTTTCTCAACGTGTCAAATGTGGGTGTATGGGCACCTTTATACGAAGCGACTGCTCTACTTGGCCAAGCGGCAGTACCCGTGATGCTTTTATCCCTGGGGGCGCAAATGTGTCATTTAAGAGTGGACGGTTTAAAGGTTGGTGTATTGTGTACCGTGCAGTCGCTTGCAACTGGGGCGGTTGCATTTGCACTTATTTATTGGTTAATTCCCCTTCCAACGATGCAATTGCAAATGATGGTACTCTTCACAATGCTGCCACCAGCCGTCATGAATTACCTATTTGCGGAAAGGCTGAATATAGAGCCCATGAAAGTGGCGTCAATGGTACTATTTGGCAACTTTTTCAGTATTCTTACGCTCCCACTTCTGCTTAGCTATACCCTCTCACTCGCCGCCTAGCCGCCTAGCCGCCAATAAGCTAGCGTTAGCGTCTGTTGGCTGAAAAACGATATATGCCAAGTCTCGATTAAGCGTTACCTCGAGTTTGGTCCAGATTTTTGAGGTTGTGGGAGGTGACGTAAACGGCCTAGTACGTGAATCACAATAAGGTAATGCTCAACATAAAAAAACCCTGCCGATTTGACAGGGTTTTTAGTTTCTTAAGAGAGATAGTTCGTCTAACGCTTAGTCACGTAGAGACGCACCAAACTTCTCAGAAACGTGAGCAACGATAGCGTCAACCGCACCAGCTATATCTGCATCTTCAAGCGTACGCTCAACTGACTGTAGAGTCAGAGCGATTGCTAGGCTCTTCTTACCGTCTTCAACGCCTTTACCTACGTAAACGTCGAACAGCTTCGCATCTTTAAGGAACTCGCCACCTTGCTCTAAACAAGCATTAACGATGTCACCAGATGCTACCGCTTCGTCCACAACTACAGCGATATCACGACGGTTTGATGGGAATTTAGAAAGCTGAACCGCTTCTGGGATCACTTTACTGTTGATTGCAGACCATTCGATTTCGAATACGATAGTACGACCGTTTAGACCGAACTTACGCTCAAGCTCAGGGTGAACGGTACCGATCACGCCCACTTCTTTGCCATCTACGATGATTGCCGCAGATTGACCTGGGTGAAGTGCTGGGTTAGCTTTTTTGCTTTCAGGTGACAGTGCAGCGAAAGAGTACGCTTTTTCGTTCGCAGATAGCTCTAGAATCGCTTCTAGATCGCCCTTAAGGTCGAAGAAATCAACGGTGTTAGTTTCGATATCCCAGTGCTCTTCACCACGAGTACCAGCAATAACACCTGCAAGCATAGGCTCTTGGCGCATGCCGTTTTCTGCAGATTCACATGGGATGAAACGTAGGCCGTATTCGAATAGACGAACGCGTGGCTGTTGACGTTTCTGGTTGTGAACAACCGTGTTCAGCAGCCCTTGGATAAGACCAAGACGCATTGCTGACATGTCTGCAGAAATTGGGTTTGGAAGCACTAGAGGCTCAACACCAGGTACAACTAGCTTTTGTTGTTCAGGCTCAACGAAGCTGTATGTAATTGCTTCCTGGTAACCACGGTCAACAAGAAGATCACGAACGCGTTTCAGTGGAAGATCCGCTTCAACGTGGTTGTGCATCTTAAGTGCTGCAGCTGGGTGTTGGTTAGGAATGTTGTCGTAACCGTAGATACGGCCAACTTCTTCAATCAGGTCTTGCTCGATAGCGATATCGAAACGCCATGTTGGCGCTACTGCCACCCAACCTTCTTCTGAAGCTTCAACAGTCAAACCTAGGCGCTCTAGGATTTCTACTACGTCAGCATCAGCGATGTGGTGACCTAGTAGGTTGTCTAGCTTCGTACGACGTAGAGCAACTTTGTTTGGCTTAGGTAGGTCTGCTTCAGACTCTACTGCAACAACAGGTGCTACTTCACCGCCACAAATTTCAACAAGAAGCTGAGTTGCACGCTCCATTGCGCTCACTTGCAGTGCGTAATCCACACCACGCTCGAAACGCATTGAAGAATCAGTGTGAAGACCGTAGCTACGAGCGCGACCACGGATGTGGTCAGGTGCAAAGAATGCACACTCTAGTAGAACGTCTTTAGTCTCAGTTGTTACACCAGACTCTTCACCACCAAAGATACCTGCGATTGCAAGTGCTTTGTTGTGGTCAGCAACAACTAATGTATCTGCGTTTAGTTCTGCTTCGCTGCCGTCAAGAAGTGTTAGCTTCTCACCTTGCTCAGCCATACGAACTACGATGCCACCTTCGATCTTCGCTAGATCGAATGCGTGCATTGGTTGACCTTGCTCTAGAAGCACGTAGTTAGTGATGTCTACAACAGGGTCGATAGAGCGAATACCACAACGACGCAGTTTCTCTTGCATCCATAGTGGCGTTTCAGCTTGAACGTTTACGTTCTTAACAACACGACCTAGGTAACGAGGACACGCAGCAGGAGCTTTCACTTCAATAGACACTTTATCGTCGATTGAAGGGGCAACTGCTTCTACTGATGGCTCAGTCACGTCAGCACGGTTTAGTACGCCAACTTCACGAGCTAGACCACGAATGCTGAAACAGTCAGCGCGGTTTGCTGTTAGATCTACGTCTACCGTTACGTCATCTAGACCTAGGAATTCACGGAAATCAGTACCGATTACTGCGTCTTCTGCTAGTTCCATGATGCCGTCTGACTCAACATCAATGCCTAGTTCAGTGAACGAACAAAGCATGCCGTGAGATGGCTGGCCACGTAGTTTCGCTTTTTTGATTTTGAAATCGCCTGGAAGAACAGCACCAACTGTTGCTACCGCTACTTTCAGACCTTGGCGACAGTTAGGTGCGCCACAAACGATGTCTAGAAGCTCTTCTTCACCCACGTCAACTTTAGTAACGCGAAGTTTGTCTGCGTCTGGGTGTTGACCACATTCAACAACGTGACCCACTTTAACGCCAGTGAAAGAACCCGCTACAGGAAGAACGTCGTCTACCTCTAGGCCGGCCATTGTAATTTGATGAGTGAGTTCGTCAGTAGTAACCGCTGGGTTTACCCACTCACGAAGCCATGATTCGCTGAATTTCATGTTGATGAACCCTCTGGATTACTTGAACTGTTTTAGGAAACGAAGATCGTTTTCGAAGAACGCACGTAGATCGTTCACGCCGTAACGAAGCATCGTTAGACGCTCAACACCCATACCGAATGCGAAACCAGAGTATTTTTCAGGATCGATGCCTACACTACGTAGTACGTTCGGGTGAACCATACCGCAGCCTAGTACTTCTAACCATTTACCGTTTTTGCCTTTCACGTCTACTTCAGCTGAAGGTTCAGTGAATGGGAAGTAAGATGGACGGAAACGTACTTCTACTTCTTCTTCGAAGAAGTTACATAGGAAATCGTGCAGGATGCCTTTCAACTGTGCAAAGTTTACGTTCTCATCAACCAGCATACCTTCCACTTGGTGGAACATTGGGGTATGAGTTTGGTCGTAGTCGTTACGGTATACACGGCCCGGAGCGATGAAACGGAATGGTGGTTTACCATTTTCCATCGTACGGATCTGTACGCCTGACGTATGAGTACGAAGCATCAAATCTGGATTGAAGAAGAAAGTATCGTGGTCAGTACGCGCTGGGTGGTCAGCGGCAATATTTAGCGCATCAAAGTTGTGGAATGCATCTTCGATCTCTGGGCCAGCTTCGGTGTTGAAACCAAGTTCGCCAAAGAACTTCTCAATACGCTCTACAGTACGAGTTACTGGGTGTAAACCACCGTTCTCAATACGACGACCTGGTAGTGTTACGTCGATTGTTTCTGCTGCTAGTTTCGCTTCAAGCTCTGCACGTTGTAGTGCGTCTTTACGAGCTGCGATGGCTTGCTGAACGACGCCTTTCGCTTTGTTGATTTCTTGACCAGCTTCACGGCGTTCTTCTGGTGGTAGTTTACCTAGGCTTTGAAGTTGAGCAGTTAGCTCACCTTTTTTACCCAGATACTGAACACGCACTTCATCAAGTGCGACTAGCGATTCGGCAGCTTCAATTGCAGTGCTCGCGCTAGCAATGATCTCTTCTAGATGTTGCATCGTTTCCTCATCTACCTGTTGGTAGTGTCCATAAGGGAGTGATTGGTTTTTTGATAGCTGTACATAGTAGCCAAACCGGGCACCAATGCCAAATTGAATTACGAAAAGAAGAGGTTATTGAATAAAAAGAGCACAAAAACGTCAAAAATGTCATCTTTCATTAATCTGCCGTTAAGTTGTGCCCTTTGTGTTTTAGAAATAGTATTGAATAGATAGCTCGATAAAATCGTCATCTCGGGCGAAATAGAGCAAATCGTTTGGCGTTTCATTTTTGAACAACCAAGCATCAATTTGCCACTTAAAGTTATTCGATATTCGGCTCGAGGCTTCTAACTTGGCATTGTAAACATCGGCGTTATCTAAATCCTTTGTGATTCCCGTCAATAATTCCGTTCCGTCCTCGTCGTTGAGCGCCCAACGAATGCCTGCAAACACATCATTTTGACCGATAGTTTGTGCGTTATTCCCACGACTGTCATAGAGGTACTCACCAATAACCCCCACATCCCAAACCGTGTCAAATGCACCGACGAAGGTATACTCAAAACCCGTCACAAGACCGACATGATTATCAGCACTATCTCGATAAACACTTTCCAGTTTCCATAACCAATCGCCAACGATTCCTTGTACATCGAGACCGATATGACTCATCAGAGCGTAGTAAGGCTTTAATTCCCCGTACTCAAAACGAAAGTAAGGATCCCGGTTTGTTCCATATAAATAGCTCAGGCCTACGTCCCAATCGCCAAGCATTTTCGAATATCGAAAAGCCACATCTACCTGCTTTTCTTCTCTGCTTGATTCATAGATAGCATCATCTGAGACAACAGGTTCGGTTCGCAAGCGCCCGTCAGTACCCGCAAACGTTCGCTCCCTAAAGTAAGGTAATAACATTGCATGGACGGTGCCCCAATCTTTGAATGAGGTAAAATGCAACATCGGCTGACCGAGCTTATCTTCACCATCGACGGCTTCAATGGCGTCTGTCTGGTTTACTACATCAACCAAATGGGCGGATTCCGTCACTCCCCAAAAAACCTTACTAATCCCAACTCGAAGCTCATAATCATCCCAGTACGTCAGATAAAGCGCCTCTCTTATGTCTCCATGACTTCGCTCATCGTCTAGACTATCCAAACGATAGAAAGGTGTGAGGGTAAAGCTCGCATCACCATTTTGCATCTCCCAGTAAAATTCTGGCTGCAAAACCAATGACGTTTGCGCTTTGCTCTGGCCCTGAGAGCCAGTTTCAAAAAACTGACGATGCTCAATATTGACTTGTCCAGCAAGCTCAACGGCGGCAAGAGGCATCGAGTAAAAAGAGGTTGCTGCGCTAAGCAACAACCCAACATTTGATCGGTTCATTTCTCCTCCACTACCTCACTCGCTTTAACACATTCTTATGAAAATCATTGTCTTCGAGCCCAGTGTTAAAGCGCATTTCACTTGTTGTTAGCTCAGTGCTTTTTCCTGTTTGATGATTTGTCATCGCCATGGTGTGCGCTCGCCAATATTGGTTGAGGTACTGCTTGTAATCTGAGAAAGAAAGCGTTTTTAACAACGACCCTTTGCGATCGTAAAACTCAACTTTCAGTGGGCGGTAATGCGCTTTATCTAACCACACCGTTTGCTTGGTATAACCTGAGTTCTTATCGGTCGGAATTTGCTCTACGATGAAAACATCTTGCCCGTTTATGCTGTCATCTTTTAGGTAGTTGAAACGGTATTTTTCAATCTCAAAGGAACTGAGATCCTCATACGCAAATTCACTGCCCATGAAAGGGCCTGATTTGTTACGCGAGGAAATACGTTTCACACGCTTCAGTGCTGGAAGGTAAAGCCACTGGTCATCGGCACCCACTGTATGAGAGTGGTTGAGAAACGCGGTGCCTTTCACATCTCTTGGTTCATCAAATATTGTGAGTCCTTTGTCACCATCGTCCTCAACTTCGAGTGATTGGAGGCGCATTAAACGTGTGCTGCTTTCTCCTTGTGCGTTCCGCAGAATCATTTTCATGGTAGCAACAGAATCCCCCCACCCTTCATCACGGGCTTTGCGCTCTTGAGCAATTTCTAATCCTTTCGCTTCATCCGCTAACACCGCATGACTCATAAAAAGCGAGACAGAAAGTGCAGATACTTTTAAGGCATTTTTTAGTAAATTCATGTTCAATCCTTTGATTCGTTATGACTGAGTAACAGCCGTGGTTTGAGAGTCAGTTGATTTAAGCTTGTTTCGGCGGCCCACCTCGTCGTAGACGCCTTTGTCAAACAACATCAGTAGAGTCGGTAGAAAGATGAAATCCACAACAAGAGCAATGAAGATAACAATGGCACTCAACTGTCCCATATCGGCATTTAAGCGGAAGCTCGACATCGCCAGAACGGAGAAACCAGCAACAAGCACGACAGTCGTAATCCAAAGCGCGCGCCCCACGGTGCGAAAAGCGTAACGAACCGCTTGTTCCGCGCTATGGCCATCTTTACGAGCGTGTTGGTATTTAGAGAGAAAATGAACGGCATCATCAACCACAACGCCAAGCGTCAACGTCACAACAACAGACAACCCCAAATTAATTTCACCAGAAACCAACGCCCAAATACCAAAACCAATAAGCGCAGGGGCGATATTCGGGACCAGGCTGATTAAACCGAGCTTGAACGAGCGTAAGGCAAAGATCAGTAATGCCGAAATTAAGACCAAAGTGATAGGCAAGGTTGACAGCATGCTAGCCATATTCGTTTCGCCAATATGCGCAAACATCAGTGATGGACTAGAAGCAACAACATCATACTGAGGCGCGTTTTCGTTAAACCATTGGTAAATACGATTTTCCAAATCAACAAGCTCGACGCTGCCCAAGTTCTCCACGGTGAGAACCATCTTGATTGACGACTTATCAACATTGATTTGGTTGTTCAAATCTAAACCATACGGTAGTGACATTTCATAAAGCAGCAGATATTGAGCCGCTAATTCTCTGTCTTGAGGAAGCGAGTAATAAGCCTGATCATCTCCATGCATGTTCTTGTTTAGGCGCTTATAAACATCGCTCAAGGTCGCAACATGGTCCGTTTCTGGCTGCAACCTTAGCCAGTCAGTAAATTTACCCACGGTATTGAGAAAATTAGGATCCGCAATACCCTGCGATTCGTTAGTTTTTATCGCGATACTGATGTTCGCCATGCCACTGATTCGCTCTTCCATAAAATCAGCCGCTCGACGAAATTCATTGCTATGACCAAAGTACTCGACGGATTCATCGTTGACTTTGTTCAGCGGAATCAAACTCGCACTCGCGACAATAACAAGCACCGACAACGGCAATAACGCATGTCGCTTTGACACCACGAAATCCCCTAAGTGATCCATAAAGTGCTTTCTTTCATCAGCAGTGTCTGACTTCACCCTAACAGGAAGGATATGAAGTAACGCCGGAAGTAATGTGATGGAAAGGAAACAAGCAATCATGACGCCAAGGGCTGATAGGTTGCCGAAATCTCTCAGGATTGGAGAATCCGACATATTCATCATTAAAAAGCCGATCGCGGTGGTAATGGAGGTAATCAGGATGGGCATGAAATTGAGCGCAATACTTCGTTCAATAGAATGAGCTTTACTAAAGCCGTTTTGCATAGACTGACGCATCGTCGCTATGATGTGCACACAGTCGGCGACGGCAAGCGTCATCACCAAGGTAGGCACATTAACTGTCGCCGTGCTTAAGAACATACCAGCCCATCCTGATAAGCCCATTGTCACCATAACTGAGCCGATAATAACGATGAGTGTCGCGATGACGCTAAGCAATGAGCGCAACATGAGAGTCAGGAAAACCAATATCACTAGTAGCATGGTCGGCACTAGCGTCGCGCTGTCATCTTGGGCTGCGGTCATAAACGCGTAGTTCATTGCAATAATACCAGCCTTGTGGAACTCAGTATCTGGGTACACTTGCTGATAACGCTCAATCACTCCGTTTATGTAGGCAACCACTTCTTGTACTTCAGCGGTTTTATCGACCTCAGGGAGTTGGACCGTAATATTCACGACCGTGACATCCCCTTTTTCGGAAATCAGTGAACTTTTCAAAACCGGCTCACTCAACGCAATACTTTTGACTTTCTCGATTCGCTGAGGCGTCAATTCATATTCGCTATACAGTAAATCTTCGACAAGAAGATCATCTTCAAACGCTTCGGTATGCTGGTAGTTGGCAAGGGAATCAACACGGGTGGAGTATGGGACTTGCCACGCCTCGTCAGTGATCTGCTGAATAAGAGATAAGGTGTTCGGAGTAAAAACAGTGCCACTTTTTGGCGCTATGACCAAAGCAAGACTGTCAGATTTTGCAAAGGTAGTCTGAATTTCATCAAACGCAAGTAACTGCTCATTTGTTCCATCAAAAAAGATGTCGTAATCCCCTCTAAAGTAAAGATTTTTTCCTCCAATAGTTGCTATAACAATCAATAAAACGGTAGCAAGTACAACCAACACACTGTAATTCGTTGGTAGCTTGACCCAGCCAATTCGGGCTTGTTGTTGAACGTTGTGATGTGGCATCACACTCTCCTTTTGTGACGTTTCGTCAAATTTAAAAACTAAAAAAAACAGCGAATGCTGTGATAACCAGATAACTTCAACATATAAAAATCAGATCGAATTTATTTGGTTATATAAGTTAGTTTTTGAGTAACTTCCTATACTTCTCGAGATCGGTAACTTGAGTACCAACCTCTATTTTTGACGATTCGTCATAATAGTGTAATAAAAAAGCCAACTAAAATATTAGATGGCCTCTATAACGATTAGCGATTCACAGACTCTAAATAAGCAAGCTCTTCGCTGAACAATTCCTGTTCCACTCGACGCCACGTTTTACGGTAATCCCACTCTGTCGATAAAGGTGACCACCCTAAACCATCAAGTAACATATTCGCGTTATGCAGTACTGAGAATGGATCTTGAATTCGCTGAATACATCGACTGTTCGATGCATTTTGCGCTAGAGCGTTTGAACCGAAGGCAATAGACCAGTTAGCAAATACGATGGCATCAGAACCAATTGCGGGAGAGAACTTAAGGTCTCCACATTCCACCGCATTATTCACCAACGCATCAGCACCATCTATTACTTGTTCTTCTAAGTTGTTCAATTCATTCACACGCTTAGGCGAAGCTTTCTCTAGGACCCAAGGCGTCTTTGCAACAATCGCACAGGTTGATAGTACAGGCTCCATACGAGCGTAAATACGATAACCTACATGCATAGCAATGATTTTTTCTCTGGTATTGCCATTGAACTTAGCGGTACGTTCGAAAAATATTGCTTCGCTTCTCAGCGAGTGAATACAAAGCGCAAGAATCACATCTTCTTTGCTGCAAAAATGATTGTAGATCGTTCCCTTCGAGTAAGGGCTTGCCGCTGTGAGCTTGTCCATCGTTAAGTTGGCAAAGCCTTGCTCTTGAACCAGAGACTTAGCCAATTGAATAAGCTCTATTTCACGATCAGCAATCGCCTGTTGTTTTTTAGTTAGCCCTGAAGACGTACGACATCCGTCTTGCTTGCTATCTTTTTTACAGCGAAAGTTAAACATAATCCTTTGATCCGTATACCAACACACTCCCAATAATTGTAACACGATTCTTGAATACAGGAACGCCACTAAATTTGACGAACCGTCATAAATGACACTTCGTCATAATAGTTCAAAAAACAAACATTGCAAGTGTGAATTTATAGCTAACCGAAAAATAAGCTTTAATTATATAACCAAGTAACATCAAGATGCTTGGTTCAGCGAGAATGATTTGATTGTAAGGAAAGGCTAGAGTGGAGTGCGGGGACATAGCCCCAAAAATCAGAACCTTAAAAATTGGACAACGAGTGATATTGAAATGATGTTATTCAAAAAAGCCCAAAACACTTAAAGTTTGGATTCAAAACAGCAACTGATAGATGCTCTATTTACAAAGTGTGCTCTGTCTTGGGCTTTTCTTTTACTGCTTCCTTTCAATATTAGAGCTGCAAAACTCAATAACATAGTGAGAAAGCGATTCTCTTTAAGTAAAAGACTGAATTTCTAAATCGAGAGGCTTGGTTTATCACCTGCAGATGCAATGGCATAACGAATATCGTCAATAAATCGCCCTTCTGTCTCGATAATTCCATCAGAGAATGTGACTGGTTGATGTGGCCCTGCAAGTAGAACAATATTAGTAAAATCAGAGACGTTGAAGTTCTCTGCCACAACATTTTGGGAATGAAAATCGATAACCGTTTTTGCGACTTGATCTTCCAATTGCAAAAGCTGCTCTTCGGTAATTTTCATGCGTGCCAAAGCCACACGAACGCATTTATCGTGGGTTGTTGTCTGTTCTTTTATGATTTCCGTATATTTATCATTGAGCTTGGAGTTTTCTGCATAGCTGTAATATAACGGCCCGTGCAACGTTATATTTTTATCTTCATCAACGTAAACAAGATCCAATAACTCCAAAGCTTTTAGGTAATCAGACATGCTCTGCTCAGACAAATCATACTTTTTCTTTAAAATGGAATATCCATCTTTGCCTCGCAGCATTCTCAATTCACGATAAAAATCGTAAAGATGGGGAAATTGAAAAAAGACTTCATCTTGCGTACGGCTAAAGTAATCCTCGTCTTCACCTTGTAATTGATTCGCAAGCTTTTGTAGCTCATCTAACGTGCAATCAACAGCTCTACAATATTCAAGCAGTTTATCCAAAGCGAGATTTGTGCTTGTTAAGTGTCTCTTAAAAGTGGACAGCGGCATGCCCATTTTCTCAGATAGCTCTCGATATGTTAGCCCTTTTGTTTTAATCGCTTGGCGTAATGCGGCTAGCAAGTATTCGGGAGTCAGATCTCTCATCTACAATTCCTTTTGGCAATGTTACAGCTGTATAGTATTTGTAACAATTTAGAACCGCTTGGCAAGGTATAAGTTCATATTTTTATAAGAAAAATATGAATTAATATATCGAAATCAAAATTCACACGATAAATGGAAAATTCAATATGAATTCAATTTCATTATGAATATAAAATAATACACAAAACAAAAGTGAAGCAATTACTCTAAAACATCGCAATTAATTTTAATAGTAACGTAGAGTTGAGAATATAAACCTATTCGCTCTGCAAAAATCTAGAATAATTAACCTAAAAGGAACAGAACGGTAAATGCATAATAATTCACCGCTCTCTATTAGCATTTTTGCACTGCTATTCAAGTAGACTAGTCCGCCAGTTTCACTGCAGTACCAAATGCCAAAATTTCCGAAGAACCATCTACGATTGAGCTTGTGGTAAATCGAATCCCTACAATTGCATCGGCACCTTTAGATTCAGCGTCTGCTACCATGCGCTGTATAGCTATATCACGCGCGTCGGTCATCATTTCCGTGTAACCGCGAATTTCGCCGCCAACAATGCTTTTGATACCCGCCATGAGGTCACGACCGATGTGTTTTGATTGAACAACATTACCAGTTACAACCCCTCTTATTTCAGAGATCTGCTTGCCCGGAATGCTTTCTGTCGTTGTGTAGATCATTTTTAGTCCCTTATAAACGTAAAATATATACCCAAGCCATTTTATTACCAACAGAGCAGTGATCACTAATCAAATCGGGAAGACTGATAGACAAGATTCTGAATGGCAAAACTGAAAAATATTTGGGTATATATTTTAGCAATAAAAAAGGAGAGCTAATGCTCTCCTTCTCTTAATCCTAAACTGCTAATTAAAGAGCAGCTTTCGCTTTTTCAACTAGAACTGCAAATGCAGCTTTGTCGAATACTGCGATGTCCGCAAGGATCTTACGGTCGATCTCGATAGATGCTTTCTTAAGACCGTTGATGAAACGGCTGTAAGATAGACCATTTTGACGAGATGCCGCATTGATACGTGCAATCCATAGTTGACGGAATTGACGTTTCTTAGCGCGACGGTCACGGTAAGCGTATTGACCAGCTTTAGTAACTGCTTGGAAAGCTACGCGGTAAACACGTGAACGCGCACCGTAGTAACCTTTAGCTTGTTTTAGAACTTTCTTATGACGTGCACGAGCTTGTACACCACGTTTTACGCGAGGCATTATGCTTCTCCTAAACTAAACGATTGATAACTAAAAAGAATTAAGCGTATGGTAACATACGGATTACTGCAGCCACTTCACATTTTGGAAGGATTGCATTCGGACGTAGTTGACGCTTGTTCTTAGTAGTACGCTTAGTCAGGATGTGACGTTTTGTAGCGTGCTTGTACTTAATACCACCAGCAGTTTTCTTAAAACGCTTAGCAGCACCTTTGTTGGTTTTCATCTTAGGCATGATGAATAACTCCGCATTGAGTAGGTTTAATAAACAACGTAATTAGGGCGAACAAAACCTAGCCGTTATGCCTTTATCGAAAGGAAAGCGGCTAGGTTTTAATTACTTGATGAGCCGTTAATTACTTCTTTTTAGGGGCTAGCACCATGATCATCTGGCGACCTTCAATCTTCTTAGGGAAAGATTCAACTACAGCAAGTTCTGCAGTATCTTCCTTAAGACGATTTAGAACGTCAACACCGATGTCTTGGTGTGCCATCTCTCGGCCACGGAAGCGAATTGTTACCTTCACTTTGTTGCCTTCTTCAAGGAAACGCGTCAGGTTGCGTAGTTTTACCTGATAGTCTCCAATATCAGTTCCAGGACGGAATTTTACTTCCTTGATCTGGACCTGCTTTTGCTTCTTCTTCTGCTCTTTAGCAGTTTTGCTCTTCTCGAAGAGGAACTTACCATAGTCCATCACACGACAAACAGGTGGCTCGGCGTTAGGACTGATCTCAACGAGATCCATACCAGCTTCTTCAGCAGCTGCAATGGCTTCTTGAATCGATACAACACCAACTGATTCACCGTCAGCGCCTGTTAGTCGAACTTCACGAATACCACGAATTTCACCGTTGATACGGTGCGGGTTTTGTTTTACCGGCTGTTGGCCACGTCTTCCGCCTTTAATAGCTTATTCCTCCAGATTGAGCTTACGGCTAGAGATCTCGTCTTGGATGTATGCAATAAAATCATCCACTTTAAATTTACCAAGATCTTTACCTTTACGAGTACGTACTGCAATTTCGCCAGCTTCCATTTCTTGGTCACCAACAACAAGCATATACGGTACACGCTTCAAAGTATGTTCGCGGATTTTAAAGCCAATCTTCTCATTTCTCAAGTCCGCTTTAGCTCTAATTCCACTTTTTTGTAGTTTTTGTACTATTTCTTGAACATAACCTGACTGTTTATCAGTAATGTTCATAAGAACTGCTTGTTCTGGCGCCAACCAAGTTGGGAAGAAACCAGCATATTCTTCGATAAGGATACCGATGAAGCGCTCTAGTGAACCTAGAATCGCACGGTGAATCATTACCGGTACAAGACGTTCGTTATTTTCACCTACATAAGTAGCGCCTAGGCGACCTGGTAGGTTGAAGTCTAGCTGGACAGTACCACACTGCCAAGCGCGGTCTAGACAATCGTATAGTGTGAATTCAATCTTAGGACCGTAGAACGCACCCTCACCTTCTTGAATTTCGTATGGGATATCCATCGATTCAAGAGACTGCTTCAATGCTTCTTCAGATTGATCCCAGATTTCATCTGAACCTACACGTTTCTCTGGACGAGTAGACAGTTTCACTACGATGTTATCGAAACCAAATGTTTGGTACGTATCGTACACCATCTTGATGCAGTTTGTTACTTCTTCTTGGATTTGGCTCTCAGTACAAAAAATGTGAGCATCATCCTGAGTAAAGCCACGTACACGCATAATGCCGTGCAGTGCACCAGATGGTTCGTTACGGTGACATGAGCCGAACTCTGCCATACGTAGCGGTAGGTCGCGGTACGATTTTAGACCTTGGTTGAAGATCTGTACGTGACCTGGACAGTTCATTGGCTTAATTGCGTATTCACGGTTCTCAGAAGAAGTTGTGAACATTGCATCAGCGTATTTATCCCAGTGACCTGAGCGTTCCCAAAGAACACGGTCCATCATTAGCGGACCTTTTACTTCTTGGTAACCGTACTCATCTAGCTTAGCGCGGATGAATACTTCCAGATCACGGAAAATAGACCAACCATTGTGATGCCAGAACACCATACCCGGTGCTTCTTGCTGCATGTGGAATAGGTCTAGTTGCTTACCAATCTTACGGTGGTCACGCTTCGCTGCTTCTTCTAGGCGAGTTAGATGCGCTTTCAGTGCTTTCTTATCGTGGAAAGCCGTACCGTAGATACGTTGAAGCATTTTATTGTCGCTGTTACCACGCCAGTAAGCACCTGCCACATTCAATAGAGTGAAGTGTTGACAGAAGCTCATGTTAGGAACGTGAGGACCACGACACATGTCGATGTATTCTTCATGGTGGTAAAGACCTGGACGATCATCACGAGATACGTTTTCGTCTAGGATTTCCACTTTGTATGGTTCGCCACGTGATTCAAACGTATCACGCGCTTCCTGCCAGCTTACTTTTTTCTTAACAACTTCGTACTTGGTTTTCGCTAGCTCTTTCATACGCTTTTCAATCTTTTCAAGATCTTCTTGCGTTAGAGACTCATCTAGGTCGATATCGTAGTAGAAGCCGTTGTCGATGGTTGGACCAATCGCCATTTTAGCTTGTGGGTAAAGCTGCTTAAGAGCGTGACCAAGAAGGTGAGCACAAGAGTGACGAACTATTTCTAGACCGTCTACTTCATCTTTTACGGTGATGATTTCAAGGCTTGCGTCTTCTTCAATTAGGTCACACGCATCAACGCGGTTACCGTTTACACGACCAGCGATCGTTGCTTTTGCAAGACCAGGACCGATCGATTGCGCAACTTCCATAGTAGAAACTGGGTTGTCAAATTGACGCTGACTGCCGTCAGGAAGAGTAATAATAGGCATGCTATGTCCTTTACAGTGGTGTTGCACACCAAGCAACACATGTTATTCAAATTAGAAGCTATTTGTTGAAAATAGTTGAGAGTCAATAAAGGCCTCTCGGTAACACGAATACCGGACCGTTATCGAAAGTGGGATTGTACCTAGCTCACATTTAGATTGCAAAGCGCGATTTTGTTTTATCATAAGAACTTAACCTCAACCCTCGTGGCAACAATCTGATGATTCTTCTTAAGGGCTCACATCACTTGTAAACAGAGTTCCCCCCTCCCAATAGAACTTGAATACACAACTGGTATAATAGTTCCTAATACATATTAACTAACACAGGACCCAGCACACCTAGTTCCACCTCAAAGTGCAATTTAGGTATATAGTTGTTTTATTGAGTAGTTTGCATGTAGGTGTTCATCATGATCTATTTCAAATCGCGCTTTATGGAGCTTCTAAGCACTTCAATATGCTGTGTACCAGCCATGGCATCAAATGACCTGTATGGGCCGCTACGTTCTTACGCACAATCTCCGATGCAAGTGGTTAGCCATACCAATATACTGCGCTCAGGGCATAGCCTTCCCTCTGATTTTGTCGAAACCTATGGCTCAGGAACCGTGGCCAGTGTTTGGGCTCATACTGATGAATACGCACTGGATTATTACCACAACCAAATCGAAATTGGCAGCAAGTGGCAAATCAATAGCAGTTGGCAATGGGAACTCAATTATCGGTGGGTTTTTGCCGCTGATAACCATTTAGATGGACTGACTAAAAGCTTCCATAACCTTTTCGGTATCGGACAGAATGGCCGAGACAAAGTAGACAGAGATCGTTTTTACATTTCAATGCCGCAATATGATGTGCTAGAAGATGATTTCGAAGGACAAACGCTTGCCAACAACTTATCTACTTATTTGCAATATCAAGTGTTTCAGAATGAACATCACGGCCTATCTATTGGTGGCAGCTTATATTTTAATGATGTTGCTCACGGGACTTTTCAAGGCAGTAATTTCGAGCAAGGCTTCCAAATAAATTACAGTTATTTGAGTGACGCCCATGCATTTTACTCGATGGTTGGCATGACTTTTCGCTCAGATGATCGCGCCTTGCTGGATCTACCCTATCGGCATAATACGATTGCAGCTGCAGCTGGGTACCGTTATGCATTGGAAGATAACCACCACCTGATGTTTGAATACCATTGGTATCAAGGCTCGACAGAAGGACCCGCAGAGTTTGCTGATGCCTCTAATGAACTGGTATTAGGCTATCGATATCTAATGGAAAACTCCGCGCTTGAGTTTTTAGCCGTAGAGAACGCACGAAACATGGATAACAGTACCGATATCGCTTTCACAATAGGATATCGGTACATATTCTCATCAAGTTGATGAGAACTATAGATTTAGCGTTGGTGCAACCGCGGCAGCGACTTGAGCATCAGTTGCATTGATCGGCAACGTAAACGAGCGATATTGGTCACCAGCCAAGCTGAGCGAACGGTCAATCTCCGCCAAACAATGCATGACCTGCCCTTCCAGAATAAAAGAAAGCTCAATTTCTTTTGATGAGATAAAACCGTTATTTCGGAACTCTAGCTCTTGATAAATTCCAGAGCGAGAAGCAAACGAGCCACCGCGCAAAAAGCCTTTTTCAACATCGGCTTTAACCATAGTGAAGCCAGCTTGCTCGATCGCTTGAATAACCCGAGATGCTACTGGTAGTGGTTTCACTTCAATATAGTCACGGTCACGCGGGTCAATCGCAAAATCAATATCTAACGTCGTTTCAACCCAAACATGGCATTGATTCTTAAGTGCGCTAACCGCAGTAATTGGCGTTTCATCATGCAGTTTTAGCTCAAACGGAATCTGCTTCTCTTCATTAGGTTGAATCACAAAGGGGTCTACCGCCTTCAGCTGATCAATAGTGAACGTTTGGTAACTTACGCTATCATCCACTTCGACTTTCATCTCTGTGTTCAACTTAATAGTAATAGCATCAATTTGTTGTTCGACGTCTCCGCCTTTGATATGAACATGCCCTTTCAGCGTCGCTCCTTGAAACACGCTCATTTCGTCTAAAATCGTATCTACTTTTGCAGAACCGATCCCCAGTGATGCTTTCAATTTTTTAAACATGTTTTTCCTTTTTAGCGACTTTTCTTCTAATAATCGTTTGTTTACACAATTGTTTTATACTCTGCAAGCAATAGACCACAAGAAAATGTTCGAATTCCATCATCAATCCAAATAATACTCAGCAGCAAGAGTCATTCAGCCCCACAATAGGATTGTTCTTTCACTAAGTGGGGCGTTCGTCTAGAAATGTTTGCAATTTGTACCTAAATTAAGCAGTATTTGTATAGTCAAATAAAAGGGAACCATTATGTCTGCACCACTCTACATTCAAATCAAACAATTTATCCTCGATAAAATTGATGCTGGAGAGTGGATAGTCGGTCATCGTATCGCCACAGAGATTGAGCTTACCGAGCAATTTGGTGTCAGTAGAATGACAGTGAACAAAGCAATTCGGGACTTAGTTAATGAGGGCCGATTACAACGTCGCCCACGCTTAGGTACGTTTGTGTGTGATCCTGGTGAAAAGTCAGAATCTCCTCTGTTAGACATTCGAAACATTGCCGAAGAAGTCAGCGACCGAGGGCGACAATATAGCAGTAAAGTGCTCAAACAAGTTGCCATAAAAGCAGATGACAGCATTGCGACAAAACTCGGCGTCATGCTTGGCACAACGGTGTTTTACAGTGAAATCATTCACTATGAAGACCAAACGCCTATTCAATTAGAACTCCGCTGGGTGAACAGCCAATATGCCCCGAGTTATTTAAATCAAGACTTCACACAAATCACTCCGAATCAATACCTGTCAGATAATTGCCCACTCAACGCTATTGAACATACTGTAGAGGCAATTGTGCCTGACGGCCGTATTAAGCAAGACTTAAAAATGCAAGCCAATGAGCCTTGCCTTCTCTTGAATCGCAGAACGTGGAGCCAAGATAAGTTAGTCAGTACCGCCCTACTTTATCACCCTGGTAACAAATATAAGCTGAGCTCAAAAGTGCTCATTTAATGACAAGATCGGTCCTCTAGATCTACGTTTTGATCACATTTTAGCAACATCAATCTTGTCAGTGTTCTTATTTTGCTCTATTTATTTGTATATACATTTAATGATACAAATAAACACAGGGACACAAACATGGATTTGCTGATTGAAAACGCACGTCTGGTCACCATGCAGTCGGGAGAGCGCGGTTATCTGCCAACGTCTCCTGCTCGTATTGGCATTCAATCTGGAAAAATCGTTGCGATCAGCACCTGTGCAATTGGTGAAGACGAACCGCAAACCGAGTCTCTGCTGTCTGCCCAGCATTACGCTCAGAGTATCGACCTTCAAGGCAAGTTAGTTCTGCCAGGTTTGATCGACTGCCACACTCACCTTATTTACGCGGGCAATCGTGCCAACGAATTTGAAATGCGCTTAAACGGCGTGCCATATCAAGAAATTTCCAAACAAGGCGGTGGGATACTTTCAACGGTGCATGCGACGCGTTCAGCAACCGAAGCGCAATTAGTTGAGTTAGCGTTGCCACGTTTAGACGGGCTACTCGCGAGCGGGGTCACTTCTGTCGAAGTGAAATCAGGCTACGGATTGACACTGAATGACGAAGTAAAAATGCTCCGTGCAGCCAAAATGCTTGAACAAGAGCGCAAAGTTAAAATCACCACTACACTTCTTGCCGCTCACGCCATTCCGCCGGAGTTCCAAGGCCGTGCAGATGACTATATTGAGCACATTTGTCAGGACATAATCCCTGTCGTCGCAAAGGAAGAGTTAGCCACGAGTGTCGATGTTTTTTGTGAATCGATTGGCTTCAATCTTGAACAAACAGAAAAAGTGTTTATAGCTGCAAAACGCCACGGCTTAAAGGTTAAAGGGCATACAGAGCAACTTTCGAATCTCGGTGGTACAGCCCTCACTGCGCAATACAACGGTTTGTCAGCGGATCACATCGAGTTTTTAGATGACCAAGGTGTTAAAGCACTTGCTCGCTCAAACACTGTCGCCACTCTACTGCCTGGCGCTTTTTATTTTCTAAGAGAAACTCAGTTACCACCGATTGAGTTGTTGAGAGAGCATAACGTGCCGATGGCAATTGCTACGGACGTCAACCCAGGTACATCACCGTTTTCTGATCTCACACTCATGCTGAATATGGCGTGCACACTATTTCGCCTTACACCGCAAGAAGCACTGCGTGGTGTAACGCAACATGCAGCCAAAGCTCTGGGTTATCAAAACTCACGTGGCGAAATCAAAGTAGGGTTTGATGCGGACTTCTCTATCTGGGATATCGAAAGCCCTGCGGATTTAAGCTATCAAGTCGGAGCAAAACGTCTGGTAGGTCGTATAGTAAATGGTGAATACATTTCACACGGAGGCCAATAATATGTCTCAATTCGACCTACACTCTCCCCTATTTCATTGGCAAGGCCGTCATGATGCCGAGGACGGCAAGCTTGGTCAGCGAATTCATCACGTTGTTCAACGCCAAAAAGCAGATGAGTTGAGTGCCGTTGCGCATGGCGTCTCATTACTCGGTTTTGCTACCGACGCTGGCGTTGCGAGAAACAAAGGACGCATTGGCGCGAAAAAAGCGCCAGACTTAATCCGACGAGCACTCGCTAATTTAGCATGGCACCAAGACGCCCCACTATATGACTTAGGTACTGTGGTGTGTGAAGACGACTTACTGGAAGAGAGCCAAGCTCTATGTGCAGCAACCATTTCAAGCGCACTGCCCCATACGCCAGTCATCGTGCTGGGTGGTGGGCATGAGATTGCGTGGGCCTCGTTTTCCGGCTTAGCGGAATATTTTAAAGCGCACCATCCAGAGAAGAAGCCTAAAATCGGCATTATTAATTTCGATGCGCATTTCGATTTACGCGCATTTGAGAGCAACCTCACCGACATAAGACCAAGCTCTGGCACCCCCTTCAACCAAATTCATCATTTTTGCCAACGTAACGATTGGGACTTTCATTACGCTTGTATTGGTGTAAGCCGTAGTAGCAACACTAAAGCGCTATTTGAAAAAGCAGATGCGCTAAATGTTTGGTATGTAGAGGACAATCAGCTCTGCTACCTAAACCACAGTTATCACTTAACTCAGCTTCAGCATTTTATTGACGACTGTGACTACCTCTATTTGACCATTGATCTGGATGTATTTCCTGCGGCAACCGCACCTGGGGTCAGCGCCCCTGCGGCTCGAGGAGTAAGTTACGACACAATTGCACCATTTTTAGATCGAATTCTTCATTACAAAAATAAGCTCATGCTGGCTGATATCGCCGAATACAACCCTAATTATGACGTCGATAGTCAAACTGCACGCTTAGCTGCCCGTTTGTGTTGGGATATCGCCAACGCGATGGCGGAAAAGCAACACAAACCATAACGCATCCTAGATGCCACTTATTATTACGACCAAGCAAGTACTTGGTCATCACGAGAAACTAAAGGAGTCTGAAATGACACAGCGCCAGGGACAAGATCCACGACTTGATACAAGCAGAACAATTCGTGCACCTCACGGAGATAAACTGCGCGCAAAATCTTGGCTAACCGAAGCCCCTCTTCGTATGCTGATGAACAACCTCGATCCTGATGTTGCAGAACATCCACATTCGCTGGTTGTATATGGCGGCATTGGCCGTGCGGCACGAAACTGGGAATGTTACGACAAGATTGTTGAAGTACTTGAAAGACTCGAAGATGACCAAACGCTTTTAGTTCAATCAGGCAAGCCTGTTGGTGTTTTCCCTACCCATAAAAACGCCCCACGCGTGCTTATCGCAAACTCAAACCTCGTTCCTCATTGGGCAAACTGGGAACACTTCAACGAGCTCGATAAACAAGGCTTGATGATGTACGGCCAAATGACCGCTGGCAGCTGGATATACATTGGCTCACAAGGCATCGTCCAAGGCACATACGAAACATTCGTGTCTGTTGCGAAAAAGCACTTTGACGGCGAAGCAAAAGGCCGATGGATTCTAACTGGCGGTCTTGGTGGTATGGGTGGTGCTCAGCCTCTAGCTGGTACGATGGCGGGCTTCTCCATGATTGCGGTAGAGTGTGATGAATCGCGTATCGATTACCGCCTACGTACAGGCTATGTCGATAAGAAAGCGACATCTTTAGATGAAGCGCTTGCTATCATCAAAGAATCGGACACACCAGTATCGGTTGGTCTACTAGGTAATGCAGCAGACGTTTTCTCTGAGTTGGTAGAACGTAATATCACGCCTGATGTAGTAACAGACCAAACATCTGCACACGACCCGCTCAATGGCTACTTACCACAAGGCTGGAGCATGTCTCACGCTGCAGAAATGCGTTTGCAAGATGAAGCAATGGTTGTTAAAGCAGCCAAAAAATCCATGGCAGTGCAAGTTCAAGCCATGTTAGAGCTACAAAATCGCGGCGCCGCAACACTCGACTACGGTAACAACATCCGCCAGATGGCCTTGGAAGAAGGCGTAGAAAACGCATTTGATTTCCCTGGCTTCGTTCCAGCCTACATTCGCCCTCTATTCTGCGAAGGTATTGGTCCTTTCCGCTGGGCCGCTCTCTCTGGCGATCCTGAGGATATCTATAAAACCGACCAAAAAGTAAAAGAGCTAATTCCAGATAATCCACACTTACATAACTGGCTAGATATGGCGCGCGAGCGCATTCAGTTCCAAGGTTTACCTGCACGTATTTGCTGGGTTGGTCTTAAAGATCGTGAGCGTCTTGGTCAAGCATTCAATGAAATGGTGAAAAATGGCGAACTTAAGGCGCCCGTTGTCATTGGTCGTGACCACTTAGACTCTGGCTCTGTAGCAAGCCCGAACCGTGAAACCGAAGGTATGATGGACGGTTCTGACGCCGTATCAGACTGGCCATTATTAAACGCGCTACTCAACACGGCGGGCGGCGCAACTTGGGTTTCACTGCACCACGGTGGTGGCGTAGGTATGGGCTTCTCGCAACACTCAGGTATGGTTATCTGCTGTGACGGCAGTGAAGATGCCTCAAAACGTATTGCCCGCGTGCTGCATAACGACCCAGCAACAGGCGTGATGCGTCATGCTGATGCGGGATACGATATCGCTAAACAATGTGCAGCAGAGCAAGGGCTAGATTTGCCAATGCTCAACGAAGAACTGAAGAAGCTCAAGTAAGGATGAAAGAGATGTTAAATTTAACGCTAAAGCCAGGTCATATTAGCTTAAACGAACTACGCCAAGTGAGCCGTTCACCAGTCAACCTTACTTTGGATCCTGAAGCCATTCCGGCCATTGAAGAAAGCACACAGGTCGTAGACCGAGTCATCGCGGAAGATCGAACGGTTTACGGAATTAACACTGGTTTTGGACTATTGGCTAACACACGAATAGCACCAGAAGATTTAGAAACACTGCAACGCAGTATCGTTCTTTCTCATGCGGCAGGTATCGGTGAGTTTATGTCAGATGAAACGGTTCGTCTGATGATGGTATTAAAAATCAATAGTCTGTCTCGTGGTTTTTCTGGTATTCGCCTAAAAGTCATTAATATGCTGACCGACCTAGTTAACGCACAAGTTTACCCTTGCGTACCTAAAAAGGGCTCTGTCGGCGCATCAGGTGACTTAGCTCCTCTGGCCCATATGAGCACAGTATTACTAGGTGAAGGACAAGCTCGTCACAACGGTAACATCATTTCTGGGCAAGAAGCGTTAAAAATCGCTGGTCTAGAACCCATTACTCTGGCGCCGAAAGAAGGCTTAGCGCTGCTAAATGGTACCCAGGCATCAACAGCGTTCGCATTAGAAGGTCTGTTTATCGCGGAAGATCTTTTCGCTTCGGCTACAGTATGTGGCGCAATGTCTGTCGAAGCCGCTCTCGGCAGCCGACGTCCATTCGATCCGCGCATTCATCGTGTACGTGGTCATCGCAGCCAAATGGACGCTGCACTGGCCTATCGTCATCTATTGGATACATCAAGTGACATTGGTGATTCGCATACTAACTGTGAAAAAGTGCAAGACCCGTATTCTTTGCGCTGTCAACCTCAAGTAATGGGGGCGTGTTTGCAGCAAATCCGCAACGCTGCAGAAGTATTGCAAGTAGAAGCAAACTCCGTATCAGATAACCCGTTGGTGTTTGCTGAAGATGACGACATCATCTCTGGCGGTAACTTCCACGCTGAGCCTGTTGCAATGGCAGCTGACAACCTAGCACTGGCGATTGCTGAGATCGGCAGCCTGTCTGAACGTCGTATGGCATTGCTTATCGATAGCGCATTATCAAAATTACCACCGTTCTTAGTCGATAATGGTGGTGTGAACTCTGGTTTCATGATTGCTCAGGTTACCTCTGCTGCGTTAGCAAGTGAAAACAAAACACTCGCTCACCCAGCGTCAGTAGACAGCTTGCCAACATCTGCAAACCAAGAAGATCACGTGTCAATGGCAACATTCGCGGCTCGCAGATTGAAAGAAATGGGCGAAAACACTCGCGGTATTCTAGCGGTCGAATACCTATCAGCAGCACAAGGCCTAGACTTTAGAGCGCCAAACAAGTCCTCTGAGCGTATTGAGATTGCGAAACAAATGTTGCGTGAAAAAGTATCGTTCTACGATAAAGATCGCTACTTTGCGCCGGACATTGAACAGGCGAATACTCTGCTTAAGCTGGCTATCCACAACACGCTCATGCCAGAGAGTCTGTTACCAAGTATTCAGTAATCCAGCATTACCAGCACTTAATCTAAAAACCGGATGATAATTTGAAGGCTCCACGTTTCGCGTGGAGCTTTTTATCTCCTCATTAAACGTATTCCCAGCGATCTTTATGAACACTTGCATGTTGTTATTGCTATACTTTTAAAAATAGCCGACGTAATAAAGTCGCTGTTTATTGCTTTCACAAATAAAAGCGTTGCTAAAGTATGCGTTTTTAACGATTTATCCGCCGAAATAGTGTCTTATTGTTAGGATACGGTGAAGTTTTCACTGGATGGACCATTGCTACGCAGATATTCGCATATAATCCCACACAGTTTTGGTTACTACGTAAAAATTATGTTTCTAACACCTTATTTTTCAAACACTAATCACCAGTTTCAGTTCACTCGCGAACAAGCAAGCCACTTTGCAAAACGTGTCGCAGGTGACTACAACCCAATCCACGATGAAGACAACAAACGCTTTTGTGTCCCTGGGGACTTACTTTTCGCAGTGCTTCTTAGTAAAGAAGGCGTCAGCCAAAAGATGCGTTTTAACTTCTCTGGCATGGTAAACGATGGTGTAGCACTTCATATTGAAAATAAGTGTGAAAAAGAAAGCGCCGTTGTTGACGAGGCCGGTAAAGAATACTTACACATGTCCCGTGAAGGTGAGACTAACCACGATCCCGCATTTATTGAGCATGTCGTAACAAATTACGTGCAATTCTCTGGCATGAACTTCCCTCACATCATGGTTCCTCTTATGGAAGAGAAGCAAATGATGATCAACTGCCAACGTCCATTAGTTATTTATGAAAGCATGGAAGTTGAATTTTCACGCTTAGACCTTACGCATCCTGAAGTGGATTTCACTGGCGCAACGTTCGACGTGGAAGGCAAACGTGGGGTAGTCACCTTAAACTTTGCGTTCAAAGAAGACGGTGAAGTCGTTGGCAAAGGCATCAAACGCATGGTTGCAAGCGGCTTGAAGCCATATGACCAAGAAGCGGTTGACGATCTTGTACGCCGTTTCAATGAACGTAAGGATGCATTCCTAGCAAAGTTCGTTAAGGCAGCCTAATCGATTGCCCTATCAGAAGTGCTCAAAAAACGTGTTTACTAAAAGAAAGCCCAACGTCGATCGTTGGGCTTTCTTTTTATGTCTCATCCAAATAAAACTAAACGCAATGCTTAGATCCAGCGGCGGACGTGGTTTTTGTAATCCACATACTCTTCACCAAACAATCGCTCTAGAACACGTTCCTCTGGCTTGATTTGAAATCGATTCATATAACTGACAAATACGACGCTACAAAGCACCACACTCAAGTGCTGCCACCACAAACCAATTGCAATGATTAGAAGCAGTAGCGCCATATACATCGGGTTGCGCGAAAAAGAAAATACGCCAGTTCTCACCACGGAAGAGGCCGTGTCAGGCTTTACAGGGTTAACCGTCGTTTTTACTTTATGGAATTCATACACACCAGCAATGCCCATATAACCAGAGAGCAAAGTTAACCCGCCAACCACAACCTCGACAAAGGGCACACTAATATTCAGGCTCGGCACCAGAACTGTCAGTCCATACATGAGTAGTATGACCAACAAAAACACCGCAACAGGTGGGACTTTGAGTTCAAGTTTTCTCAAGATTCATATCCTTTGAAATTGTTGTATGTGACTTCTAAAAAAGCCCAGTAAAACTGGGCTTAATTTGATGTGATTATATCAAAGTTAACAGCGCCTGAACGGGATGTTTGGGCTTTGTTCCTTCAAAGCGTTTCACTTGGCTGCGGCAAGAGTAGCCAGTAATCAAACATCTCTCGTTATCTAACTTATCTAAGCTTGGCTTCCAGCTTAAATTGTAAATGTCTTTCGACATCGACAACTTATCGACCTCGTGACCAAACGTACCCGCCATACCACAACAACCAACCGGTACAGTATTTAAAACCGCACCAAAGTGAGCAAAAATAGCGCCCCACTCTTTTTCCGCATTCGGCATTTTGGTTTTTTCAGTACAGTGCGCAAACAGATACCAAGGTTCCTGCGCGTTATGCTCTCCGCTTTCAAACGCTTCTAGTCTTGGGTAAAGCCATTCGTGGGCCGTTAGTACATCGAAATCACCTCGCTTACTGCCAAGTACTTCAGCGTATTCATCTCGATAACACAGCACCAATGCAGGGTCGACACCAACTAAAGGAATACCCAGATCCGCTACCATCGCCAAAAACTTCGCTGTATCGGCTGCTGTATCCTTAAACTGACGTAGAAAGCCTTTAATGTGTTGTGCTTTACCATTCGGCTTAAATGGCAGAAGTACCGGATTCATGCCAAGCTTTTTCAATAATTTAACGAAGTCTTCTACAACATCGGCGTCGTAGTAGCTAGTGAATGGGTCTTGAACAATTAAAACATGCTTGCTCTTTTCAGACGACGACAAACCGCTGAGCGCTTGCAGATCATAAGGCGTTGTCAGCGACTCTACTCGCTGTTTCAATGTAGGTACTGATAACAACGGCGCATCGACATACCCAACTGTTGAAGCCGTTAAGCTCTTGACCCACGACTGCTTCAAAACACCGTTTACGACACCTGGCGCTTTCGCCATCATCGGCAGCATAGTCTCAATGTTGGCAACCAGATAGTCTTTTGCAGGACGTTGGTAACGAGAGTGATAGATGTTTAAAAAGCGTGAGCGAAAGCTCGGAACATCGACTTTAATCGGACACTGGCTCGCACATGCTTTACACGCCAAACAACCATTCATCGCTTCATACACTTCGTGAGAGAAGTCATACTCGTGACGACGATTGATAGAATGACGTACGCGGTCAATCATGGTTTTGATTGATGTTTTGTTTTCTAGTGTTTGCTTTTCTAAGTCAAGAATATCAATGCCTTGCTCAGTAAGCTGACGCAACCACTCGCGAACCAAACCTGCACGACCTTTTGGTGAATGACGACGATCGGCTGTTACTTTCATCGATGGACACATTGGCGAGCTGGTATCGTAGTTAAAACACAAACCGTTACCGTTACACTCCATCGCTTGTTTAAAGCTGTCACGTACTTGAACGTCAATCTGACGGTCATAGTAACCACGTTTGGTATCGGTAACTTTGACAAGCTCTGCATCACTATCTAGCGGTGTACAGATTTTGCCCGGGTTCATTTTGTTGTGTGGATCGAATGCCGCTTTCACACGTCTCAGTTCAGTAAACAACTCGTCGCCGAAAAACTCAGGGCCATATTCTGAACGGAAACCTTTGCCGTGTTCACCCCACATCAAACCGCCGTATTTCGCCACCAGCTTGACCACCTCATCAGAAACTTCGTGCATCAATGCTTCTTGGTGCGGGTCACACAAATCCAACGCAGGACGTACGTGAAGCACCCCGGCATCGACGTGGCCAAACATGCCGTAATTCAGAGACTTGCTGTCTAACAGCTCTCGAAACTCTACAATGAAGTCTGCCAGGTTTTCTGGTGGCACACAGGTATCTTCAGCGAATGCGACCGGTTTAGCACGACCTTTTGCTGCGCCTAACAAACCCACCGCTTTTTTACGCATGTTGTAAATACGCCCAATGCTCGCTACATCGTTACAAACCTGGTAGCCGATGATGCCCGCTTCTTCTGTTTCCAACATGGTATCGAGCTTGGCGGTCAACGCTGCAACCTGAGCAGCGACTTCCTCTTCGTCCTGACCTGCGTATTCCACCATATTGATGCCAAGCATCTCTTTGTTTGGAACATCGGTAAGCAAATCACTCACGGTGTGCCAGACGATATCTTGCTTCGCGAGATTAAGTACTTTCGAGTCAACGGTTTCTACAGATAGCGCTTTCGCTTCGACCATAAACGGTGCATTACGCAGCGCAGAGTCAAAACTGTTGTATTTAACGTTAACCAAAGTACGTGCTTTCGGAATTGGCGTCAGGTTTAGCTTCGCTTCAGTAATAAATGCCAATGAACCTTCCGCGCCACACAGCACTCGTGTGATATCGAAACGATCATCGTCTTCATCTAGCGCGTTCTTTAAGTCATAGCCCGTTAGGAAGCGGTTGAGAGGAGGAAATTTATCCACGATCTGCTGGCGTTTTTCACGACATACGGATTCCGTTACTCGTAGCGCCTTGGCAGCAAACTCGCCCTCTTTTGGGTAACCATGAGACAAGTCCGACTCTAAAACTGAACCATCAGCAAACACCGCTTGTAGCGACAATACATGATCGGATGTTTTTCCGTATTTCAGAGATCCTTGACCAGAAGCATCGGTGTTGACCATTCCGCCAATCGTGGCACGGTTACTGGTAGATAAGTCTGGAGAGAAGAAGTAACCGTAAGGGCGAACCGCATCATTTAACTGGTCTTTCACTACACCAGTTTGTACACGAACCCAGCCTTCTTTCTCATTAATCTCAAGCACTTTGTTCATGTGGCGAGACATATCCACCACAATACCTTTGGTTAGCGACTGACCATTGGTCCCTGTGCCGCCACCACGAGGTGAAAAGGTAATTCGTTCGTACTTTTCTTTATTGCTCAGTTTCCCGAGGAGAGAAACATCTTCTGTCGTTTTGGGATGAACGACAGACTGAGGAAGTTGCTGGTAAACACTGTTGTCAGTGGCAACCGCTAGTCGGCTTGAATATTGGCTTTCGATATCACCAGTGAATCCGGCGTGCTCAAGCTCTTTCAGAAAACTAAGAACAAGAGGATCGACATCAGTTTGCGAGTGTAATCTTGGTAACATTTGCTTCCTGCCCCTACGACGCTGAATCCGATCAGCTGCGGGTTATGTAATTATTTGCTCACTTATCATACAAGTTGGCGTTCAGCGAAACAAAACACCACAAAAGAGTAAGTGAAGTAATATTCTTTGAATTTCGTCACTTTACAACATTTAAAAAGACGAGCAAATCAGAATCTCGATACAATAATTAAACTTATGCTTTATTTTTTCACGCTTGATGCCTTACATTGGGGAACGAATCGCGTTTCTAGATGAGTTTTCAGAATGAAAAAAAATAAAATTGTGACCACTGAAGATATCCTTCTCAAACTTTGCCAGTCTGTTTCTGGCGTCCTAACTTCGGCGACATCTTCTCAAGTAAATTACTCTGCAATGGTGCAAAAAATCCACAAGACTAGCCTCAAGCCAGATTTTGGCTGTTTTGTTCTGTTTGATGGCGGGTTTACCGGGCTGGTCGTAATTAATTTTACGGCAAAAGCCGCATTAGAGATCTACACCAACTACATGCGTAATATGGGTATGCCAGAAGAAGAACTGGCAATATCTCATACTTCTGACGAGGTGGGAGATGTTCTGGGTGAGCTAATGAACCAACTGGTTGGAGATTTCACCAATAAAATTCGTAAAGAGCTGCAAACGAACATCACACAAAACCAGCCAAAAATGATGGCGCTGAATAAGCAAGTCATCTTACAAGTTGACACCAACCTTGACCGCCCTCAAGCTCGCCGAGTAACGTTCTCCACCGAAAATAACAACATTTTCTATCTGGAGTTAGCGATGGACAAAACTGAGTTCATCCAACTAGAAGAGTTTGAAATCGCAGAAGACGAAAATCCAGACGATATTTTAGAAGCAACACGTAAAAATATGGCTGAGAAAGAATCTAAATCGTCGAGTTCAAACGATGACGCCGATGATTTACTCAACCAGCTCGGATTGTAATTCCAACTAATCTTAATGAAGAATGGCTTCTTAGACACAAGTACGACTTCATACTGATTATGACGAACTAAAACGCCTAGCCTCGCCTTCCGCGGGGCTTCTTTTTATGTCCATAAACCACCTTCACTCCCACCTTGTATTTCGTTTTTATGTCAAAAAAGGTAATATGTCTGACTTCATAAATTTTCTGCTTTCGTTACTGGTTGTCGATGGATAAACAAAAAGCTCTGAAAAAAATCGCCAAGTGCTTAGAACTGGGCAATTCCGCTAATGTTAATGAGGCTGCCAATGCTATCAAAATGGCACATCGCCTCATGCTCAAATATGGTCTGGATAAAGACGATATTGAGTTTATCAGAATGGGGAAAACACAGTCTTCCCACCTACTACCAGCGAATATCAGTTCTACCATATTGCGAGTGATTCGCGGCATTAACACTAAATTCGGTGTTGAAGCGGTGTTGTTGAATCACAAAGGGCTCAAACGTGTCGAGTTTATCGGTGAAGCAGATCGCGCGATTTTTGCTGCATTTGCTTTCGATATTATTTATCGCGAGATGAACGAAAGTACCGGACAATTCCGAAATAGTTTCGCAGGTACGGGCACCTCTTCTCAAGAAGTGACTCGCCGCGTGAACTCATTTGTATCTGGCTGGGTAGAGGGCGCGATAGAGAAACTTCCAGTCATTTCTCCAGACGAAGAGTCGGCCAACAAAATCAATGATTATATTGATAAAGAATTCCAAAACATTGACCGCGAAACCTTCAAGAAGCAACTGAAAGAAGCGATGAAAAACCTAACCGAAGACTACGAAGTGGGCTTGAAAAAAGGTAGAAGAGTCTCCGTTAACCGTGGTGTTGGCGGCGAGCAAGCGCGTAAAATGTTGGGCAACCCATCGAAATAACCAGAGCAGCAATTGATTGACGTAGGTTCCAATATTCCAATGTTATTGGGACCTACTTTTTGAAGTTGTGATAGTAACGATAAGAATTTTCTTACAGAAACTCTTATCAATCTTACTTTCTCATAACAAATATCAATGCTTACTTATTCATAATTCGCATCCCATTATGAGGCATGGTTTCGCCTCAGTTTTATACGGAGATTTTCCCTTGAAAAAGATGCCTATTGCACTAGCTCTAGTGCTAGCTCTTACTGGCTGTCAAGCCACTCAACGCCAAAATGCAACAACGGGTGAATACGAAACTAACTCAACCACGCAAGGCGCGCTTATTGGTGCTATCGCTGGTGCAGCAATCGGTCTAGCAACGGGCGATGACGCTAAAGAACGCCGTCAGCATGCGCTCATTGGTGCGGCAGCTGGCGGGGCGACTGGCGCTGGCGTTGGTTACTACTTTGACCAACAAGAAGCAGAATTGCGTCGCGCTTTACTAAACTCTGGTGTACAAGTTCAGCGTGTTGGTGAGAACCAGCTTTTACTGCGTATGGAAAATGGTATCGGCTTCTCTTCAAGCTCTTACCAGCTTGATGCTAGCATTCATAATACGCTACGCGGTGTTGCTCGCATCTTGGTTGAATACCCAGATACCAGCCTTGTTATCGACGGTTACACGGATAGCACAGGCAGTGAGTCATACAACCAAACGTTGTCAGAGCGCCGTGCAGAGTCCGTACGTCAATTCCTAGTATCTCAAAACGTTGCACCTGGTCGTGCAATTGCACGCGGCTACGGCGAACGTAACCCAATTTGCTCAAACCAAACTTCTGAAGGTCGTGCGTGCAACCGTCGTGTTGAAATCCAGATCTTGCCACTGAAGTAATTTGGTTGCACCATAACGGTAATAATAAAAAATTACCGGAGCAGGCCTAACCATTATCGTTAGGCCTGACATATTAATGTCTGTCAAAACGTCTACCCTACTCTGCTTATTTAGCCTCAGCTTTTCTGGTTACTCACTTGCCTCTCAAGCTCCAAATGACCCCATCGAACAATACGAGTACGCACAACAATTATTGGCATCAAGCGAAGCTGAAGCCTCACCAGAAACGCGCTACTGGCTAGAGCAATCCGCCAACCAAGGTTACCTCCCTGCGCAAAAACAGCTCGCGAACGACTTTGCTAAAGGGATAAATGGCGAAAAAAATGAAACACAAGCGTTATATTGGCTAGCCTCTATCGCACTCAATGATCCAACCGATCGTGGCTTTCTTCTCGCCGATTTTATTCAGCGCAATCCAGATAAGGTCACAACTTCTCAATTGACTGAAGCCTTGTATCGAATGGCTTCTCAGCATAATCCAGCAGCAGAACAAGCTTATAATCAACTGTTAGAGCAGCGCTTTAACCAAATGCGAGCTAAACAAGTCTCGCAAATAAAGTCGCTCGATAAAAAGGCGGAGCAAACACAAGAAGAGAAAAGCACAACAATTGCAAAACCCAACGTAGAATACTCGCAGTTTTTATGGCTGATCTGGCTAGCGGCGATACTCATCATCAGCAGCTTAAGTTTTCTCGTAACCAAGAAACTTAAGCAGAATAGAAAAGCGCTTGAAGCCAAAGAGGAAAGCAAAAATCAACGCATGGCGGAAAAAATAAAAGAGCTAGAGTTTACGAACAAGCAACTGAAACGCCAGCTAGAGAAAGTATTCAAAGAATTTAAGAAATCCAAAACCCAGGCAGAAAACCATAAGCTAAGCGTCGCATGCGCCATGTTTGGCTACACACCACAACACATCCCTGATTTACAAGCAATCAAGCTACGCTATAGACAGCTATCAAAGCTTTATCATCCGGACACAAGAGGCAGTGAAGAAGAAATGAAGCGACTCAATCATGCCTTTAAGCTTGTCTCACAAAATGTTACAAAACAGTAAAAATCGGTCAAGATACTTTGGCTAGCATGCTTTTAGACCTATATAATCAAGCGCCGCAATCGATCTCCCTCTCAAACAAATTAACAGACATTTAACTTAAGTCTCGCTTTTATGCCATAATGCTCAGCGCAAAATAACACCTAACGACTCAAATTAATCTAGGTGGGGAGAAAATCAATGTTCACTGAAGAAGGCACCTGTGATTGGTGTAAAAAACCTAGTCTTGTAACTCGTCACGATTATTTAGATGGCAAGCACCATTACTCATGTAAAGCTTGTTACGACATGGCAAAAATCGACGTGCGCCTATTTAACCAAGGCGAATTGCAAATGCGCGAACGCTTGCAACGAGCGAGCTAAGCAAGACGGAATCAACGGAACTGATTTTCAAAGGCGCCTTTTAAGGCGCTTTTTTGATCGGCCAAGCCTATTTCCAATCTCTATCTCGTATTCTCTCCTATCCTACACAGCATGTCGCATCGGTTATCAGCCCTCTCCCACTGTATACAAACCATTGTCCGTGAAAAAACACCTGTATATACAGTAGTAAACCCCTGTATGTCTCTCGTCCAACTTTCTACTCACCTCACATTTTTAAATTGATGTTAGACATATCAAAAATGAAAAACAACCAAATAAATTCAACCACTTAGAATGAAATTATTTTATTTCCTTCTCAAAAAACCGCAAATAACTTTTGATAAACGGGTTGATCAGGTCGTCAAAACAAACTACTGTATACACATACAGCATGTATAAAGGAACAGTAAGATGCAGTTACAAAGTCAATCTCATACATACTCTCGTTACAACGTATTGGCACAAACAACTCAGCCTATGGCCGTTTCGGATCAGCTTCTATCTAAGCTGGCTGTTTTATCGCAGCAGAAACAATGGATTTTGTTTACAGCAGACTGCCCTCGTCCAGACTTTGAACAACTCACTGCTTCTAATATTTGCTGTAAAAACGTGATTCAAATGAAGCCCTCTCAACAGCTTTCAGAAGTCGAGATCGTGATCAAAGCCATCCGATCAGGCAATGCCAGTGCTGTTGTCGCATCAAATAAAATTGCACTTATGAATCAATCTATGTTGCGCGACATGGCGCAGCGCTATCAGTGTGAGGTTTTTTTCGTCGAAGGCAGAGTTAATAAGTACCACTAATAAGTTCGACGTTATCCATCCTGCATCTCGCCTCCTTTTTAAGGGGGCTTTTTTTGTATTAAAGAAAACAGGCAAACGTTTGCTTTTTCTCTGGCGAGTTAAAATAGTTCTGGTATGATGCCCACATTCGATTTATTCAGCGCCCACATTTTGCTGAATATCTTCTCTTTCTGACGTTTGATTAAGATGATAGGAATGTCGCAATGAGCCTTGCTAATCAAGTACTTGCCGTCAATGACGACCTGCCAATTCGCACCCATAAACCCGTTCATAGCGGAAAAGTTCGTTCAGTTTACTGGTTAACTGAAGAAGACAGTGCCCGACTGATCAAAGAAAAAGGATACGATGTTGCTCCAGATGCGCCTTTGGCTATCATGGTAATTAGCGACCGAATCTCTGCATTCGATTGTATTTGGCATGCTGAAGGTGGTCTTAATGGTGTCCCGGGTAAAGGGGCTGCGCTTAATGCGATTTCTAATCACTGGTTCAAACTATTCAAAGAAAATGGCTTAGCAGATAGCCACATTCTAGACATTCCTCACCCTTTTGTTTGGATTGTACAAAAAGCCAAACCTGTAAAAATCGAAGCCATCTGCCGCAAATACATCACGGGTTCGATGTGGCGCGCTTACGCAAATGGCGAGCGCGAGTTTTGTGGAATCCAACTTCCTGAAGGGTTAGAAAAAGACAAAGCACTGCCAGAGTTGCTCATGACCCCATCCACAAAAGGCATTCTAAAAGGCATTCCCGGTGTGCCAGAAGCGGACGACGTGAATATTACTCGTCAAAACATCGTAGACAACTACGAAGCATTTAACTTCTCAAGTGCCGACGATATCGCACTCTACGAAAAACTGCTGAAAGAAGGCTTTAACGTTATCAGCCAAGCGTTAGAAGAAATCGACCAAATCTTTGTCGATACCAAATTCGAATTTGGTTATGTTCATGATGCTGCTGGCAATGAAAAGCTGATTTACATGGATGAAGTGGGTACACCAGACTCGTCTCGTATATGGGATGCTAAAGAGTACCAAGCAGGTCACATCGTAGAGAACTCAAAAGAAGGTTTCCGCCAGTTCCTACTTAACCACTTCCCTGACCCAGATATCTTGCTAAACAAAGAACGCATGCCAGAGCGCGAAGCACTCGCTCGTGATAATGCTTTACCCGTCGAATCTTTGATGGCCATTTCGAGCACTTACATTGGTATTGCCGAGAAGATTACAGGCAAGCCGATTCATTTGAGTGAGAATCCGAAAGCGGAAATCATCGAAGTACTGAGCAAAGAATACGGATTGATTGACTAGCACTGTCGCTAGATTAGCTAAACGCTTTCCAATAAAAAGTCCGCACTAGCCTGCGGACTTTTTTCGTATTAGGCTCAGTTTAGCCGATATTTAACGTAGTACCATCAGTTGTGGAGGCTGACTTGGTCGTCACCTGATATGTTTTGTCTTTAATTGTTGATACGAAATACCAGGTCGACTCTGCCTTGTCGGGTGTAAAAGTAACGCGCATAAAGCCACGCTGTTTGATATCTGCCCACTGTAATTCTGACACTAAGTGCGGCAACGTGTATTCCATTTGAGCGATCGCAACAGGATCTAACGCTAGGTAGGCCTCTAGCCCAGGGGAACTCACCGAGCTAGTTGCAAACTCTATCCCGATAGGATGCTTAGATACGTCTTTAAGCTCACTTGCCCATGCGTTGTGCGTATCTCCTGCCAAGCAGACAAAGTTACCACTGTTGGCTTTGGCCAGTTGATAAACTTTCTCTCGCTCAACGTAGTAACCATCCCATGCATCTAGGTTATATGGCAAAGCAATGGTATCTGAACTTGGGTCAGAGAGGTAACCCGTAATCGCAGAGTTTACTGCTAATAACGCCTCTGTTTTTTGTTCTTCAGTGGCAGTAAACAATTGAAACATCGCGGCCATAACCGAACTTGGCAACTCCATACGAGACATTAACACTTGTTGCCCTAGCACATTCCAAGTTGCGTCGTGCGTACTGAACGCATCCATCAGCCAAGCGAGTTGGTCAGCGCCTAACAGCTCTCGGTCTTCGCTGCGCGACTGAGCAACTAAACCGCCAATCGCTTCCATCGTTGGAGAGCTGAGCGAGAAGTAATCCAACGGTTTATCACGCCCCACAAGTCGCGTATCGAGCATCATCAAATTGACTAAACTTCCAAACGAAAACTGACGGTAAATCAGCATGTTTGAGAAAGTGTTTTCACGAACGGGCAACCATTCTGTCCACGCGGCAGCCGCAGCTGCACGACGATCATTAAAACTGCCTTCCTCTTCTTGATGGTTTTCCGCACCATTTTTCCAAGTATCATTTGCAAGCTCATGGTCATCCCAGACAGCAATCATTGGTAGGCTCGCATGTAACGCTTGCAGATCAGCATCTTGGCGATATTGCGCATACCGTTTTCGGTAATCATCTAAGGTAATACATTCAGTGCCTTTGCTTGGCTCTCGCCCTAGTGCCTCAGCATCTTCACTAGCGTAGCCACCAGCACCATACTCATAAATGTAATCACCGAGATGAAGCACCACATCAAACGGGTCTTGTTCATGTTGATTTAAGATCTCTCGATACACATGGAAATAGCCTGCAGGATAGTTTGCACAAGAAACAACCGCCATGGATGCCTTTTCTACACCATCCTCTGGTAATGTTTGAGTTTGCCCGACTTCGCTAGTGACATCTCCAACCATGAATCGATAGTAGTAGCGAGAATTTGCGTTGAGATTTTGAACATCGACTTTTACCGTGAAATCTCGGCTCGTGTCTGTGGCAAAAGTGCCACTTTGCACGATATCAGTAAAATTTTCGTTAGATGAAACTTGCCAGCTTACATCTGCGTAGCTCGCTGAGGTTGTAACACGAGTCCAAATGATTACTTGTGTTTGAGTAGGATCTCCACTCGCCACTCCGTGCTCAAAGGTAACCGCAACAGACTCACTAGCATCGCTACCACAGCCCACCAGCCCGGTAACAATAGCCGTTGAAGAGGCAGCTTTCATAAAGTCTCGACGAGACAAAGACATATTGACTTCCTTTCTTATTGTGTTTGTTTTTATGCCCAAATGACGTGGTGACTCAATCATCCTTGTGTGCCAATAAGGGACGTTAATTCGAACTTACAGTACCAACCACTTAGTCGGTAATTTGTCCTAAAAACACAAAGTTAGAAGCTAGTTATGACAATTGCATTTCCAAACGTTACATTTTTGTTAATTTAAGTGCAAATACTCTATATTCATCACACTTCCAAGACCTGTGACAAAAACCTCAAAATAAAAAAGCGACCTACTTTGAGGTCGCTTTTCATTGCACTATTGTTAAGTGGTACATTGATGAAGTGGAAATTCTCAGCCTAAAACTTGATGTTAAGGACATCTTGTTCTGACGTGTCCACCTTCAACTGACTGCGAGATTCTATGTACTCGATTTGCTGAACATCGAGCGAATATGGCATAACGACTCGCAATTCATTGATCCCTTCATGTTTAGCTAACTGGGTTAAGCGGACCAAATTGGATTCATCACTTTTACGAGAAGACATCGATTTTAATGCGGCATCCCACAACCGCTCTTCAGGCTTGCTCAATTCCGCAATGTTCTGTTTCCACATCAAACCGAAAATAGGCGCGATGGTGGCAAATGCCTCTAAGAAGGTCCATTTTTTACTACCTGTCGCCCCTAAAAAGCTAGTGTAGTCGAATTCAATGCACGTCTTTCCTTGTTGATCCATTCTATGCCCCCGACACTCGAAAATGAGATATACCAAATATCGTTCAACTGTTTTGATATAGCAATGGGATATAAAACATTCGTCTTTTATGCACTAATTTACATGCAAAAGGAAATATTAAAACCAGCTTTGTAACAACTGATGTACAGCTTCGCCATATATAAGCATTCAATTGATTAATATTTCAATTAAGAAACTAAAAACAACACGTAAGTAATGCTATCAATATGAAATCATTATAGATTCACCAAGAAAATATCCATTCTCGTCACAACGTCATCCGCCTACCTACTTCACATCAATCACTCGACTGGCCTTTTTATACTGTATCTTCCAACCAGCCCAGCGTGGCAGCTCCCAACGCTTCGGGTCCCCCTTACGGTTTCCCTCTCGATAAACGACCTGTACCAGCTTGCGAGACGCGTAATACTCAACATCCAGTTGGAGTTCTGGCAGCGAAAGTTCTAAAGGGTACTGCTCCGTGAAATCGTCGTATTCCCATTCTGGAACACCGTTAAATGTTAAGTCTTCCGGTTCAAACAACGCCATATCATCGACATTTTCAACGCCTAATGTTTCCAACTGATCCTTTAACCAGCTAGAAAATGTCAAGGAGGCCAAGTCGTTAACCTCTTCTCCTTCGACATTAAGGCCCAATGCGTTGTAGAGTTTCCAGTGCTGGATTTGTTGTTTTCTTTGAGAAGCAAAACCTGGTAACAGTGTCTCGTCTTCTATCATTTCGACAATAGACTGAACAGCAACATCACCTTGTAACGCTTGATGTTCAGAACAGATTGTTCGCCCGGCGTAGACCAAATGCATCGTTGCTCTTGGGGTCTCCTCTTCATAATTCGTCTCGCCTTGTTGCCACTCCCCTAGTTCAAGTTCGCGTAACAACGTCAGCGGGATAGGCATCATGACCGATGCGAGGTTTAGTGTTTGCTTAACGCCTCGTCCTGGCACGCTATGGCTATCTAGCACAATGGCCGCTTCTTCTTTATCAGGAAAGCGGCTGTTACGCCCAACCAGCATCTCGACTACGCCATTTCCTAGAGCATCTCTTCGACGAGCTCGTCGGACAAACACAAGCTCAGGGTGTAATGAGGCGATGGAGAAAAAGAGCGCTTCACGTTTATATCGAGAGGCAACGTCAAGTTCCGGTAATTCAAATACTTCTCGCATTTGTTTCGCTAAACCTTGTGCCTCTTCGAGTGCGCTGGCATCAATGACAATGCCCGGAAGTCGTTCCCCCCGAACCAAACGGATAAGCAAAGAGGCATCACATCCGTATGGTTCCTCTTGAGATAGAAGCTCAGCAACTTCACCACTTTGTCGCTGATAGAGCTGCGCAGGCACAGATAAGGCGGCAGCCAAATCAATCATTGCTTCCTTCTCTGGCTTCGCTTGAATTCTGGTAACAAGATCGGCAAACAGTGCATCAATGGGTAGTGGATATACTTTTCTCCCGTGCTGCGTGACATTGCCATCCTCATCAATCGCTTCCATAGATAACAACGTCGAATGAGATGCCTCTAGCGACTTTGGGGGAATTGAGTCGAGAAAATCGAGTGTTGAGAGACGATACCCACAACAAGCTGCTGCCAGCATGGGCTCGACGAGCTCTTCTCTGTGTAATTCTGGAGGTGTCACCAACTCTAAAGGCGCGTGCTCACCATATAGACGAATACAAGCCCCTTCGGCAACGCGACCTGCTCGCCCCATTCGCTGCGCGGCACTGGCCTTAGAAATGTTGGTTAGCGTCAGTGCTGTACGTCCATTTCGTTGTACAGTTCTGCGCTCTAAGCCGCTATCAATGACAACTCGGATGTTAGGTATCGTTAAGGAGGTTTCCGCAACATTGGTTGCCAATACGACTTTTCGTTGTTTTTGCGTAGTTAACGCGCGGTGCCGTTCTTCATCACTAACCGAGGCATGAAGTTTGACCACCATGACTTCGCCGCAACTTTGTAGCATCTGAGCACATTGGGTGATCTCTTTGCGTCCAGGCAGGAAAACAAGAATATCGCCATCTTCATCTTCCAATGCTTCTTTTACCGCTCTGACAACCTCTTGTTCACATCCCTTCTTATTCGGTAAATAACGGCTGTCTAAAGAACGATGTGTCACCGTGACTGGAAAGCAACGCCCTTCAGATCGCAGACGCTTCGCATTCAGGTAACGCGCTAGCTTTTCGCCCTCCAGCGTAGCGGAAGTGACGATCAACCGGTGTTGATTTTCTTGCTTCAAAATTGCGGTTAATAGATCAATATCCCAGCGTCGCTCGTGAAATTCGTCCACTATCACGATATCGAAGCCTGCTAGCTTGTTTTCCGCAAACCAACGCAGTGCGACTCCCGGAGTCACAAATACAACTTCGGTTTTTTCATCAAAGTAGGCATGAAGCTTGATCGCGTAACCAACTTTGCGACCTATTGGCTCACCAGATTGCTCCGCAAGATATTCAGCCAACGAGGTACAAGCAATTCGACGTGGTTCAATAACCAGCACGCGTCCGTGTTTTGCCGCCCACATAGGCAAACGGGTAGATTTACCTGACCCGGTTTCGGCTTCCACCACGAGATGGTTTTGGTTCACATGTTGGTCAAACTCAGCTTGCAGGCTGTCGATAGGTAGTTGAAACATAGAAATTGGATTTGATTTGATGATGCAGAACATTATACCCAAGTAAAAAAATCCTGCTTTAGGTATCTCTAAACAACCAATATTGCCGATATTTTCGGCGGTATCTGAGTTTTTTTGCGACATTACATCGATGTGCATCAACGCATGTTTACAACTAAATGGTGAACCCGTTAAAATTTGGTGCGCATCCTTCAACCCTACATAAGGCACCCAATGAACAACGATAAACGCCCACTATATATTCCATATGCGGGTCCGGCTCTTTTAGCAACCCCTCTTTTGAACAAAGGCAGTGCATTCTCTGCTGAAGAACGTAGTTCATTCAACTTAGAAGGCTTGCTTCCAGAGTCTACCGAAACAATCCAAGAGCAGGTGGAACGTGCCTACCAGCAATACAAGAGTTTCGAAAGCGATATGGATAAGCACATTTATCTGCGTAATATCCAAGACACCAACGAAACACTGTATTACCGCCTAGTGCAAAACCACATTTCAGAGATGATGCCTATCATCTACACGCCAACTGTCGGCGCAGCATGTGAAAACTTCTCTAACATTTACCGTCGTGGTCGTGGTCTATTCATTTCATACCCGAACCGTGACCGTATTGACGACTTGCTGAATAATGCAGCAAACCACAACGTTAAAGTGATTGTTGTGACAGATGGCGAACGTATCCTTGGCTTGGGTGACCAAGGTATCGGCGGCATGGGTATTCCAATCGGTAAACTGTCACTTTACACTGCGTGTGGTGGTATCAGCCCTGCTTACACGCTACCAATCGTGCTTGATGTGGGTACCAATAACCCGCAACGCTTAGCTGATCCAATGTACATGGGTTGGCGTCATCCTCGTATTACGGGGGCAGAATACGATGCATTTGTAGAAGAGTTTATCCAAGCAGTACAGCGCCGTTGGCCTGATGCCTTGATCCAGTTCGAAGACTTTGCTCAGAAAAATGCGATGCCTCTTCTTGAGCGTTACAAAGATCGCGTGTGCTGCTTCAATGATGATATTCAAGGCACGGCGGCCGTTACTGTTGGCTCTCTACTTGCCGCCTGTAAAGCAGCAGGCACTCAGCTGTCTAAACAGCGTATCACCTTCTTGGGCGCTGGCTCTGCTGGTTGCGGTATCGCAGAAGCGATCATCGCACAAATGGTATCGGAAGGGATTTCTGACGAGCAAGCTCGCTCACAAGTTTACATGGTTGACCGTTGGGGTCTGTTACAAGAAGGCATGCCTAACCTTCTTGATTTCCAACAACGCCTGGTGCAGAAACATACCAATACGAAAGAGTGGGAAAATGAAGGAAATGGCTTCTCACTACTCGATGTTATGCGTAACGCCAAACCAACGGTACTAATTGGTGTTTCTGGTGCTCCTGGCCTATTTAGCCAAGAAGTCATCGAAGAAATGCATAAACACTGTAAGCGTCCGATTGTCTTCCCACTGTCGAACCCAACAAGCCGCGTAGAAGCAACACCGAACGACATCATTCGTTGGACAAATGGTGAAGCACTGGTTGCAACAGGTAGCCCATTTGAGCCTGTGGTTCATGAAGGTCGCACTTACCCTATTGCCCAATGTAACAACAGCTACATCTTCCCTGGCATTGGCCTTGGTGTACTTGCTGTAAACGCAAAACGTGTCACCGACGAGATGCTAATGGAATCAAGCCGTGCGCTCGCAACATGCTCTCCTCTAGCAATCAACGGTCGTGGTGCGCTACTTCCACCGTTGGAAGAGATCCACTCGGTATCGAAAAAGATCGCGTTTGCTGTTGGTAAGAAGGCAATCGAACAAGGTGTCGCATTAGAAATCACTGATGAAGCATTAAACGTGGCGATTGAACAATCGTTCTGGCAACCGGTTTACCGTCGCTACAAACGCACTGCGTTTTAAGCTTGAGACATTTCGTTTAATAATTAGCCCCTACCATGTAGGGGCTTTTATTTTTTTATCATCCTAACCAGATTTTGGCATAAATGGGCTTCTCTCTTTTTGTTTCTATCAGATATGATGAGAACTACATTTTTAGTTAAGGATATAAAACGTTTTGTTGTTTTCTCGCATAAGATCAAAGTGGAAGCTGAAATTTTTCTGGAAGCGACTTGCTTTGATTTTGTCGATCTCTGTACTTAGTCTGCTTGTTTCTGTTATTGCCATCGACCGGTGGGTGGTTTTACAAGCCAAAGAAAGCATTTTCACTGAATACGAACAAATACCTCAACATGAGGTTGCTGTGGTTCTCGGTACCAGTAAATACATCGGTAAGATCCTCAACACTTACTACACTCATCGCATTAATGCGGCGATTGAGCTTTACAACCAAGGCAAAGTAAAACAGTTTTTATTGAGTGGCGATAACGCCCATCGCTCCTACAACGAACCGTGGACGATGAAACGCGACTTACTTAAAGCCGGCGTGCCTGAGGAAGTGATTCACCTTGATTATGCTGGCTTTCGTACTCTAGATTCGATTGTGAGGGCGAAAAAGATTTTTGCTTCGGAGCGCTTTCTGATTGTGACTCAGCGCTTTCATTGTGAGCGAGCGCTGTTTATTGCCGATGCTTACAACATTGATGCGCAGTGTCTTGCGGTAGCAGGACCTACGACAAACAAACAAAAAACATCAATGCGTATTCGAGAGTTGCTCGCCCGTGTGAAAGCCTTTTTAGACCTCTACATTATTAATACGCAGCCCAAGTTTCTTGGTCCTCAAGAACCTATCGTTGCAGTAAAAGAGCCTGAAAAAATCTCTAATGAGCCTCTGCAAGTTCCCGTCGAATAGAGGAACAACGCAGCTCACAAGGCTAATAACATTTCTATAAAACAAATGGGTAGTTTTCTACCCATTTCCAATTCTCAACATCACATTTTCTAATTTGCTCTACGATTCAGGCAAAACTCTTTTTTGCATTCCAAGTAACATTTAATCAATAAATAACTACAAGTCAGTTACTTTGCCATAAAAAAACCGACAAAAGGCAATGCAAAAGGAGCACTACCCATGACCGCACTCGCTGTGACATTGAAGAACTGGTTCTTCACTCGCAACAGCATGATTTTGAACGCGAATATCGTATTGTTCATTATCTTGTTTAATACCCTACCCTTTGAGCCACAAGTAGTAACCGGCCTTAGCATCTTAGTTTTTGTTGCTATTCTTTGGCTAACCGAAGCGATTCACGTCAGCATAACCGCGCTGCTCATACCATTACTTGCGGTATTTTTAGGCGTGTTTAATACTCAGACCGCACTGAACAACTTCTCCAACTCCATCATTTTTCTATTCTTAGGTGGTTTTGCACTTGCTGCGGCTTTGCATAAACAGAAGTTAGACCAAGCTATTGCTGATAAAGTGCTGTTACTCGCACGAGGCAAAATGTCTGTCGCTGTATTCATGCTATTTGGTGTGAGTGCTGGCCTGTCAATGTGGATTTCAAACACCGCCACTGCTGCTATGATGCTGCCTCTTGTACTGGGTGTGATGACAAAGCTAGACGCGAAGAAAAATCACAATACCTTTTTGTTTGTTCTGCTCGGCATCGCTTACAGTGCTTCGATTGGTGGTATTGCAACGCTGGTTGGTAGCCCACCAAACGCCATTGCAGCAGCTGAAGTTGGCCTAAGTTTTACTGAGTGGATGAAGCTCGGTGTGCCTATCTCATTAGTACTAATGCCAATCGCTATTCTCGTGTTGTACACCATGACTAAGCCTGACCTTAGCCACAAGTTTGACCTTGACCATCAACCAGTCGAGTGGACAAACGGCAAAATGATTACGCTGGCGATTTTCTTACTGACCGTGACTTTGTGGATATTCAGTAAGCCAATTAACGCTATGCTAGGTGGCTTCGCTAAGTTCGATACCCTTGTCGCAATAGGTGCGATCCTTCTGCTTGGGGCTTCTCGCGCCGTCGAGTGGAAAGATATTGAGAAAACAACCGACTGGGGTGTGTTAATCCTATTTGGTGGTGGTATCTGTTTGAGCAACGTTCTAAAAGCAACCGGAACAAGCGTATTTTTGGCTCATAGCTTGTCAGGCTTCCTTGAGCAAGCCGGTATTCTCCTAACGATTCTTGCAGTGGTTGCTTTTGTTGTCTTCTTGACTGAGTTTGCAAGTAACACCGCTAGTGCTGCACTACTGGTCCCTGTATTTGCAACCATCGCAGAGGCCTTAGGCATGTCTCCGGTCATTCTCTCTGCATTGATTGCCGTCGCCGCTTCTTGTGCATTTATGTTACCAGTTGCGACGCCTCCAAATGCGATTGTGTTCGGTACGGGTCATATCAAGCAAAAAGAAATGATGCGAATTGGCTTCGTCTTAAACATTGCCTGTATTGCTGCACTAACGCTTTTCGCTTGGTTGTTCTGGTAAAAAATAGCAAGTTCGATTAGCACTACACTGCTGCTCACGGTAATCATATCTATGACCCAAACTTCCCCCTAAGTGGTGTTCAGCAGTTTCCCTCTTGGTGGCCAGTTGGCCACCTTTTTTTATTCCTTTGAGTGACGAATCGTTAGGCTTGCTTCTTTTCGCAGGCAAGCAAACCATAATGAACCTCGACCCGGTTACGACCATTGCGCTTCGCTTGATAAAGCACTTCATCTGCTCTCGCCATGGTTTCTGAGACGCGTTCATTTTGCATTTGGGCAACGCCAATGCTGCATGTTAATGATTCACCGTGTACCCACAAATGACTCTCCACATTTTTGCGAATCATTTCCGACTTCTTCACAGCTTGATCAATATTGGTGTCAGGGCAAAATACAACAAATTCTTCTCCCCCCCAACGAACAAGTCGGTCATCTGGGTAGATAGAACTTGCCACCACCATGACAAATTCGCGCAATATGTCATCCCCCATTTGGTGCCCAAATTTGTCATTCACCTTCTTAAATTTATCCAAATCCATATAAAGGATACTGAATGTACTATGACCCCAGCGAACTTGCCGTGATTGCTGCTCAAGCCAGTGCTGCACTGCGTGACGGTTCATCGCTCCCGTCAACGCATCGCGATGCGCTAACTCTGCAAACTCATAGTTTTGAGCTCGCAACGTACCATTCACCTTCTCTAAATGAAGATGACGTTTTTTCGCTTTTTCATAAGCGACTCGATTTTTTCGTAATTCGTGCAGCGAAAATGCCAGTCCAAGCGCCATCCAAGAGAGTAAGAGCGCATACAGTAACGTTTCTTGTGCAAGGTAAGCGCCTTCAAACTCAATTTTATCAATCACAATTTTGTGCTCGCCAAGTGCCGCACCAGATCCGGTCGCGATATCAATACGTGTGATGTTTGAAAATTCAGGTGCAGAGTGTTCAATCGCGACTTTGTTGTCTACTAACCACCACGTCATCACCTGTAAATTTTTAATCGGAATTTCGATGATGTCGTTTGAACCGGACGGAGAAAACTGCATGCCATTGTATTTAATCGTGTACTCGTCGTCTGGTTTGGAATACTCAGGGTTATAGTTGCGCAGATATAAACGCAAATCATGGCTCGGATTGGGCCCCACCCCCGCCTCTTCATATCTCACTTTCAATCGAATCGTATGGTAGTTGGAAAGGTCAATCCCCTGTGTTGGCGTTGTGGAATCGGTATAAACAGAGATTCCGCAATAAGGCCAAGCATACGAGCTTTGCTTTAAGTCACAGCTGAGAACTAGGCTTTGCTTATCGTAAATAATATCAGCCTCACTCAAGCCACCTTCGCTGGCGTCTTTAGTCGCATAGATATTGAAATGTTCTGGTGTAATGGTCAGCTTTCGTGTATCGCCAAGAACACTATAAAGCGCAACCAAACTAATAGTGCAAATAGAGAGGGCAAAGATAAATTTATGGATCCACTTCATGGGCGAGTGACCTGCTCAGCTTATATACAACACAATGTACTCAATGATTTTTCGAACTTCAAACAAAGTCATTTATCAAGAAACAAAATTACTTTTAGTCTTCGTTCTTACTTTCGATACATGGTAACGTGTTTTGAACCGTTATCACGTTTTTAAATCTCTCAAAAATGCGGTTCACTTGTTATTTGCGAAGCATTTCACAGCCGTATCTCCTAACCCATGAAGGCCAGTGCATAACATTTCAGAGCGATACATTTCGCTTTAATGTGCCTGTCAACCCTGCATCTCATCACCACTTCGGATATACTGTGCAAAAACACAATAATGAGTAATGTCATGTCATTAATTGCAACTGGTACGCTAAATAAAATGCGTGCATCTCTGGACGGTGCTGTCAGTTACCGTCTACCTGTTGGTGAGGAAGAAATTGATCTATCGCCGTTTCTGGGTAAAACGCTCACACTGACTCACACGGGCAATATTTTTTGTTGCTCATGTGGTAAGAAAACGAAAAAGAGTTATTCGCAAGGCCATTGTTTTGTCTGTATGAAAAAGCTAGCAAGCTGCGATATGTGCATCATGAAGCCAGAGACTTGTCACTACGACCAAGGGACTTGTCGCGAGCCACAATGGGGCGAAGAGAACTGCATGGTGGATCACTTTGTCTACCTATCCAATACATCCAGCTTAAAAGTTGGTATCACTCGTCATACGCAAATCCCAACTCGTTGGATTGATCAAGGTGCGACTCAGGGTTTGCCAATTTTTAAGGTAAAAACTCGCCATATCTCCGGTTTAATTGAAGTTGAACTGGCGAAACATATCGCAGATAAAACCAATTGGCGCACACTGCTGAAAGGCGACGGTGAACCAATGGCACTGCAAGATCGTTTTGCTGAGCTATTGCCGTTGGTCGAAGATAAGATTGCTGAGATAAAACAGAAATTCGGTGAAGATGCAATTGAAGTATTGAGCGAAAGCATTACCGACCTTAGCTATCCGGTGCAACAGCACCCAACTAAGATCACCTCGCATAATTTCGATAAAAACCCGGTTGTTACTGGCACTTTGCAAGGCATCAAAGGTCAATACCTCATTTTTGACACTGGCGTGATCAACGTAAGAAAATTCACTTCCTATGAAGTAGAAGTAAGCGCCTAATCGCATATACGCATATATAGCTGGTTTGTTGAAATAAAATCGAAAAAGCTCGAGTCAAACTCGAGCTTTTGTTTTTCTATCAGGAAGATATGATCAGTTACGCATCAAGGATGTTTTCTAGTACATCGAACAACATATCGACTTCTTCTATTGTGTTGTAATGCATGCAGCCAATTCGTACTACACCACCCGACTCTTCTAGACCAAGTTGACGAACTAAGCCCAGCGCATAAAAGTGGCCGTTCCAAACACAGATGTTGTGTTCACCCAGCGTTTTCGCGATGAATTCTGGAGAATATCGGTCGAATGTTAGCGCAAAAGTTGGTGTGCGGAGCAGGCTATCTTCTTTCGCAATGCCAAATAGATTGACACCATCTAGTGCACTCAGACGCTGTAAGAAACGCTCACTCAAGCGTTGCTCATGTTGTTCATACAATTGGTAACTTTGCTCCAATCGTTGACGAAGAGGTAAACCGGCTTCACCAAACTGAGCCAGATACTCAACCGCAGCAACGACACCAGCAAGACCTTCAAAACTTTGCGTTCCCGTTTCAAATCGGCCTGGGCCAATATTGGTAGCAGGCTCGACTTTGTACGGACGAATACTGTGCAGCCACTGATCGGCAATGTAAGCAATACCAACGTGCGGGCCGAAAAACTTGTAAGCAGAGCACGCTAAAAAGTCACAACCCAACGCTTGAACATCAACCAAGTGATGCGGCGCGTAATGAACGGCATCCACATAAACTTGTGCCCCGACGTTGTGCGCCATGCTTACTACTCGCTGCACATCCACGATAGAACCAGTCGTATTCGATGCATAGGTCACCGCTACAAGGCGCGTTTTATCAGAAAGAAGACTGCTTAAATGCTCCAAGTCCAACGTACAATCATCTTCGTTGATACGAACCTGATGAACCGTAACGCCTTGATCTTCTGCCGCTTGTTGCCAGCTGGACACATTCGAATAGTGGTCCAAAGCAGAAACAATTATCTCATCTCCCTCTTGCCAATCTCGGCTAATCGCACGACTAAGCTGAAAGGTTAACGATGTCATGTTCGCACCGAAGACGATATTGCCAGATGACGGCGCGTTAAGCAGAGCTTGCGCTGACTCGCGTGCATTTTGCATCACGTCAACCGTCTTTTGGCTAGAAAAATAATGCCCGCCTAAGTTGGCGTTGAAACGACCTAAATACCCCACCATGCTGTCTAGCACTGATTGAGGTACCTGTGACCCGCCTGGACCATCAAAAAACGTCACAGGTTTGTCGTTATGGTATTGAGCGAGTGCCGGAAACTGCTCTCTGATCAGATTAAGATTGAAGTTCATTGCGCTTATCCGTAGCCGTGAGTACAAACACATCCATATGACCCGCTTCATCATCAATGACAGAACGGATTGGGCACGCGTTGTGCCACAGTTTACTGTCTGCCAATATTGCAACCTCACCCGTTTCTAACACCTTACGGAAAAATGGGGCTTGGTTATGACTGCTGTACAGCATGATGTCGCCACCAATGATGTTATGACGTCCCACGCCAACCATTGCAATGTGATCAAAACCGTCTTGGTGTACACCTTCAGGTGCCACTTGAGTTTCTTCTTCTAGCGCTGTGATTCGGATTTGGTGAATTTCTATTTCCTGGCCGTTAGGCAGATGATTCGCATTGACAAACAATTCGCACATTTCTCGGAAACCATCACTGGTGAGAATATCCTTCTCAATCGGCTCAAATTGTCTTACAACATCACCTTGGAATCGGTTGATATCAGACGATTGAACAAAGCTGTTTTTGTTTAAGTCAATGACTTTGCCATTATCAAAACCAACCACAGAATAACGTCTTAGTCGATACTGACCATCTGCATGCTCGGTACGAGGCAGTTCTTCAAACGATGGGGAAAGCTGCTCAATTGCTGCCATGCTGAGCTGTGTTAAATGCAGAGTATTCTCACGTGAATGTAACATCATTGTCTCCTTTAATGAGGCACATTAATTAACATTTAATTTACACACTAGGTTACGCAAATATTCTGCAATTGCCAGCTTTTAACGTTGATAGCTTCAACAAAATAACAAAAACAACATAACAGACCAATCCAAGGCACAAATACAGAACCATGTTTCAGTTTTGCGCTTTGGCAATATTTGAAACTAGACTTCTCTACTACGAATAGAATTTTATGCTAGAAGTCAACGTTCTTTATCAATCTTTAGTGGGTTCTAATCTATAACCAATTATTCGATCACAATCGTTGTTTATGCTTTTAAAGCACTAAGAATTTCCATACAATCGAGGGAAATGTTCAGCCCTTTTTGGAGCCATAATGAGCGACGTAAAACATTGTAAACTATTAATTCTTGGTTCTGGTCCAGCAGGATACACAGCTGCCGTCTACGCAGCGCGTGCCAACCTAAACCCTGTGCTTGTGACGGGAATGCAACAAGGTGGTCAGCTAACCACCACTACTGAAGTTGAAAACTGGCCCGGCGACGCTGAAGGTCTGACAGGTCCTGCATTGATGGATCGCATGAAAGAGCACGCCGAGCGTTTCGAAACTGAAATCGTGTTTGATCACATCAACGAAGTAGAACTATCACAACGCCCATTTCGTTTAAAAGGCGATTCTGGCGAGTACACATGTGACGCATTGATTATTTCTACAGGTGCATCAGCAAAATACCTTGGCCTTGAGTCTGAAGAAGCATTTAAAGGTCGCGGCGTTTCTGCTTGTGCAACCTGTGACGGTTTCTTCTACCGTAATCAGAAAGTTGCAGTTGTGGGCGGTGGTAACACTGCTGTTGAGGAAGCACTTTACCTATCTAACATTGCGTCAGAAGTTCACCTGATCCACCGCCGCGATTCATTCCGTGCAGAGAAGATCCTTGTGAAACGTCTGATGGATAAAGTTGAAAGCGGTAATATCGTTCTTCATACCGATCGAACTCTCGATGAAGTACTTGGCGACGACATGGGCGTAACTGGCGTTCGTATTAAAGACGTCAACACAGGTGCGACTGAAGACCTTGAAGTGATGGGTGCGTTTATTGCGATCGGCCACCAGCCAAACACACAAATCTTTGAAGGCCAAGTAGACATGAAAGATGGCTACATCATCGTTAAGTCTGGCCTAGAAGGCAACGCTACACAAACTAGCATTGAAGGTGTATTTGCAGCAGGCGACGTTATGGACCATAACTACCGTCAAGCTATCACATCAGCAGGTACAGGTTGTATGGCGGCATTAGATGCTGAGCGTTTCTTAGACTCACTTGGTGACAAATAACTTTTCACATTTGTGTCATATCCTTAAAGCCCAGCGGTATTCCCGCTGGGTTTTCTTTTGTATACTACCGCCTCATTAAAACAATTATCATTAAGCCTTCACGATGGATAAGAAAAAGCAAAGCAGCTTGAATAAGTGGCTTAAGCAACAAAGTAAGTTAGCCAAGCGCTGGCTTATGATTGCGATAGGCCTAGGCGTACTTTCAAGCGTGTTTTTATTGGCTCAAGCAGCCCTGCTCGCCTCCATTCTGCACCAGTTAATCATTGACCAAGTCGACAAAGCCGACCTCATTTGGCATTTTGTTGGGCTTGGTGGCACGGTTATCGGTCGAGCTGCTTGTACCTGGGGTCGAGAGCTTGCCGGTTACCGTTGCGGTGAGCAAATTCGAGTTTATATTCGCCAACTCATTTTAGATAAAGTTCATAAACTTGGGCCAGCTTACATCAAAGGCAAACCTGCCGGCAGCTGGGCGACGCTCATCTTAGAGCAGGTAGAAGATATGCAAGATTTCTTCTCTCGCTACTTGCCTCAGATGTCATTATCGGTACTAGTGCCTTTCATTATTTTGGTTGTCGTATTCCCAGTAAACTGGGCGGCAGGCTTGATCTTCCTCGTCACTGCACCACTGGTGCCTATTTTCATGGCACTGGTTGGGATGAAAGCCGCAGAAGCAAACCGTAAAAACTTTAAAGCGATGCAGCGTTTGTCCGGTCACTTTTATGACCGCTTGCAAGCAATGACGACCATTCGCTTATTCGATAGAACAAAATCTGAAACTGAAACTCTTAAGGGTGCTTCGGAAGTCTTTCGTACTCGCACCATGGACGTTCTGAAAATCGCGTTTCTATCTTCTGCGGTTTTAGAGTTTTTCACTTCCATTTCTATCGCAATTACCGCCGTCTACTTTGGCTTTAGTTATATCGGAGAGCTCGATTTCGGCTACTACGGCACAGGTGTTACGCTGTTTGCTGGTTTGTTCATTCTGATTCTTGCGCCAGAGTTTTATCAGCCATTACGTGATTTGGGCACGTTCTATCATGCGAAACAGCAAGCGGTTGGCGCAGCAGAAAGCATTGTCGAGTTTCTGGATTTGGAAGTCGATCAAGTCAAAGATGGCACCCAAGCGTTAGATAAGAGTAGTCCCATCCATATTGAAGCGGACGAGTTAACCATTTTTAGTCCGGAAGGTAAGCAGCTCGCAGGTCCCCTATCCTTCTCTCTTGAAGCCAACAAAAGTACGGCTTTAGTTGGACCAAGTGGCGCAGGTAAAACAAGCTTGGTAAACACCATCCTCGGTTTCATGCCTTATCAAGGTAGCTTGAAGATTAATGGTTGTGAATTGTCACAACTGGATCTCGCCACATGGCGAGAGGCCGTAAGCTGGATTGGTCAAAACCCAATGCTATTACATGGCAGCATTCGAGATAACGTCACGTTAGGCAAACACAACATTCAAGATGCAGACGTTCATTCTGTTTTGAATGACTCTCATGCTGCTGAATTTGTTGAAATGCATGGGTTGGATTACCCGATATCTGACCGCTCTGGTGGTTTATCTGTCGGCCAAGCCCAGCGTTTAGCGTTAGCTCGCGCTATGCTACAAAATGGTCGTTTTTGGTTATTAGATGAACCGACCGCAAGCTTAGATGCTCGTAGTGAAAAACTCGTCATGGAAGGCATTAACAAGTACGCACATGCCACAACGAATTTGATGATTACTCACCAGTTGGCACCTTTACAAAGCGTATCGCAAATTCTTGTTATGCAGGACGGCCAGATTGTTCAACGTGGTGATTACGACACACTGTCGACAGAAGATGGCTTATTTAAAGACATGTTGGAAGCGAACCTCGCACAACGTGAAACAGACAAGGGGAACTTAGATGCGTGATTTACTCCCTTATCTAAAACTCTATAAGAAACATTGGTTTGGTCTTTCTCTAGGTATGCTATTGGCATTTCTGACCTTAGCTGCATCTATTGGCTTATTAACGCTATCGGGTTGGTTTATTTCAGCCGCAGCGGTGGCAGGCTTGACGGTTGCTCGTGAAACCTTCAACTACATGTTACCAGGTGCCGGGGTACGCGGCGCTGCAATGGCTCGAACCGCAGGTCGATGGGGAGAACGTGTCGTCAGCCACAATGCAACGTTCAAGCTGCTTACCGATTTACGTATCTTCTTCTTTAAGAAACTTGCACCACTGATTCCGGGTCGTGTTTCTACGATGCGTGATGCCGATCTGCTCAACCGCCTAGTGGCGGACGTAGATGCGATGGATCACGTTTACCTTCGACTTATCAGCCCTGTCGTGATTGGTATTTTTGGCATATTGAGTTTAACGGCTGTCCTGGCGTTCTTTGATTGGCATCTCGCCCTACTGCTTGGCTCGATTCTTACCGTCATGTTGTTTGTATGGCCAGTGTTGTTCTATAAACTTGGTAAAAGTAATGGCGAGAATCTCACTCATCATAAAGCGCAATTGCGAGTGGCGACTCTGGACTGGCTTCAAGGCTACAGCGAACTGAGTATCTTTGGAGCAGAAGAGCGTTATCGCAATCTCATTCTAGAGAAGCAAAAGCAGCTTTTGTCTAATCAGTTTGTGAACGCGAATTTAACGGGCATGGCTTCAGGCCTGCTTATGCTTGTGAACGGTCTTACACTGGTTGTGATGCTTTGGTTTGCTGCAGACGGCGTAGGAGGTCGTGCTCCTGATCCTTGGATTGCGTTGTTTGCATTTGCAACGATGGCAAGTTTTGAAATTTTGATGCCTATTGCGGGCGCGTTCCAGTACCTGGGTCAAACGTTGACTTCTGCTCGTCGTTTAAATGAAGTAATTTTGGCTGAACCTGACGTTGTCTTCCCTGAGCAATCGAAACATAAAGGCACAACGTTAGACATTGAATTCAACAACATTGACTTCACTTACCCTGACGGTCAGCAAAAGGTGCTGAAAGACTTGTCACTCTCACTACCGGTGGGCACTAAAACAGCCATTGTAGGTCAAACAGGTTCAGGTAAATCAACACTAATTCAGCTTCTTTGTCGCTACTGGGATGTTAACCAAGGTGAAGTTCGAATCGGTGGTACAAAACTGCAAGATTGGAGCGAGTCTGACCTGCGAGAAGCAATGACAGTGGTCAGTCAACGCGTAGATGTACTAAACGGGACACTGCGTGACAACTTACTCATGTCCGCTCCAGAAGCAAGTGATGAGCGACTGTCTGAGATTCTTCAAAAAGTCGAACTTGGTGGCCTTCTTGAGGATCCAGGGTTAGACGCTTGGTTAGGCGACGGTGGTCGTCAGTTATCTGGTGGAGAGAAACGCCGAATCGGTATTGCTCGAGCATTGCTACATGATGCCCCAATCCTACTCTTAGATGAACCGACTGAAGGCCTCGATAAGCGTACGGAACAAAAAGTGATGACGCTTTTCAATGAGCACTTTGCTAATAAGACAGTGGTATTCATTACACACCGACTTATAGAATTAGAAAACATGGATAGCATCTGTTTGATGGAACAAGGTGAGATCATCGAGCAAGGCGATCATCCAACGCTACTCGCTCAGAAAGGTCGTTACTACCAGCTATTACAGTCTCTATAATTCGATATTCTGTGACGAGAAGGGCTCATCAAACGATGAGCCCTTTTGCTATTCCTGTATTGTCAATTGCCTAGTTAAGTACGTATACAGGGCTGATTTACCGACCTGATTTTTTGAGATAAGCCGCCATTTCATCTTCCGGAACCATGCCTCCACCTGTTGCCCAAACAAGATGCGTGGCGTTTCTGAGTTTTTCTTCGTCAAATTGCATTCGAGACTGATAAGCATGATTATTCGAGACATGCACTACCCCAACCATACCAGCTAATGCAGAAGGCTCTAGGTTAATGCCTTCTAGTTCACTTAACTCACCCAAGTGGTGATACATACGAGCATCATCAATGGTGTAAAAGCCATCAATTAGCCTTTCCATCGCTCTACCGACAAATCCCGACGCACGCCCTACTGCTAATCCATCAGCAGCGGTCATGTTGTCGATACCCAAATCTTGTACCGCAATCTCGTCATGCAAGCCGGTATGCACGCCCAACAACATGCACGGAGAGTGCGTTGGCTCTGCGAAAATACAATGAACATGATCACCAAACGCGACTTTCAAACCAAATGCCACACCACCAGGCCCACCGCCAACACCACAGGGTAGATAAACAAACAGCGGATGATGCTCATCAACCACAATTCCCAAGTCATCAAACTGCTGCTTAAGACGCTCACCCGCAACAGAGTAACCTAGAAACAACGTCTGCGAGTTTTCATCATCAATAAAGAAGCAGTTAGGATCATGCTCTGCTTCTTTACGACCTTGCTCAACGGCAACACCATAGTCTTGCTGGTACTCCACCACTTTGACGCCATGTGATCGGAGCTTATTTTTCTTCCACTCCCGCGCATCAGAAGACATGTGAACCGAGACTGAAAAACCAAGCTTTGCACTCATGATGCCAATGGACATACCGAGGTTACCCGTTGACCCAACCGCAATACTGTACTGCTTAAAAAACTGCCGAAACTCATTGCTGAACAATTTGCTGTAATCATCGGTTTCGCAGAGTAAGCCAGCTTCAAACGCCAACTTTTCTGCATGGGTGAGCACTTCATAAATGCCACCTCTCGCTTTGATAGAACCAGAAATTGGCAGATGGCTGTCCTTTTTAAGCATTAAACGACCCAATATTGGCGTGTCGTATTGCTGCTCCAAACGCACTTTCATCTTGGGAACATCCACCACAGAAGACTCAATGATGCCATGCGAAGCTTCCGTTTCGGGAAACGCTTTCATCAAATAAGGCGCAAATCGTGCTAGCCGTTCACTCGCAGCTTGAATATCTTTCTCATCTAGCCCCACATAGGGCAAACCTTCTGCTAAAGAGGTTATGTTTGGGTTAAACCAGCAAACCTCCTTAAGATCGATAAGTGGCGCCAAGAGTGGGAACTGCTTGATCAGCGCTTCAATATTCGCCTTGGTCATTTTACCTTCCTGGAGTGATGTGAGTTGAGATAAACAAAAGCGCCGCAATTGCGACGCTTTCATGAATAACAGTGAATTTGATTTTATGCGTAGTTTTTCTCAAACTCTTGCATAAAATCGATTAACGCTTGTACACCTTCTAGCGGCATGGCGTTATAAATGGAAGCTCGCATACCACCAACGGCTCGGTGCCCTTTTAGTGATTTCAGCCCTTTGGCATCGGCTAGTTCAAGGAAGGTTGCATCCAGTTCAGGTTTCGCAAGTTGGAATGGCACATTCATCAAAGAACGGTTTGCTGAGTGCACGCCATTACGGTAGAAATCAGACTGATCGATGTAATCATACAGTAGTGCGGCTTTAGCGCGGTTCACTTGCTCGATCGCTTTTACCCCACCCTGCGCCTTCAACCATTTGAAAACAAGACCAGACAGGTACCATGCAAAGGTTGGTGGCGTGTTGAACATTGATTCTTTCTCAGCCAGAACAGTATAATCCAAGATACTTGGCAGTACCTGCTTCGCCATACCTAACAAGTCGTCGCGCACGATAGCGATAGCAATGCCTGAAGGACCAATGTTTTTCTGAGCGCCCGCATAAATCACACCGTATTTCGATACATCAATCTCACGAGAAAGAATCGTCGAAGACATGTCAGCAACGATTGGTTTGTCGGTGACTGGAAGATCGTTAATCTCGATACCGTCAATGGTTTCATTTGGACAGAAATGCACGTAAGCCGCTTCTGGAGCAATTTTCCATTCGTTTGCAGGTAGAACGGCTACTTTTCCGTCGATTTCTGTTTTTGCATCAAATACGTCTGGCTCGCAGTATTTCTTCGCTTCAGCTACCGCACTTTCAGCCCAATAACCGCCGTCGATGTAAGTTGCCGTCTCGGCATCACCAAGTAAGTTTAGAGGAACAGCAGCAAACTGAGCACGAGCACCACCTTGGCAGAACAGCACTTTATAGTTGTCCGGAATATTCAGAAGATCACGTAAATCCTGCTCGGCTTCTTCTGCAACTTTGATGAACTCTTTGCTTCGATGGCTGATTTCCATGACCGAAGTACCAAGGCCTTGCCAATCGATTAGTTCCTGTTGTGCTTGCTGCATAACTGCTTTAGGCAGACCTGCTGGCCCTGCACTGAAGTTAAATACGTTGTCCGTATTTTGTTCCATGATGCTCATTGCTCCTGCTATGTAAATATTACGAAATTAATATCACGTTTTCGCAGCGATAAAAACAAGAAAAGAGGTCTTACGACCTCTTTTTAAAGACTAAGCGTTAAATTGGATTAATTCCGCAACAATACTTGGCTACTGTTGTTGCATCAAGGCGGGCATAAGTAGCGCCACCAATGGGAACTCATGTCCATTTTCGAACTTCAATTTACCGTCACCGATTTCTGCTTTGAGTTGATAACCGCCCTCGACTTTCTCGATCAACTCCATGATGAGCAGCTCATCGATTCCTTCTTGAATAAATGGGTAGTGCGTCACTAATTCGTCAGAGAAGTAAGTACTGAGCTCACCAGTAGTCGCCGTCATCAACTTCATTGGGTCTTGAGTAATGTGGTCAGTACCTTCAGGAATGGACAATTGCCACTCGTTATGGAACTTACCGTCACCAAACGCAAGTGAAAGCTCATTCACGGATAAATCAAAACCTTTGCTAAACAGCGTGTCAACATGCGGCAATAAGCTCGCAATTTCCTGCTCGTCTAACATTGGAGAGCTTTGATAGATAGACATAATTTGGTCAAATGACTGGCTATCCACATCTGCAATTGAGAAATCCAACTTAAAGTTATCGACATCCGTACCATCAGTTAAACGCAGTTTCTTAGCATCTAGGTTCAGCTGACTGTTCAGCTTATCACCAGACTCATTCATCGTAGTGTTGCCGCGGTAACTCGCATTCTCAATCAAAAAGACAGGCGTTAAGTTCGAATCAACCACATCCAGCTTCTCTAGAGAAAAAGATTGCTCACCCAGCCAATAGCCTTTTGCTTGCTTACCTTTACCCTGACCTGTCAATGCATTCAGATGAAGCTCTTCACCGTTTTCAAAATCCACTTGAACAGAAGGAACAGAAACTTGGTAATTGAGATCACCCAATACCGTCACATCCCCTGTCACTTTTGCAGGGCTTGTAGAAACAGAAACACCTTGCGCTTCGTTACGATAATGCCAACTGTCTAGGTCAAGGGTGAATGCCGTATTGCCATTTAGTTGGGTCTGACTATGCATCGTGAGAGGCAAAAAGTCATTGTCCACCAATTTTGAATCTGCTGTTAGGCTTGTTAGACCATGGCTAACATCACTGGTTACATCAAACGTCGTTGGCATGCCATCACGCTCTAGCTGCGTTTTAAGCTCAGGGTCAACAACTGAATAACGAGTCAGCACGACTGAAGACAAATAGCCACGCTGATACTCGACCACCTCGCCTTTAATCATTTCATCATTCATATTGGTAATACCATCTTCAATGATGGACTGACCAATTTGTCCGACAGCCAATGGCCAACACAGCGCTAATGAGATAGCACCACCAATGGCGCCGATTTTTTTAAGATTTTGCATAACGTCACTTATTAGGTATTTTCGGTCAGTCTACCCCAAACCTTCTGCGGAGAAAACATTGAGACAAATCAGACTATTGATGCTTATTCTAGTCCATTAATCAGGAATCATACTTGGCTCCCACTCATCATGTCCTTTTATTGTTAAAGTTTGCGTGGCGAAGTTTTAACCGGAGCTAAAACATCTGTGAATCGTTATGCTGTGTTGTGTCTCGACAACAACCCAATCAGTGCTGAACAGTTTCGATTGGAGCTGTCTGCCTTCTCAAGTAAGTTTGATATTTTTTCTGTCGAATCGATAGAAGAGGCTCAAAGCGCTTTAGAGTATCTAGAGGAAAGAGAGCAGACTGTTGCTTTAGTTATAGCGAGCCATCACGCTCATTTTAATGGCGTGGATTTTCTTATTGGTTTAGACCGGATGCCGCATACCGAGCAAGCAAGAAAAATTCTTATTAGCTGCTCGTCTGATATAGAGGCAATTCTCACTGCCGTTAATGAGGGCAGGCTCGACCACTGCCTCACTAAACCTTTGCCAGATCACGTCTTATTTAACACAGTGCAAAAAGAGCTGACCCAATTTATCTTGCGAAACGGTAAAGAAGACCTGCTAAGTTACAGTCAGATATTGGATCATCACAGCTTGTTGCGAGCGCACATCAATAATCAGATGAGCCATTATCAAGCGGGCTTTTTACACGACTACCACTCGATGTCTGATGCTGAGTTAGCCGAGCAAGTGATCTCCGCTCTCCAGCAGTTTTTCAAAGATAACGACGAAACAAGAGCGTGCCGTACATACTCACCTGAACACTTATTAACCGTGGAAGGCGAGCCAAATAGCTTTTTGTGGTTTATTACCGATGGTGAAGTGGCTCTGTACAAGCGCGATGAACAAGGCATGCAGCGAGAGGTTGTACGCCATAACAAAGGTAATATTGTCGGAGGCATGTCGTTTGTTACTGGGGAATGTTCTTTCTCGACAGCCCTAACGCTGACAAAGACAGAGGTCATCAAACTCGATCGCAACGTATTCAATAAAGTGATGCAAAGCGACTCAAACTTGCTGCCTCTTTTTACAAACTTGCTTTTACGCCACTTCAACCGCCGATTACAAAGAAGCATCAACACCAAGCTGCAACTTCAAAAAACGCTCGAATCGCTGGAGTCTGCCCACCAGCAACTCATTGAAAGAGAAAAAATGGCGATGCTCGGCCAGTTGGTTGCGGGCGTGGCGCATGAGCTAAATAATCCGATAGCAGCGATATTGAGGGGCGTAGAGAATTTAACGCATACGCTTGCACGATTACTTAACGAAGTACCCAGTTCCGATATACAAATCAAAGGCATTGAGTTACTGAGCAAAGCTCAAACCGCAAAACCCGCTTCAACCGCAGAGCTCAGATCACGCGTTAAAGCACTTAATCATGCCCTTCCAGACCGAACACTGGCTAAGAAAGTGGTGAACCTTGGGCTAGAGTCAGATCACGAGTTACTCACTCAACTAACGAAAAAACAGCAAGTGTCTTCTCATGTTCTCGATACTCTTGAGCAATACCACAAAGCAGGTTCCACTCTTCGCTCGATTAACGTCTGTGCTGCGCGAATTGCAGATATGGTGAAAAGCCTTAAAGGTTACGCACGCTCAGATGATGAGACCCAGCACTATGCTGATATTCATGAAGGTATTGAAGACACCTTGGTGATCTTCGAAAACAAACTAAAAATGCATCAGGTTTCCACTGATTATGCGGATTTACCTCCTATCCTTTGTCAACCAATCGCGCTCCAACAGGTATGGACGAATTTGGTCTCTAACGCCATTGATGCATTTCCGGAAAAAGGCGTTTTAAAAATACAAACACGTCTTGCAGAAAAAGATCATACACATTACGCCGTTATCTCATTTGAAGATAATGGGTGTGGCATTCCTGAATCGCAAAGAGAAGCCATTTTCGAGCTCAACTTCACGACGAAAAAAGAAGGCAACTTTGGTTTAGGCATTGGACTGTCCATCTGCCAACAAATCGTGACAGCACATAAAGGATGGATTGACGTCGAATCAGAGCTCGACAAGTTCACACGAATGACAGTCTGGTTACCAGTCATCGAAAAAGGAGATGAAATATGACCAAGTATTTAATTTTATGTGTCGATGACGAACGAGAAGTCTTGGATAGCGTGCTCCAGGATCTCGCTCTCTTTGAGGAACATTTTATTGTCGAGGGAGCGGAATCAGTCACTGAAGCAAGGCAAGTGATCGAGGAGATGGCGGAAGAGGAAGTTCAGCTTGCGCTCATTTTATGCGACCACATTATGCCGGAGCAAACTGGGATTAGCTTCTTAATCGAACTCAGTCAAAATGGTGACACAAAAGCGGCCCGCAAAGTCTTACTTACAGGACAAGCCGGCTTAGAAGACACCGTTGAGGCCGTCAATAACGCAAGTCTGGACTATTACATAGCCAAACCATGGAGAGGTGAAGAGTTGAGAAAAGCAATCGTGTCTCAGCTTACTGCTTTTATGATTGCAAATGATGATAACTTATTATCTTGGACTCAAGTCCTTGATTCTGAGGCGATCCTCAATGCCATGGCTGAACGCAGAGCAAGCTTCGGCGAGTAATATGCGTGGCTCTAGCTTGAATGTCACCAAAGCCAGCTGATCCACGTTATTTCGCGCAATAGCGCGAGTATGGAAAAGCATCACTATTTATCCGATTGATGCTCTTAGACGTTATGTATATGGCGTAGTTTTTGCTTAAACCAACTAACTATTAAGTTAATTGACAAAACATCGACACATTTTTGTTGGTCGTGGACCTTCCTTTTTATTATGATGTCGGACAAATCAGATTACGGTTCAAGTGGTTGCTTGAATCCATGGAAATAATGAACAAGGTTTATCGTTAGTTATGCGTAAAACACTATTAGCCGCTGCCTTACTAGTGGCATCAAGCCATGCCCTAGCCGCAAACGACCGCAATGCGCCAGCAACTATGAGCAACTTTAGCTACGACTATTTCGAAGCACGTATTGGCGCAAGTCCTGTGACATTTGGTGCTGGATTCAGCAAATCAATTCACCCTAACGCACATGTTATTGCTCGTATCGACTCTGAGTTTGAAAGTGATTTTGACTCAGCCGCTGGTTTTGGCTTTCATTCGCCACTAAACAACTGGGCTGACCTTACAGGTGAAATGCTAATGCGCGTTGTACAACCTTCAAGCGATAGCAGCACTGACGTAGGTATGGAACTGAACTTAGGTGTTCGTCAATGGTTAGGTCCTCAATTAGAAGTAGGCGGCAAAGTCGGCTACGTTTCTATTGATAACGATGACGACTGGACCGGTGCAGCATACGCTCGTTTCCACTCAACTGAGCTTTTCTCTCTAGGCGCTGAAGCGCGTATCAACGACTTTTATGGTGATCAGGTAATGTTCACTACCCGTTTTAAGTTTTAATATTTGTGCTTTAAGAAAAGAGCAAATTAAAAAACAAAAACCGAGGCCCATGCCTCGGTTTTTTGTCTAATCTAATGACTAACTCAATGAAGTGGTCAAAAACTTCAATGTCCTTTTTCCGCTTTCAACACTTGCCTTTACGACCCGCTAACTCCATCAAAACGAGTCAATCATCGTGCGTTCAGCTTGCTTACTCACACAGCGCCAGTAATTGCTTTTTACGCGGCTCTTGAATCAGTTTCCAATGAACACCGTCAGTGGCACCAGCGAATTTCCAAAGCAACTTAACATCAACGTCATTGCCATAAGCCACTTTAACTTTGTTGAAGACTTTTACAGGTCCAAGTTCTAAAAAGGTTTCTACGTCATCAACACCTGCTTTCTTGACCATTCGCTCAAGAGTTAACTGCATATTTGGCAGATCTCTCAAACGTCTACTGGCAGAAGACTTTTGATATTTTCGTTCCTTAATTGAGTATTCAATTGATTTTTGTACCAGTTCATCGAGTCCTGCATATCCGGATTCAAACAAATCTGTTACGTCATAATAATTTACGGTTGCCGTCGTCTGTTTTTTGACGTGCTTATATTTTTCGCAATTCAGTTGAGTAAACACTTCGTCCAATCCATTACCACCACGTAAGTAGCAGCAATCATTGCTAACAAGCGCAAACATAGCATCATCGGTGAATAAACCGATACCACCGAACATAGAACGTTTTTGATACTCACTAAAGTTGCGTACATATCTAAAAAAAGCTTGGTCTGTCATGTCCATTGACCTCTTTAATCTGAATAAATTACCCCGATTAGCGATGTCACCAGATAAACAGCAGCTTATAGCGAATTATAAATGTCGATTTGTTGGCGATATTTTTGTGAGTTGTGCTCACCAACTTGCTTAATCATACTTAACGTTGAAAAATAAGTTAGGACATAGGTCACATATAAAAAAGTATATATTCAGCATACGTGATTAGTTTCACACTTATTATTCATGTGGTGATATTTTTTTGACGCACGGCATGCCCAAAACACGCCATCATTATGATCTCGCTGGCAATTACGAGCACGTGATACGCATTTAATTGATAAAGAATACGCTGTAAGGGTACACTGTACGAAAGATCTCAAGTACAGCGTCACAATGGAACATTTATCATTTTTTTGGCTGCCAAATAATAAAGATAAGCTTATAAACGCACTGGAATCCGAGTTTGCTCAGCTGGTAGAACAGTCCATCTCAACGGGTAAGATTTCATTACCCCCTATTCCTGATGTCGTGCTTAAAATTCAGCAGTTATGTGTCGAAGAACACACCACTATTTCAGATGTTGCTAACTGTTTGTTAGAAGATCCCGGCTTGGCGGCGGTCGTTCTGCGAGTAGCAAACTCTGTAATTTTCAATCGCAGAAACATTACCTGCAACGACTTAACTACCGCGGTATCTCGCCTTGGTATACTGCGCGTGCGTGATATTGTTACCGCACAAGCGATTGAACAACTTAAACATTCAGTAAATTTAACCAAAGAATGTAATGCCATCTTGGTGAAAAGTGCAGCGGTATCCCGAGAACTCGGTGCCGTCATGGTGATATTGGTTCAATCGTTTCGTAAACACGAGCCAGGTACTTATGGGCACTTGGAGCAAGAAAAAGCATTGCTGGTTGGTCTGCTAGCCGATATCGGTTTGTTTTGTCTAATTAACGAGTACCACCTTTACTTAGATAGAGGCAATTACCTAGACCCTGAAATTGCGTTGCAAATCTTCCAAACTCGTTGTTCAGCAACAAGCAAACTGGTGCTCGAGCGCTGGGGATTTGACAATGACTTTAGAGAGGTCTCCTCAAACGAGAAGTACGAGCAAACGCGACCGGAAGTAAGTTATTTAGACATTGCAAGAATCGCGCATCACCTATTGATGTTCCGCAATCATGATGAACGCATTGATGAACACGAAGTTGAATTCAACTTAACAGGTGCAGAGGTCTTGTATGAACTCAGCAATATGAGTGATACTGACTTCAATGACCAAATACGTGCAGTGCTAAGTGCTAGCGGCTTGTAATTTATCGTTTTCTCACACCTAATTCGCGATAAACGATTCGCTCAAGGCTGAGCAGCGTTTGGTATTTGGTGAAATATCTCTCTAATTTCAACCGATAAATAATTTGATTTATGTGTGTTGGTATTATCTCAAAAAAGGAATCATAGAGCTTTATGTTCTCAGGGATGCTATTTATTTTCGCTCCACTTGTTGTGGGGTATCTAATTCCTATATCTCGAGCCTCGTTACTGGAGAAGATCAATCAATCAACGTCCTACCTTATTTACGTCATTTTGTCGTTGATGGGACTTAGCCTAGCAGCGCTCGATAACTTAAGTAGCAACTTACAGAGTATTCTCCTCTATGCGAGTACTTTCTTTTTATGTTTAAGTACCTGTAACCTGTTAGCGCTGCCTATTATCGATAGGATTATTCCTCTCCAGACCAATCAGAATCAAAAGAAGCTGCCACTATCCTCGATGGCTTTAGAATCAGTAAAGCTGATTGTTGTCGTTGGTGGCGGGCTAGTAGTTGGTCTGCTGTTACCCATCGATTTAAGTTGGGTGGATACAGCGAGCGAATGGATACTCTTCCTGCTCCTATTTTTTATTGGTATTCAGCTTCGCAATAGTGGGCTTACTCTTCGCCAAATTCTATTAAATAAACAGGGTATGGCCATTGCGGCAGTTGTGATCGCAACATGCATGCTTGGTGGCGTTATTGCAGCGATACTTTTGGACCTTCCTCTCTATCAAGCCCTCGCGATGGCTTCAGGCTTTGGCTGGTATTCACTCGCAGGAATTTTGATGGGAGACGCTTTTGGCCCCGTGTTTGGGGGGGCATCTTTCCTGATCGAATTGATGAGAGAGCTGGTCGCGCTGGTAGCCATTCCTATCTTTATTCGCAGCTATCCGTGCACAGCAATTGGTTATGCAGGTGCAACAGCAATGGACTTTACCCTACCTGTTATTCAGACTACAGGTGGTGTGCGTTGTGTCCCAGTCGCCATCGTTAGTGGGTTTATTTTGAGTTTACTGGTACCAGTTATGATGCTTTTCTTTGTATCACTTGCTAGCTAGATCTCAGGTTTTCGCTTTAACATCCATTACAATACGGCAAAAATTCAAATACCCAGTTAACGTCAAAGTGATCAAGATTTTGGCAATAATCCGCTTTCTTTTTATCAATTAGCCCAATGATTTATCACGACTAAAGAGAAAGAAGGGTGAAACATCAACTTATGTGCCTTGCGTTAATAAAGGGATAACAACCAGAAGGAAGAAGAATGAAACGCTTTGTCGTTGCAGCGCTCCTCGCTACAAGCTCAACTTTTACGTTTGCCGCAGATCAACAATGTCTTGCAAGCAAATACGACGGCTATGTTGATGCCTCACTACAGTGGTATCAAGATCTTGTCGATTTGACGGTTACCCAGTATCCAGATCTAAAAGAAGTTAGCCAGTGGTTCTTGGACGGCCGTAAACATCACTTTGAATTAAACCGTGAAGCAGTGCACTATTTTCTAGAGAACGATCCTAGCCGTGTTGCAACAGAACAGCCAATCGAAGCATGGCTAAAATTAGAACAACACGACGTTAAGCAGCTAGCAAGCCGAAGTGATAAGTTAGGTGAAGTCGCAAAACAAACGTTTAGTGACCGTCAATCGACTAACCATCCAAAAAACTACGAACTCCGTTCAGCATTCGCCGACCTGCTTAGCCATCCACAACAAATTGATACTGCGCTTAATAAGTACAATCAGTCAATAGAGAAGATTGAAAAGCAGAAGTGTGATTAATTAATCGTTGAGGATGCTCGAAAACGCCGAGTGTTTTTAACACATTAAAATCAACGATTTTTTAATGCGAAGATTGTAGCCCTCACCTAAAATTTTCATTTCAGCAACATGGGTTTCAACAATTAAAACGGGACTTTGCGCCCGTTTTAGTTTAGATTGTGCCGCTCGCATTACCACAATAACTACAAAGATTCTTTGCTATGGTTAAGGAACAAAAAACCGCTGACGTTAGCTTTGAGAGCTTGCTAAAGATCTTCACTGTCCCAGAAGGTCCTGACTCAACGTTAACCAAAATTGACGAGAGCCTCTCGCGAAATCTAAATCAATTTCTTCGTGAACACATCGTGGCAGAAGAAAAGCCTTTACGCGAAATCGAAAAAGACTTTTCTTCTGCTCAGATTCCTGAGCAGCCAGAGTTCGTGTCAGATCATACAGAACACTTACTCGACACTTTGGTGTCGCACTCCGTTCACACTTCTTCACCAAGCTTCATTGGTCATATGACATCGGCGCTGCCTTATTTCTTGATGCCACTGTCAAAGATCATGATCGCCTTAAACCAAAACCTGGTAAAGATAGAGACTTCTAAAGCCTTTACCCCGCTTGAACGTCAAGTTTTGGGCATGCTACATCGCTTGATCTATGGTCAGAGCGATACGTTTTACGATCAGTGGATGCATAGCGCAAACCACTCATTGGGCGCATTTTGCTCCGGCGGTACCATTGCCAATATCACTGCACTTTGGGTAGCACGTAACAAGGCGTTAAGAGCCAATAGTTCATTTAAAGGCGTTGAGAAAGAAGGCCTATTTAAAGCCATGAAGCATTATGGCTACGATGGCTTAGCGGTATTGGTGTCTGAGCGTGGTCACTACTCCCTTAAGAAAGCAGCCGATGTACTAGGTTTAGGTCAAGAAGGCTTGGTTGCGGTTAAAACGGATGCCAACAACCGTATTATTGTCGACGACCTTAAAGCGAAAATTGTTGAACTAGAGAAACAAAACATCAAGCCTATTGCTGTTATTGGTGTAGCTGGTACAACAGAGACAGGTAATGTCGACCCGCTACCTGAAATCGCAGAAGTCTGCCAAGCTCACGGTTGTCATTTCCATGTGGATGCCGCATGGGGTGGCGCAACACTTATGTCTAATCACCACCGTCACCTTCTTAACGGTGTGGAAATGGCAGACTCAGTAACCATTGATGCGCACAAGCAACTCTACATCCCGATGGGCGCTGGTATGGTTCTGTTCAAAGACCCTGACGCAATGAAATCCATAGAGCATCACGCTCAATATATCTTGCGTAAAGGCTCAAAAGACCTAGGCAGTCATACATTAGAAGGCTCTCGTTCAGGCATGGCAATGTTGGTCTATGCCGCAATGCACATCATCAGCCGCCCTGGCTATGAGCTGCTGATAGACCAAAGCATTGAAAAAGCTCGCTACTTTGCGGATTTAATCAAGCAGCAATATGATTTCGAATTGGTTTCTGAACCAGAGCTTTGTCTGCTCACATACCGCTACTTGCCGCCATTCATCCGTGAGGCATTAGCAAAAGCGGAAGGTTCACAAAAAGAACAACTGAATGAACTGATTAATGAATTAACACAGTTTATTCAAAAGCGTCAGCGCGAAACGGGCAAATCGTTTGTTTCACGTACAAGACTGAACCCAGACCAATGGCAGCGCATGAACACGATTGTGTTCCGAGTGGTTTTGGCTAATCCGCTGACGACCAAAGAGATTTTGAGTTCGGTGCTTGATGAACAGCGTGAAATCGCCAAGCAAGCACCAAATTTGATGGAAAGAATTCAGCAGGTGGTCACTGATATCCAATCGTCTTAATGGCCCGAAAGAGTTACATCAATTTGAAATTTTTTTTCGTTTTGATGTAACTCAAACATCATTCTCGTGCGACTGGCGCAACAAAACATCGATTACACATCCAATTCTGTAGTTTTTACAACATTTTGTTTGAGGCCTGTCAAATTCTCACTAAATAGTATCCGTTATTGGTTTAGACTGATTGAAGATCAGGTTTATACTGATTCTATGGCGCTGGTTGTTTTCGTTAACGCCCCACTCTACTCTGGAATCTTCGTGTTTCCTTTCGTTAACAGAGCCAGCGAGTTGTTCTCTATACCCTCGTGAACACTATGAATACATTAGAAAAAATTCAAAAAAACCTGGAGAATTTCAGTAAGTCAGAGCGCAAAGTTGCGGAAGTAATTATGGCGTCTCCACAAACTGCAATTCATTCAAGCATTGCAACGTTGGCTAAAATGGCTGATGTTAGTGAGCCCACTGTAAACCGCTTCTGTCGTCGTCTGGACACCAAGGGCTTTCCAGATTTTAAGCTTCACTTGGCACAGAGCCTAGCCAACGGTACCCCTTACGTTAACCGTAACGTGGAAGAAGACGATGGCCCAGACGCGTACACCCATAAGATTTTCGAATCGACCATGGCGTGTTTAGATGTCGCGAAAAACAGCCTAGATCCAATGCAAGTGAACCGTGCGGTCGATTTGCTAACGCAAGCGAAGCGCATTTCATTCTTTGGCCTTGGTGCATCATCTTCTGTAGCCCGAGACGCACAAAACAAGTTTATTCGCTTTAACATTCCAATTACTTGTTTTGAAGACATTGTCATGCAGCGCATGAGTTGTATTAACTGCAGTGATAATGATGTTGTGGTTCTTATTTCTCACACAGGTCGAACGAAGAGTCAGGTCGAAATAGCAAACCTTGCTCGTGAAAACGGCGCGACGGTCATTGCGATTACAGCAAAGGACTCACCGCTAGAAAAAGCAAGTTCACTCGCTATTACGCTTGATATTCCTGAAGATACCGACGTTTATATGCCAATGGCGAGTCGAGTTGTACAGATGACGGTGATTGATGTACTGGCAACTGGCTTCACACTCCGCCGTGGTACAGGTTTCCGTGAGAACCTAAAACGCGTAAAAGATGCGTTGAAAGACAGTCGCTATGACAAACTAAGTCAGTACTAAGTCCTGCTGTTTAGTGAAAGATTTAATAAAGGGGAGCTCAACGCTCCCCTTTTTTCAATGTGCTTTAGATCAATACATCAACCCAAGTCGTTCACACTCGATAAGTCCGTTCTTGATTCAAGCACTTCTACAGAGCTCACGTGTTGTGTGCTCTCTGCCACACACTCTCCACTGCAATCACAGACTTGCTGCAATATGTATATCAAACGTTCCTGATTAAGGGGTAGCGGGTTGCCTTTGATCGCCATCGACTTAAGCGCATCGTTCGCCACTTGTTCAAAAGAAGTTTGGCATACTCCGAATTGGCCAAGTAACGGCAACGCTAACTTATCTAACACCATATTTACCCAAAGAACCCCATCGTGCTCATTCGCGTTCGCACGATCGGTAACCAGCTGGGCAAGTTTACGATAACGATTTATCACATCATTCCTACCAGCGAGCTTCGCGGCGTTAATATTTTCCTGCATCACGTGCGGTGCAAGACGCGCCGTGATCACGCTGTGGGGAGCATCTAACTTACCTCCTAACGCCGACGCAAGCCCATGCGCAGCACCTAATTTGGCATTAGTAATGGCCATGCCACCGAGCAACGCAGCGAATGATAAATCCGAGCGAGCCTTATGATTATCTTGCTTACAAGCAGCAATCACTGAACGGCTTAAACGACGAAGTCCCTCTTCGCACACCATATCTGTAAGAGGGTTGGGCTCACCACACACATACGCTTCCATCAAATGAGTGAACGCATCCATCGCGCCACGCCCGGATGTGTATTGATCGGTTCCATAAGTGAGCGTCGGATCCACAATGGCAACGTCTGCCAGCATATCAGGGCTTCGAAGACTCACTTTCACTTTATCTTGTCCAGACTTCAACACCGCATTTCGAGTCACCTCTGAGCCCGTGCTTGCTGTCGTAGGAATTGCAATAAAATGAAGAGGTTTTGCCTTTAATGGTACGTTTCTTCCTACCACTTCGACGTAATCGTAAACATTGCCTTGATTAGGAATAATAGCGGCTAGGGCTTTACCCATATCGATGACACTGCCACCGCCAATAGCAATCACCATATCAGGCTGGAATTTTCTACCGAGTACCGCGGTCTCTTCTACCATTGTGATATAAGGTTCGCCATTGATTGCTACGTGTTGGTAACGCATATTTTGAGCTTTAAGGTAGTTAATGATGGGCGTGGCTCGTTGGGTGTCCTTCCCAGTTACCAGCAAAACACTGTAGCCAAATTGGTTGATAACGGATAATGAAGACTGAAGTGCACCTTCACCAAATATAATCCTTGTTGCAGTCATAAACTGAAACATACACATCCTCCCAAAATAATATACCCAAATAACCTCTTGCCCTCTGATTTAACACTTATGTAAGAGTTGAAGTCATTTGCGTATAGCCAGATTAGATTGCTATGTTTTTGAATAAAAAAAATTGACCAATTCCACCTTGCCATCATTAACCCCTTAAAATGTATGTTTTTATGCGTCACTTCACATACTTTAGAGCCATAGAATAAGGGAGCGCGTTTAGTTTTTATTCGATAGATTTCACCTATAGAACCAAGAGGTAATTGCCGCTTTATTTCCGTATCTGGATCGGGCATAGTTACTGCAACAAAAGAGAGCGCACTCAGCCGCTATGTTTTGTACGCTTTCAAAAAAGAATAGATTTAGGAGAAATAAGATTATGTTCGTTGTTATCTTTGGTCGCCCTGCATGTCCTTTCTGTGTTCGTGCAAAAGAACACGCAGAAACGCTAAAAGCGAAGCGTGACGACTTCAACTACCGTTACGTTGATATCCATGCTGAAGGCATTTCTAAAGCAGATCTTGAGAAAACAGTTGGTAAACCAGTTGAAACTGTTCCTCAAATCTTTATCGACCAAGAGCACATCGGTGGCTGCGACGAGTTCGAAGCATACGCGAAAGAGCACCTAGGTCTATTTGACGAGTAATAAAGACAGTTTTTAAGAAAGCCGCTTCATGCGGCTTTTTTATTATTTTTCAGTTGGTTATTACCTTACGTCAACTAATGGTAAAACCTAAAAAAATTCACTTATCTTTTTGCTATATTTAGTTACAATTCGCAATTCTTAATCTTTTTGGCACACACTTTACCGAGCCACACAGTGAACATAGACGTCGTATACCTTCTTGAGCAAAACCCTATTCTTCTAATCTTCGTCGTATTAGCCATTGGCCTTGCCATCGGAAAAATCCGATTTGGCAAATTACAACTAGGCAACTCCATAGGCGTTCTTATTACCTCGTTGGTAATGGGTCACCTTGGCTTCTCATTCAATGCAGAAGCATTAACCATTGGCTTTATGCTGTTTATCTATTGCGTTGGCATTGAAGCTGGACCAAACTTTTTTGGCATATTCTTCAGAGATGGTAAGCATTACTTTATTTTAAGTATGACCGTTCTCGTGTCCGCAGTCAGCTTAACGTATGGCTTGAGCCACTATTTCGGCCTCGATTTTGGCTTGTCAGCCGGTATGATGGCTGGCGCGTTGACAGCAACACCTGTACTGGTTGGTGCACAAGACGCTCTTAACTCTGGCCTTGCGACTATACCGCGCAATATGGATTTTTCTTTGGTATTAGAAAATCTATCCGTAGGTTACGCGATGGCTTATCTGGTCGGCCTAATAAGCATGATCATGTTCGCGAAGCTGTTGCCAAAACTACAGAAGCAGAATCTGTCTGATTCTGCGCAGCAAATTGCTCAAGAACGTGGCCTTGGAAATTCAAGCCAAAGAAAAGTGTACTTACCGATTATTCGTGCTTACCGAGTCGGCCCAGAATTGATTGACTGGACTGACGGCAAGAACTTGCGTGAACTGGGCATTTATCGTCAAACTGGCTGTTACATTGAGCGAATCCGCCGTAACGGTATTCTCGCCCATCCAGATGGTGATGCTATTTTGCAAGAAGGTGATGAAATTGCACTGGTTGGCTTCCCTGATAGCCATGCTCGCTTGGATCCTAGCTTCCGTAACGGTAAAGAAGTATTTGATCGTAACTTGCTTGATTTGCGCATCGTTGAAGAAGAAATTGTCGTAAAAAGTGACGCTATCGCAGGCAAGCGCTTATCGGATTTAAACTTATCTGAGTTTGGCTGTTTCTTAAACCGCGTGGTACGTGCGCAAATAGAAATGCCGATGGACTTAGACATTGTGCTCGCTAAAGGTGACGTCCTTCAGGTGAGCGGCGAGAAAAGCCGAGTACATGGACTCGCGGAAAAAATCGGTTTCATCTCGATCCACAGTCAAATGGCCGATTTACTCGCTTTTTGCAGCTTCTTTATTTTGGGTATTCTGTTTGGCCTCATCACGATGACATTCGGCCAGGTTTCGTTCAGCTTGGGCAACGCGGTAGGTCTTTTGTTATCTGGTATTACACTTGGTTTCTTACGAGCAAATCACCCTACTTTCGGCTATGTCCCGCAGGGGGCGCTGAATATGGTCAAAGATTTGGGTTTGATGTTCTTTATGGTGGGAATAGGTCTAAGTGCAGGCGGAAAGATGTTCGAGCACTTGACTCAAGTTGGTCCAAAAGTGATTGGTTTAGCATTCATTGTTAGTGTTGTGCCTGTGGTACTGGCCTATTTAGTGGGCGCACACATACTCAAGATGAACCGTGCCCTGCTCTTCGGTGCCATTATTGGTGCCCGAACTTGTGCCCCAGCTATGGATGTCGTCAACGACTACGCTAAATCCACCATCCCTGCTCTTGGCTATGCGGGTACCTATGCGATTGCCAATATTCTGATGACGTTAGCCGGTACGATCCTGATAATATTAAGTTAATAACTTTGACTGATGAAAGCAAAAAAGGCGCTCAATGAGCGCCTTTTGTATATCGGTTGTCTAATCAGTCATTCGATTAGATTTGGATAAAATCAGCTTCAACCGCTGGATTTACATCCGCTTCGTAATCTACGCCTTCAACACCGAAACCAAATAGTTTCAAGAACTCTTCTTTGTACTCTACGTAGTCAGTCAGTTCTTTTAGATTCTCAGTCGTAATTTGAGGCCATAGTTCACGACAGTGCTGCTGAATGTCGTCACGAAGTTCCCAGTCATCCAGACGTAGACGGTTCATCTCATCCACTTCTGCTGCACTACCATCTTCTTTGTACAGACGTTGGCTGAACATACGGTAGATTTGTTCCATACAGCCTTCGTGTACGCCTTCTTCGCGCATTTTCTTGAATACCATTGCAATGTACAGTGGCATAACAGGAATTGCGGAACTTGCCTGAGTTACAACAGATTTAAGTACAGCAACATTTGCACTGCCGCCTGTCGCTGCTAACTTGTCGTTTAGCGCTTTCGCCGCACGATCTAGGTCCATTTTCGCTTTACCTAGTGCGCCATCCCAGTAGATTGGCCAAGTTAGCTCAGTACCAATGTAGCTGTACGCGACTGTCTTACAGCCTTCAGCAAGAACACCAGCATCAGACAGTGCATTAATCCAAAGTTCCCAGTCTTCACCGCCCATAACGGTTACTGTGTCTTTGATTTCTTCTTCTGTTGCAGGCTCAACACTTGCTTCGATGATCACATCTTTGTTGGTATCAACGGCAGTTGATGTATAAGTTTCACCAATAGGCTTAAGCGCTGAACGAACTAGCTCGCCAGTTTCTGGCATTTTACGTACTGGGGAAGCCAGTGAGTAAACCACCATATCGATCTGACCTAAATCTTCTTTGATCAGTTCGATAGTTTTCTGTTTCGCTTCATTTGAGAAAGCGTCGCCGTTTAGGCTTTTTGCGTACAGGCCTTCTTCACGCGCTAGCTTTTCAAAAGCAGCTGCATTGTAGAAGCCTGCCGTACCTGGTTTCTTCTCAGTACCTTCTTTTTCGAAGAAAACACCGATAGTTGATGCACCGCCACCAAATGCCGCAGCGATACGAGAAGATAGACCGTAGCCACTTGATGCACCGACAACAAGAACGCGCTTAGGTGCGTTTTTGATTGGGCCTTGCGCTTTAGTGTACGCAATTTGTTCTTTTACGTTAGCTTCACAACCAACAGGGTGCGTTGTAGTACAGATAAATCCACGAATTCTAGGTTTGATGATCATATTCAACTTCCTTTAAAAAACCTTGTTAGGATAAAAGTTTCGTCGGGATTTCGCATCTAATTTCTGTAAAAATGCTCTGAAAAGGCAAGTGGTTGGAGCACTATCCCAACATCCACTCTGCAAGAACACAAAAAAGCACCTCATTGAGGTGCTTTTCTTAGTATTAACGGTTTACTATGCCGCCGGGTTCAAATGCGACTTTTTTGGGCAATCAGTTCGCACTTCAGAAAAGTCATGACTAAAGTGGTCAACTTGAATCGCCTTGTAACGCAATTTGTCTGCCGCCATGATTTGGTCAATTTCTTGCTCAGTTAACACGCCAGCTTCAAATGCTTGCTGCAAACGGTCGTGTAAAAGACCTTTACGAGCCACTTTCCCATCCTTCGCAGCCTTCATAAGCTTACGCTCTAATGGTTTGATTTCGTACATTGCGAGGAAGGCATTCTCCATTAAGCCTACGCTGTCGTCGTCGGATTTTCCGATGTAGCAAAGATGCGTGAGTCGATCACGTTGTGCTCCTGGCGTCATCATCGCTTCCGCCAAATTCACACACAGTTCATCGCTTGGCTTATTGAAATGATTGCCAAGTGGGAACAATAACCCTTTCAGCACACCGCCAACGTATTTCACAGGGAAGTTGGTATAAGCCTCATTTAATGACTTAGATGCGTTATACAAGCAGTGTTGAACGGCGTAGTGGACAAAATCTAGATCGCCTTGTTGACGTCCTTCATCTTCATACTTTTTCAGTGCGGCAGACGCCATATATAGATAGCTTAAGCCATCACCCAGACGTGCGGAAATCATTTCTTTACGCTTCAAATCACCGCCTAGTGTTAACATCGCGAAGTCAGCACTAACGGCAAGTGCTCGGCTTAATCTTGTGATTTCTTTATAGTACTGCTGTGTTGGGCCACTCATGTGCGCTTTTACAAACCGAGAACCAGTTAGCGCCGCGCCAAATGCACCAAATGTATTGCCTACTGCATGTTTGATGTGTTTAAAGAGCAAGTTGTCAAATTCTTTCGCCCCTTGTTCAGAATCTGGATTCGCAGCAGCTTCCATTTCTTTTAGTACATATGGGTGACAACGAGTCGCACCTTGACCAAAAATCATCAGGTTACGAGTCAGAATATTCGCGCCTTCCACAGTGATCGCAACTGGGATACCGAGATAATGTTTAGCAAGATAGTTCATTGGGCCATCTTGAATCGCACGACCCGCATGGATATCAAACGAATCATTTAGAATAGTACGCGCGATTTCCGTCATGTGGTACTTGGCAATCGCGGTTACAATCCCAGGTTTTTCTTTCATATCGAGAGAAGTCGTCGTCAGCGTACGTGTTGCTTCTAGTAGATAAGTAAGGCCACCAATGCGCCCCATTGCTTCTGCGACACCTTCAAACTTACCGATCGACATACCAAACTGTTTACGCACGTAAGCATAAGCACCGGTTGTACGTGTAGTAAGGTGGCCAATCGCTGTGCCAAGCGCTGGGAGAGAGATACCACGACCAGCAGAAAGACACTCAACCAGCATACGCCAACCTTTACCTGCGTAATCAGCGCCACCGATCAACCAGTCCATAGGGATGAAGACATCTTCACCACGAGTCGGACCATTCATAAATGCAGAACCCAGAGGATCATGGCGCTCGCCTATCTCGACACCTTCATGGTCAGCGGGGATCAGCGCACATGTGATTCCAACCTCTTTCTTATCACCAAGTAGCCCTTCTGGATCCTGTAGCTTAAATGCTAATCCGAGCACTGTCGCCACTGGCGCAAGTGTGATGTAGCGTTTATTCCAGCTAACTCGCACGCCAAGCACTTCTTTGCCTTCGTGAGTGCCATAACAAACTACGCCTTGATCTGGTATACCACCGGCGTCAGATCCCGCTTCGGGCCCTGTTAATGCAAAACAAGGAATGTCGGTACCATCAGCAAGACGAGGCAACCAGTAATCTTTTTGCTCTTGCGTGCCATAGTGCGATAAAAGCTCACCTGGACCAAGAGAGTTCGGTACCATAACCGAGACAGCGGTGCTGATGCTACGAGTCGCAATACGAGAAACAATGGTTGAGTTCGCTAAAGCGGAAAATTCACGACCACCATACGCTTTTGAAATGATCAGTGAGAAAAATCGCTCTTTACGTAAGTACTCCCATACTTCAGGCGGTAAATCCCTGTCTTCTTTGACAATCTTCTGGTCATCAAGCATTTCTAGCAGGGTTTCAAGCTCATTATCCATAAATGACTGCTCTTCTGCTGTCAGTGTCGGCGTTGGATAATGGTGCAATGTAGTGAAGTTAGGCTTGCCTGAAAATAGTTCGGCATCCCACCACACACTACCCGCTTCCATCGCCTCTTTCTCGGTGCTAGAGAGAGGTGGCAATACTTTTTTGAACACTTTAAAAGCTGGGTCACTAATCCATTTTCTTCGTAGAGAGCTCATAGTTCAGATCCTTTTGTTCACGTAACCGCTCTGGGCATAATTTTATTATTGGTTTAACTTTCTTATTTGTCTTGTGCCAACTGCTTCGCTGACATTCCTGCTGACAAATAAGGAATCAGTAAATCGACGACAGATTTCACATCGACTTCCTTTTCAAATTTACTTTCAGCAAGCTCCGAAAGAGCCTGGCTTGAAGCCATCGTAAATACGCAGGTACCTAGCGTGAAGTGCAGTCGCCAAAACAGCTGCTCCTCACATAGTTCCGGGTTTGCCTTCATTATCGAGAAGGTGAAGAGGTTAAGTACCTCTTCATATCGAGTGGTGATGAACCAACGCAGATGACCTTGTACGTCTGTGTAACCACGGCCAATTAACAACATGAATAATGCAGTACCATTGGGGCGCACATCATTTAATGTACGCAAAGGTAAACGCAATGACTCAAAGACGTCGTCCATGTCGTAGCTATCACGCGTATTTAACTCAATTAGTGAGGTTTTAATGCTCGGCATGAGCGCTTCTAGGTATCTATCTAAAACCGCTCTAACTAGCGTTTTTTTATCACCAAAGTGATAATTTACCGATGCTAAGTTGACGTTCGCTTTACCTGTTATCGTTCTTAGCGAAGTATCATTAAAACCATGTTCAGCAAAGAGTCCTTCTGCGACATCGAGTATTTTTTCTTTTGTTGATGTTCTCGGGGCCATTTTAATCACTCGTATTAAACAACTGTTTGAAAATATACTCCTGAAACTTTAGATTAACAAATGATTAACATCACACTTTCACCAATTGGTCTGACCAGAACTTAGAAGGTGTGATCTAATCTTTTGAATTTAAGTCTAATAAGCAAATGATGCTCGCCTGAAGAAAATGACCAAGTTTCGCAAACCATCGTATTTGAAACGCTAGCAATGTCGTTAGGCGGTCGGAGCAGGAGGTGCGGGTTTGAAATGCAATTTAAGTTTATAGCTACTATAGAAAAGAGGGCTATCGAGTTTCAAACCGCCATTAAGTTGGTTACGCTGTTCGCCTCTTCTCTTACTTCTTTACGATACAAGCGGGCAGAAAGAATTAAATCGAATTTTTTTTGAAAAAAAATGGAACTGTTTGGAAAAGGCTCGGTCTGAATAAATGTAACAACTAGGGCATTTTAAGTTTCACTGGCCGTCAAACTTGTTTCCATCTAATTGTTACGTTGCTGCTTTTTTCTTATTAACTCCTATGTTTGTATCCGCCCAGTCAAATTTTCGGCTGGGCTTTTTTTCGCCTGCAGATCTGCCAACCTACCTTTTTCGATGATTCCGTTCATCTCCATGGGTTAGACATCCGCTTAATACGAAAGTGTCGCTATTAAGTCGCTGATGTACTGAACTATGGGTATAAAAAAGCCTCCCGATTGGGAGGCTTTACAAAATAGCGCATTTTTTATCTTACGCTTGTGCTTTCTTAGGCAAAGAAAAGTGCAGTAAGGCATAGCCAAGTAATGCTGCTGTCGTCGAACCCATTAAGATACCGAGTCGAGCATAGGTATCAAATTCAGGACTTACATTTCCGAACGCTAAAGAGGAAATGAAGATAGACATTGTAAAGCCAATACCACACAACACAGATACCGCAAAGATATGCTTGAAGTTAACACCTTCAGGTAACTTAGCAACGCCCATTTTTACCGCTGCCCAGCTAAAGGTAAAGATACCTAGAGGCTTACCAACCAGTAGACCCAAAGCAATACCGAGTGGCAGCATTGAAGTTAGACCTGACATCGATACGCCTTCTAACGAAATCCCCGCATTGGCAAATGCGAATAGAGGCAGAATACCAAATGCCACGTATGGGTGAAGCGCGTGCTCCATATGTTTAAGTGGAGAATGTTCGCCCTGCTTTCCCTTTAGTGGGATAGCAAAACCAATCACTACACCTGCCAATGTTGCGTGAACACCAGATTTAAGCACCGCGAACCATAAGATCGCACCGACGATCATGTATGGCGTAAGTTTTGTTACTTCCTTCGCATTCAACATGAATAGGACACCAGTCATGATGAAGCCAACAAGCAACGCCATGGTCGACAGGTCACCGGTGTAAAATAGCGCGATAATAACAACCACACCTAAATCATCGATGATAGCAAGCGCTAGCAAGAACACTTTTAGGCTTACTGGTACACGCTTACCTAATAACGCCATGATACCTAAAGCGAAAGCGATATCTGTCGCCGCTGGAATTGCCCAACCAGAAATCGCCTCAGGATCGTTGGCATTAAAGGCTACGTAAATAAGAGCAGGAGCTAACATACCGCCAACCGCTGCAATCGCAGGGAAAATTGCGGTTTCTTTTGATTTTAACGCACCTTCAAGTAGCTCTCGCTTAACTTCAAGGCCAATGAGTAAGAAGAAAACAGCCATTAGGCCGTCATTAATCCAGTGAGAAACTGACATACCAAATACATAAGTATGCAGTACAGATTGATAAGTTTCGCCCAGCGGTGAGTTAGCAATGGTCATCGCAATTGCCGCGGCAATCACGAGAAGAATACCACCAGCTGATTCCATTTTGAAAAAGTCACGAATGACATCGTTCATGGTTTCGTCCTTATATTTATTATCTTAATAAACGATTAACAAAGAATGATAAGAGTGTATAGCGGTCGAAAACTTTAGAATAATCGCTTCTTCAGAGTATAAACTTCGATTTTTCCGATATGAAGTTTACTATACATCGTATTTTCCAACATAACACTCAATTTTGATCACAGCGCGTACTTGTGGTTATCGCGCCAAATGTTTATCAAGATTATGAGAAAATCAGCATAACATGGCATGTACTGTCATGATAACCCCATACTTTTGAGAAAAATTCAGGAAGTTTCATCCACTAAAAAACCACCCATTAGGGTGGTTTTTATCAGAATTTAATAACCAGTGAGCTGCATAAAGCCCCAAGCCTCGTTGGAGCCAGAAGCTAAGGTAGGACCTTCCCAATACGGTATAACAAACGGAAGCCACATATCTGATTTGATAATACGAGTGGTCAAGTTAATTTGATGCTTTGGAATATTAATAATCCACTGCAAAGGCAGCCTTCTTCCATTTGATAAACTGGTCACTTGCATTGGTTTAATACTGATATCATCATCTGAGAGATTAATGACTTTACCTGAGCGTGTGGACAAGGTGCCAAATACATGCGGTGTTTGTCCATGGTGGCGATAGCGGCTGACTGTCAGTGCTCGACCATCATCTAAATTGAATACAAACCAATCCCAACCCTGTTGCCCTTCACCAATTAAGCCACTGCCCCACTCTTTCTGAGCCCAAGCAGAGCCAGCAACAGAGAAGCGTTTGCCATTAATGTTCAAACTCCCTTTCACCTTTAAAAATGGCGCACTAAAACTGAAAGAGGCAACAGATTGCAACGCGTGTTTAACCTGAAAACCTTTGTCTCCATTCACGACAAAGGGGCCATTTGTCATAGTATTGAGATCTAAACCAAACGTATCGGTAGTCACATTCAAGTTACCAGGGAAAGGCGTTGCACCAAGTGAACGCCATGTCCAATTATCAATCCATAACCTGAAAGGACGATTAGTCATGCCAGCTTGGCCTATCCCGCCTCTCGCTACACGTTGCTCTTTCCAGACGTGCGAACCATGGCTAATGACAACATGTGAAATGTACAGTTGAGGGTTTTGCCATCCGCTGGTTTCTCGCTCGTCTGTCGCGACCCTGAAGTAACTCCATTGAACATTGTATATTTTCCCTTGTTCATCTTTCAGTTTCGCAAAGTAGTGCCACCATTCATGTTGGTACTCGGGATGAAAGCGAAAGTCTGACGGTAAAGAGACATGCTCGTCAGGTAATACAGGTTCAAAAATCGTTTGATTTTCACGCGTTAGAATAGAATTAAGCTCGCTTTCTTGTGTTGCTGTCGCTTCCAACCAAAAAGTTGAGTAAAAAGCAGCCCCGGTCAAAAAGGCAAACGTAATAACAATGATCGTTGAAACTAACAAGCGTTTTTTAGAGCCCACTTTTTTCATTACAACGCGTCCCTTAATGACTTCATTGGCGTACTCTTAATCATTCTAATAACTGGCAATGCGCCAGCAATCATGATGGCAAGCATCGCCCAAGCAATAGTTTGAGCGTATTCCCAAGGGATCGTTTGAAGCTCCAGAGACCAGCCGAATGATTGCTTAATGATAATATCAACGATCAAGTGTGCAAGTGCCAGACCAAGTGGCACCGCAATAATCGCGGAAATGGCCCCGAAAACAAACAACTGCAAACCACCTAATGCGACAAGTTCCTTTCCGGATACCCCCATACATCTCAGCAAAGAGAAGTGCCGCTGCCGCGACAACTCGCCCGCCAATGTCGCGAAGAATAAGCCAAACACAGCAATAATCAGCGTGATGTTGCCCAAGGTTCCTGCAATAGCGAAGGTATGATCAAATACCCTCATTGCCTGACTATAAATATTACCATTATCAAACACACGGTCTTGCGGGAGGCGGAATACATTTTCTAAGCGATTTTTCAGCCCCTCCCCATTAACGCTATCTTTTAACACCACACCAAGGCCAACATTGCCCGTCCCTGCAAATGCATACAGCCAATTCCGGTGCGACATCATCACCTGGTTATACGGGTTTCCATAATCGTAATAAACACCAACGACTTGCCAGTCTCCACCTAGTGGTTCCTGCAAACTAATGAAGTCTCCTGGGCGAATATCCAACTTCAAGGCCATCGATTCACTCACCATCAAGCTCTTGGTCGCGTGCAGTTGATACCAGTAATTCGGGACACCTAGTTTTACCGTCAGTGCATCTAGCTCACCTTCAGAAGAGCCTGTACTCACCACTTGCAAAGCACCATGTTCGGTTGGCATATCTTTTTCCCAACGCCACCAAACCGAGTTGACTTCTGGTTGGTTTTGCAGCCACGCACTCATCCGAGCTGCTGAGTTATTTGTCGGATAGATATAAATATCCGCTGCTAATCGCTGGTTGAGCCATTTATCGGTTGTATCCCTAAAACTGCCTACCATCGTTTCTACGCCGATATTTGCCGCCAGTGCCAACATAAACGCCATTGTTGCCACACCGCGATAACTCATGCTCGCAGCCGCATCGGCAAAAAACCAACGTACACGTACCCAACGCATGGTGTAAGAAAAGCTCTGGAACATATGCCACATAATAAATGGCATGAACAAGGCCACACTAACCAACATCAGCGCAATAATGGCAAAGCCAGTTTCTTGTGTTTTCGGTGCTTGATACACTGCGATTGCCGCGACACAAAACGCACACGCAGCAAGCGCCTGCCAAGAGAACTCACGCCCTGCAAATCGCATTAATGACAGTCGAGAAGATAGACGAATTGGCTGTGACTTCAACAAACGAATCAATGGCCACAAACACGATATTAATGCGCCCATCGCTGCCATGATCAGACTATATAAGCTGGACTGCCAAGACCATCCTATTGTTAAGCCTACGTTGGCATCGTACAAATCGCTCAGGCTCGATGAGACTGCAGGGATCAGCTCATTTGCCAAGATCAAACCAAAAAAGTTACCACACGCCCACGCAATAAAGACGAGCAACGACAACTCTAACAACAATGCTTGAGCCAACTGCGTTCCATTGACCCCCGTCTGTCTCAAAATACCCACCAAACGTTGTCGCTGAATAAATGACAAAGACATCGCTTGATAAAAAATAAACAACCCGACCAAAAATGACAGCATCCCCATCGCAGTGAGATTCATGTGGAATGCATTAGTTAACGACTCAAGCTCCGTACGCGTATTCCTAACGAGCGTCATGCCATTGGGAAGCATATTTTTCAGTGCTATTAGCTTTTCCTCTGGCATTTCACCACAAGAAATCGCAGATAAACCTGAGCTCCGCTTGAGCATACGCAACAACGATATATCAGTAACCAGCCGAGTCCCTGAGAGCATTTTGTTTTTATCGACTTGAATCGGTCCGAGACGACTTCCGTCATTCATCTCAATAAAGTCCCCATCCTGCCAACTCATGTAAGCGGCCAAATCTTGACTGACTAGAATGGGATAAGGAGGTTTCATTAATGATAGAACGGGCATCTCACCCAAAGATTTGCCTTGCTGCAATGGAATCATCGCGACAGGATCAATCCCCACCAGCATCAAGCTCATATCGGTTTTAGCATCTAGATGCAGCACGTCAAACGGCGCACATTGGTTAAACCCAGCTCGACGCAACTGGATATAGAAACCTTGAGGGATTTTATTGGCAGAGTGTTTAGTTCGGATTCGGTATGGCAAAGGATTGGAGAAAAGCTTTTCTCCTGTCGCATAACTTTGTTTTGCATGCTGGTTGATAGAAGTAACACCAACAAGAAGGGACACGCCTAAGGTTAACCCTAGCCAGACAAGAATAATTTGTAGTGGGTAACGACGGTAATGACCGAGTAGTGCCTTAACTACGGGCCATAACATGCAGTTGCCCTCCTTGAAGTCGAATCTTACCTTCCATATGGGCCGCCACTTTTTCACTGTGTGTCACTAACAGCAAAGTACACTCCAGTTGGCGAGCGAGACTCGTCAATAAGCGCATTACCGCTTCTGCGTTTCGCTCGTCTAGGCTACCAGTTGGCTCATCAGCGAGTAGGATTTTAGGTTCCATATAGAGTGCGCGAGCAATAGCAGCACGTTGTTGCTGACCACCAGATGCTTCTTCCGGGTAACGGCCTAGCAGAGGCATTAAATCCAGAGCAGAAAGAATTTGACGCCACAACTCTTTATCTTCTGGCAAACCTTTTAACTGACGACAAAAACGAATATTGTCGGCAATATTGAGCGTAGGAAGCAGGTTGAACTGTTGGAAGATATTACCAATATTGTTGCGGCGATAAAGGGTTCTCAAATGCTCTGGCGCATCATGCATGGCAAAATTTGGAAACTGAACTTCACCAGAGTCTGCAGTATCCAGTCCGGCAATTAAGTTCAGCAAAGTACTTTTACCCGAACCACTTTCTCCCATCAGAGCGACTTGGTCACCTTGCTGTAATGTTAATTCTGCCCCTTGTAATACAGGGTGAAATTCTCCCCCGTCTACATAGCCTTTACATAGGTCTGACAGTTTTAACATTGATTATGCCGCTCGGATGGTATTTAAAAATTGGGATCAGAATCTACACTAAAATCCTGTTAGTAGAAAGTATTTTGAATGCTTGATCACACTATGAGAGTACAAATGCAACTCGATTCACTTTCTGTTCCTAATTTTGTTGACGTATTGAGCAGATTTTTGCAGCTGCAGTAAACGCTGTTTACCTCTATTGACCGATAAGGTTTTTCATCCATTTTCGGCTCACCATTCTTGGCAAACAAATCGCCCACTTCACAACTTCCTCGGTCAAAAAGAGTAAGTAAACCCATTGCGGTTCCCAACCGAGCTGAATCGCTGCAAATGCAGCGAGTGGAATCCCGATCACCCACTGCGCAAGAATGTCTTGATACAAACAAAACTTAACGTCACCACCTGCACGTAATACCCCAACAATGACCATCATCGGCACCGAGCGTAGTACGACACCTAAAGCAAGAATCACCATAAACTGTTCAGCTAACTGGCGAGTATCCGCTGTCAGTGCACTAAACGCATTAAGGATCCATTGATTGGACACTATCAATACAACAGCGACCACAAATGCGATAAACACATTCAAAATGACCGTAGCCCAAGCTTGGTAATACACAGGTTCAAAGTTTTTCGCGCCGAGTTGGTTACCCACTAAAACCGCAGCTGCATTCGATAGGCCAATCATCATAGCGAGAGCGATTGACTCAACGGGCGTCATCACCGACAACGCTGCCAAACCTTGCACACCCGCTTGCCCCATGATGGCATGGTAAGCGAACAATCCACCAGCCCATGCCAAAAAGTTAAATGTGGTCGGTAAGGAAAGGCTCAAGAAACGCGTTATTTTGTCTACAACCAAACCTGCGCGTATATCATCCCAACCAAATGCAATTATGTGTTTCTTCAGCCATAAATAGCCAAATAGACAACCGACTTCGATCGCGCCACTGATAACCGTTGCAATGGCTGCCCCTGTAATCCCTAAAGCAGGAAAACCTAAGTGACCAAAAATTAACACCCAGTTAAGGAAAACATTAGACAGAATGCCTATACCACTAAAAAATGTGCTCAGCCCCGGTTGGTGCATCGCTCTCAAGCCCACCGACATACTAGCGACACACGCAACAGCAAACATGCTAACGGATGAAATAATTAGATAGCTGGCCCCTAACTCAATCACTTCTTGTGAGTCTGTCGTCAGTTTCATGACTGGCTGTGGGAAAATAACAAACAAAGTAACGGCAATGGCGGCAAACACCATGGCTATCATCCATGTTAAAGCGGTACTGCGACGTACCCCGACTTTATCGCCCGCCCCCCAATATTGTGCGGTCAGTAATGCACCACCCGTCGTCACCCCAACTAACATGATGGTAGTAACAAACGTCGCGCGCGCCGCTACCCCAACAGCGGCTATTTCAGCTTCACCAAGTTGGCCGAGCATAAGCACATCGACAAGGCTTCGGCTAGAAAACATCATGCTTTGCAGTGTAATTGGTAGCGCGATCGCGAATAAGCGACGTAAGAATGCTTTATCTGCATGTATTGAGAGTTGAGAGAGAAAAGTCACAAGCGCTCCAACGACAACTTATTGATAGAATGGGGAAAGTGTCTCATGATTATACTCTGCGGTGTTTATTCCACCAACGATTAAAAGGACAGATAATGAAAAAGGTGTTGGTGCTAGGCGCCTCGGGTTACATTGGTTCTCAACTTCTTCCGTTACTCTTAGAAAAAGGTTACGCCGTCACGGCTGCGGCGCGACATATCGATTATTTGGAGTCAAGGACTCGGCCCCATCCTAATTTAACGTTGCGGTATCTAGACCTAGCCGACGCAGAAGCCACGCTCGCTGTGGTGAACGATTTTGACTTGGTATTTTTCCTAGTACACGGAATGGCACAAGGCGATGACTTTGTTGAGTACGAGCTAAACCTTGCTTTGAACTTTAAATACGCGTTGGAGCAAAGCCGTGTCAAACATGTCATTTATTTAAGTGCCATCCAACCGCAAACCGGAAACTCGCGCCATTTAGCCGCACGCAAAGCAACGGGCAAAATTATCCGACAGTCTGGCGTTCCAGTAACTGAATTGCGTGCAGGCGTCATCATTGGCCCCGGCTCCGCGGCTTTCGAGATCATGCGAGATTTTGTCTACAACTTACCTATTTTGATTGCGCCTAAATGGGTCGACTCAAAAGCCAACCCTATTGCCCTACCCAACCTCAATCACTATTTATTGCAGCTGGCCGAAGCATCACCCCCAGAAGAAAACCAAATTTATGAAGTTGGTGGGCCAGATACACTCAGCTACCGCGAGCAGTTTAAAGTCATTTGCCGAATCACCAACAAGCCTTATCGGCTGTGGTCGACACCGTTGCTTACCCCCAAAATCGCATCGTACTGGCTCGGCTTGGTCACCTCTGTACCAGCAAACATCGGCAAAGCATTACTCGCGGGGTTAGAGCATGACTACATTGCCGATTCCAAAGCGATTGAAGCACGATTTCCGCAAACGCTGATCAACTACGAGCAAGCGGTATCCGATACCATCCAAGATGAAGGCACGTTTGTGCGCAGTAATGTTTGGGGCTTTGAGCCAGCGGCACTTCGTCGATGGCAACCGGGGTATGGCTACTACCCTAAACAAGCCGGTGCGAGCATAAAAACTCAAGCCTCCCCTGCGGCATTATGGAAAGTGGCTCAAAAAATCGGGAGTCGTGAAAAAGGCTATTACTTTGCCAACATTTTGTGGCGCACACGTGAATGGCTCGACATCTTTTTTGGTGGCGGGAAACCGATTCGCGTTTCTCCTCCGGGGCCGGAGCTCAAAGTCGGCGATTATATTGACTCTTGGAAAGTGATTCGCTGCGAGGAAGATCAGTTCCTCTCACTGTTTTTTGGGATGAAAGGCCCGGGGCTTGGACGTTTAGAAATTACCATCAAAGACCATGGCGATGAACGAGAACTGGATATCACCGCTTGGTGGCACCCACAGGGGTTTCTCGGGCTGCTTTACTGGTTTGCCATGATGCCAGCCCATCTATTCATATTCAAAGGCATGGTCAAAGCCATCGCGAAAGAAGCCGAAAGTATCAGTATTACTCCTCAGGTGGGACAGTCTCTGGAGAATCTAGAGAAATAGCCAGGTGATGAGCAATCCCCGCATGGCAATCAATGCACGATTGCTCTCGACTTTCCATCATTTGATGTCGACGCGCAACGGTTCGTCCTTGCGCTTCGAAATCCATCTTGTCAACGGAATGGCAATATCGACACTGCTTTGATTTATTCTCGATAAACTGCTGTGTGACTTCAGCAGCCAACCTCGGACGATGCTCCGCCTCGAAGTTCTCTAACGTAATTTCTCCAGTCAGTTTGTGATAGATGTCGGCTGTAGCACCGATTTTCAATGCGATTTTAGCAAAAAACTCCCTAGGGACATGGCAATCACTGCACGTAGCGGCAACCACACCCTGAGCATTTTTGAAGTGTGGAGATGCTTGGTACTCCTCAACTATCGTATCCATCCCAATATGGCAACTGTAACAAAACTCGTTGCGATTGGTGTAATCCATACCAAAGTGAAAAACACTGAGGGCCGCCCCACCAAGGATAAACGCCAATAAGCCACCAATTGGTATGCCAAGCATCCATTTTCTGTTTGGTTTACGCCATAAACTCATTGGTGTTCATCCCAAAGCAGCGCTAGCGATAACTCGCATAGTATTCTACGAGCGCGTTTAAATCATCGGCACTAAGCCCTTTGAACGCCTCATCCATTTTTTTATCAACGGAGCGTTTGCCTTGCTTAAACTGTTGCAACGTAGTGGCGAGATAGCCCTTCTGCTGACCAGCTAAAATCGAAGCTTCATCCAGAGCGTTACTGCCACCATCCGAATGACAGTTCTCGCAACTTTTCGCGTGGATAGCCTTACCTTTCATCGCTAACGCTTGATCGAAAGACTGCTTAGCAGGCACAAACTCAAGCCCAGCATAATGTTTTGCTAACTCTTCAATCTGCGCTTCAGATAAAGATTTGACTATCGTCACCATGTCGCCTTTTTGGCTCGTGTCTCCGTATACGTGATTAACCGAAGCTGAGGGTCTGCCCTCAAGGTAACGCAACATCTGGTCGAAAAAGTTGAACTCGGGAATCCCTGCGATGGTCGGAATATTCGTGTCTGAGCTAACACCGTTTGGCCCATGACAAGCTTCACATTCATGTTGTGAAATTAGCTCACTTGGTGACGCTAAACTGTGGGAGGCCAAAACTGAGCTAATGGCTAACACCGAGGAAAATTTTAGAGATAATTTAATTAGTTGGTGCATATTAGACTGACTCCGTAGTAATTATCTTTGTTAATCAAAACCAGACAGCGAATAAACGATAAGAAAATCATTTTATAAACGCGACTTAAAACCAACGATATCCAAGATAAAAATATTAAGCCGTCAACCATTTAAAGTAGCGTAGTTCAATACCCCTACTTTTTCTGCACCGACCTCTTCAAGAACAAAAAACCTCAATACAAGCAATTGATTTAAAAACACAATAATTTAAAACCTAAAATTCACGCATAGAAAAAATGGTTTATTTTAATAATATTTCATATTGCGTCTATACTCTTACGAGCCATGTATTTCGATTTATTCAAGCGATGTAAATATGGATATTTTGCTTTTGGCTTGAATACAAAATTAATATTTCAATCAATTGCTTATTGAGATATTTAACCATTCCAACGCATTCCCACTTACTTTAGGACGAATCGAGAGGGACTATGAACGGTTTAAAGTCGATCGCTACATTAATATTTTTTATTTTACTGCTCACCGGATGTGGTCCAGACAGCAAAAACGATCAAAATACACCACCACCTGCGCTTGGTGATTTCGAGATCAGTGTTTCCGAGCCATCATTGGTCACTCAAGAAACCGGAGAAACCAAACTGGTAGTCGATTTTACCGTCAAAGACGGCAGTGGCAGATCTCATGAGCTAGACGAAACGAAAGACTTTCGCATCGCACTTCTTAAAGCAATGCCCTCTCGTGTCGATACACAAAATTCGAGCGATCCAGCCTTTGCCTTCAATGGGCGTCATGGCAATACCTATTGGAAGAGTTTCCATCACTCAAGTAATACCACAAATAACCGTGCCAGCATGGAGAGTGTTTGGGATGGAACACTAGTAAAAACAAACGAGGGGTATCGCTACACGTTTGCCATTCCTGACGTTTTAAAAGTGTCCGATCCTTACACTGCCGACTCTTCTAACAACAATGGTTTTATTGCTTGGGATGCGGATAAACTCCACCGAATCGTCATGGCGTATGGCGAGCAAGGCAACGGTTTTACCTACGTGTTTGAATGGGTGCCGCAAGAAAGTTCAGATGCAGTGGTCTCCCGCAATGTGATTGAAACAGGCACGTGTGAAAACTGTCATATGGGCGAACCGCTTCATCATGGACCCGGCTATCGCTCAATTGATAACAACATTGCCGTTTGTACCGCTTGCCACAATGACAGTAACCCAGGCGCCGCTCCAACCAGACGCCCTCTCGCTGCCGTTGTTCATCAATACCACGGTAATGTTTTCAAATTAGGTAGCGACAGAAATAACATCGACACTTACAAACAGCCTGTCGACGAGAATGACGTGCTCGTTACCGACATCAATGGTTTAGTCATTGAAGGCAACCCTTTCCCGCAAGATGCCCGCAACTGTACAACCTGCCATTCGACCGATGTCGCGAAAGCATCAGACGCCAACAATTGGTTTGAACACCCAAGCCAAGTTGCCTGTGAGACCTGTCACTTGTACCGAGACAGAGGCGCGCATGATAACCAAGTCGGTACGGTTTGGGTAAGAAACGGCGAGCCACAAAACTCCTGCTCGGGCTGTCACCGACCTTATGACCGAGATGACAATGGCGATCCAATCATCGGCCAAGACGCGAGCCGAAGTGCTAAAACGGTTCACGTAATGCGTTTAGATAATCTTGCAAAAGCGCGTGATTCGCTTGAAATCAACGTTGAAAACGCGCGATTTATTGATGACCAGTTTGAGGTTGAACTAAGAGTGTCGAAAGCGGGCTCAGGTATTAGATCCATCAACGAACTGACCCCTTTCATTAATGAACATGGGCACCTCAATTTGTTGCTGAACTGGGATAACGGCCAAGGCCCGATGGTCGCAAACAACAGTCTCAACGTCGCCGATGATGGCGCACTTGGTGACGGCTGTGAAGCTCAAGGAGAAGGCCTATTCTTATGTCATAAAGACTTCACTGACGCTGCGATTAAGCCAATCTCCGACTCTACGTTGACGGTTAATATCGCCGACATGCCACTTTGCGCCAACCGTAGAGATGGCGAGCTCGCCGAATGCGTCACGTTTGAAGGCATCGATCTTATCAAATCGCCTTTCGTCATTGCCGCCAATAACGCATCCGGCTCGTTTGATGTGTCTGGTATCAACAAGCAACACAAACTGCCAGTGGGCGCGGACATTTCATCGTGTAACGATTGTCACAAAGAGCTGACTATCCATAAGCTTGGTGAGCATCCACATGCCGCCACCGACTTCCAACAATGTAAAAATTGCCATAACTCTGAACGTTCTGCGTTTTATCCTGGGATGGCAGCTGATCTAAAGTACCACGTGCACTCATTCCACGCCTTTGGCTCCGCTCATAGCGGTGAAGCGTCTTTCCCTGGCGCAGTCAACAACTGTGAGGCCTGCCATACCAATGCTCAATACAACTTACCTAGCCAACAAAATACGCGCCCTTCTCTGGCAAGTGGTAAGTACTTTAGTCCTGCATTAGTCGCCTGTGGCGCGTGTCACCTAGAGTCATCTTTAGCTAATGCTGACCCGGATACCGTGGCAGGAGATGCGCCTCTGAACCATATGCTGAATCACGGCGCGGTATTTGGAGCAGACACAGCAGCACAAGCCATGGGCTCCGAGCAATGTGCAACTTGCCATGCCATTGGTCAGTCACAAGGGGTAGATAAGGTTCACAAGGTATACGACTACCGTTGAATTCGTCATTGAACACAATGCTTTGACAATTAAGGACAAGAAAAGGAAGAGCTATGAAAGCAATGTTTCTGCGGTGGTTGGTAGCTGGGATACTTGGGTTAGGCGTCATCTTCACCGTCAGTTCGGAAGATGTCGCCGAGCCAGAACCCAAAGCGGCGACGTTAACTCAAGAAGAAATGGAAACCATATTAGACACCAAGTTTTCCGAGGGAAAATATTCACGCCGCGGACCAGATGGCTGCCTTCGTTGCCATGACGATACATCAGATAAACCTGCAACGGGTATTTTCGATAACATTCATGGCAAGTCCGCAAACCTGCATGGGCCAATGAATGATAAACAATGTGAAGCATGCCATGGCCCAGCAAACAATCACGCGCGCAATCCGCGAAAAGGACAAGTTCGTGAGCCGATGATCACCTTTGGGCCAAACTCCCCTGTTCCGGCCGAAAAGCAAAACAGCGTGTGTTTATCTTGCCACCAAGATGCGAAACGCTCGACTTGGCATAGCAGTGAGCACGCTTTTGAAGGTCTGTCTTGTGCAAGCTGTCACCAACTGCATCAAAAAGACGATCCGATGATGGTTGCCGAAATGCAAGCAGACAAATGCACCGATTGTCACTCCCGCACCAAATCGGATATCCACAAACGCAGTCGTCATCCTATTATTGACGGCGTCATGACTTGTTCTAGCTGCCACAATCCACATCAGACATTAAATGAAGCGAGCCTGAACTGGTCAACCGTCAATAACGCTTGTTACGAGTGTCATGCGGAAAAACGCGGCCCATTCTTATGGGAGCATGAGCCTGTAACTGAAGATTGCATATCCTGCCACACACCTCATGGTTCAGTGAACAAAGCCTTGCTCAATAAACGACTGCCAATGCTATGTCAGGAATGTCACCGTGTGCCACATGCAAACGTAGCCATTCCTGAAAACGACTTGAGAGTGCGTGGCGGAAGTTGTTTGAACTGCCACAATCAAGTGCATGGCTCTAACCACCCACGTGGTCAAACATTAAGTTATTAGGAGGGAGGCATGAAACTATCTCAACTGTGCATCGCTATTTCCCTTGCTTTTGCTGTGCAAGCGCACGCCAACGATTATTCGTTACAACGTTCTCAACCAGCCGACACTAGCCGCTGGCAGTGCAGTGAATGCAGCAGCGACGGCACGTGGAGTGGAGAAGTCAGCGCCGGCGTCGGTTACCTTAACAACGATGGTTCCTCGCGATTCTATAATTGGAATCCACCCGTTTACGGTACAAACTCTGACAATAAACACTTTAACGCGAGCCTAAACGCCGATATCGAACAATATGAAGACGATGGGTTCTACAATCGAATCGTCGTCGAAGATCTTGGTTTGCAACGCTTCTTACTGCAGTGGGAAATGGGCCAGTACGACGGATTACGTGTCCTCGGCAGTTATAGTGAAACGCTGTATTTCTGGAATCAGTCCTCACTCAGTGCGTATCATCCAAGAGAGGATGCACTCGTTAGTGGTGACCTATCGAAATATGAAAACTCAGTGACGCGAGAGACGTTTAAGTTAGAACTCAAGTACACACCACATACACCATGGAAGCCATATGCATCCATGAAGCACGAACGTAAAGAAGGCACAACTTCGCTTTATTCATCGACCATTCCGGGTTACACCAACGCGCCGGGATCCATACCCAAAAACGTCGACCATGAAACCTTAAATACTCAAGTAGGAGTAAGCTACATGGAAGATTTGTGGCTGGTGGATATTGCGTATCGCGGCTCGTTTTTTAGAAATGATAAGTCCGCACTTTATTACGGCAGCACTACCAATCCTTACGCTAACCACCTCGCGTATGAGCCTGACAACGACTTTCACCAGTTTGCTGTCACGGGGAATTATCGGTTGAATCAACAAACGTTCAGTGGCCGCTTACTTTGGTCACAGACGTCTTCTGAAGGCGGGTTAAATCCGTTTCCACAGTCCCCCGTTAACTCCAATACATTCCATGGCGAAACTAACACTTGGCAAATAAGCGCGGATTACCACAACAAACTTTCGCGAGACACAGCTTTCGCCATTTCTGCGGATTATTCAGATAAAGACGATAACTCCGATAGAAACACCATCATCGGATCGACGAGAGAAAAATACGACCACACCAAAACCAAACTAGAAGCAACACTCAAGCATCGTGTTACTTCTGATGTGAAAGTGAATACGGGTTACCATTTTAGACAAGATGAGCGAAGTTATGCTGATAGGAAACGTACCGATGAACAACGCGTTTTTGTTGGGGCCCAGTACAGACCAAATAGACCGTGGCAATTAGGCGGTAAAGTCTCCTACTCTTTTCGCGATGGCTCTGATTGGCAGGACGACAGCAGCGACTCGCCTAATTTGCGCCAATACTATTTAGCCGACAAAGAGAGGATTGAGCTCCGTGGCCACGGCAGTTATGACATGACCGACGATGTCCAATTGCTTGCAGAGCTTTGGTACGGCAACGATGACTATGCAAAACCCGATATTGGTTTGAGTGAAGGGGAAGATTACGGTTACGACCTCAGCCTTAACTTCAATTTACTCGACGGACTAAGCGGGCATGTTTTTTACAATCAACAGATCATCCGCTCCGAGCAACAACAAGCAAACTCTGACGTTGTCGGTTGGAATCGCTACACCACCAAACTCAAAGATGACATAACAACCATTGGCTTTGGTGTGAGTAAAGAGCAGCTACTAGACGACAAACTTTCTATCTCGTTTGATTACAGCTACAGCCAAGCTGATGGAAAATCTTCAACCACATCTGATGGCTACCAATATCCTGATAACGAGGCGAACTCGTACCGATTTGAAGTCATCGCTGACTATGAAGTATCTGAAAATCAAAACGTGCAGCTTAACCTCCGTTATGAAGACTACTCAGAAGAGGATTACTTGTTTAATAACGAAACCGAAACGATGGGCGACGTTTTGCAAAGCTATGAAGGTCTATATGGTGGCGTCTATTGGAAATATCGCTTTTAAATACAGAGTGACGTAACAAAAAAAGCATCAGACGTTTCAAACGYCTGATGCTTTCGTATTTCAATTCTACTGCTGTGAGAAGTTGATTAAGCTTGGAAGCTCAACGGAATCTCAGCCAATTGGTTACCTTCGTTTGCAGGAAAGATAAGGTACTCGCCGTGGTATTTCACCATCGATTTGTAGTCCGTCACTTTATGCACCATAAAGCCCGCTTGCGCTGCTTTCTCAACAAACTCAGCATGGTTGCCACGTACAAACCAGCTCATTGGTTTGACGAGCAGCTCGCCGTCGAAGCAGCTTTCGCATTGATCTGCACATAGCGCCAAAGAGTTTTGACCTTCCGTGAAGATTTGGATTTTGCCACAACCAACAAGTTGCTCAGACGTTGATACTTCCCAGCCAGCTTGCTCCATCAAATCAAGAAATGATTCAATATCGGAGTCTTTTATCACTTTGGACTCTTCACCTTCAGGAAAAAACTGAGCGTAAAAAGCGGAAATACGCTTGAAGATAAACAACAAACCAGCGTCATTACCCTTTGAACGACCCGCTTTTTGCCAACGTGTTAAGTCATCGCCTACGGCTCGACCGAAACGCTGAGATTTAAGTGCTTTGGTAACCCAGCGCACTAAATAATGGTTATTCGCAACAGGGGCATTGGCTAACTTACCTGAGCGATGCTCTTGATCTAACTCTTCAAGTGCTGAGTTAACTAAGTTTTGAATTTCTTTGGTGTAATTCGACATTACGCCTTTCTTCCTAAAGTCCAATAAAACAGTGCTGAAAGCACAGAACAAGCAAACATCACAATGATCATCGGCCAAGCAACATTACCGGGTAGTGATGCCACCAGCGCACCAACCAATGAACCGATACCGAATCTTAACGTCCCCGCCAGAGACGAAGCTGTACCCGCCATTGATGGGTAGCCACTTAAAAGCAGCGCCATCGCGTTACTACCTATCGTCGACAATGTACCGATAAACAGCACAACAAAAGGTACGATGCCCCATAATCCGAAGTCCATTAACCAACTTACGAATAAACCAATCCCCGCCAAAAGTTGCACGAACAACCCAAAACGAAGCATGGCATGAGAGCCAACTTTCTTCACCAAGCGACCATTAATACTGGTCATGATGATCATCGCAACAATGTTCAAACCAAATAAATAACCAAAGTGGTCTGGTCGAACACCATATAAATCAATATAAACAAACGAGCCCGCAGTCAGGAATGCAAACATTCCGGAAAATGAAAACGCTCCAGAAAGCATCAAACCTATCGCTTCAGGGTTGGAGCATAATCTGGCGTAGTTTCTCATCGTAGTGCGAAAACGAAGCGGCTGACGATTTTCTGGTTTCAACGTCTCTGGGATTTTCCAAAGTACCAGTAGAATTACCACCACAGCGAAAATAGCTAACACCCAAAAGATCGAACGCCAGCCAAACCAGATCGCTAGGTGACCACCTATCATAGGCGCGACCAAGGGTGCCATGGTGATGACTAAGGTGACGAAAGACATTGCACGGGCAAAGTCTTCACGGTCAAACATGTCACGCACGACAGCTTGGATAATGACCGCCGCTGCCGCGCCAGCAAAACCTTGTGCTGTTCGCACATAAGTCAATGCATCGATGCCGTTTGTGGTCGCACTCACTACCGCCGCTAATCCAAAGAAAAGCACACCCAAAATCAGTACAGGTCTACGGCCAAAACTATCGGCAAGCGGCCCATGAATTAACTGGCCAATCGCAAAACCTGCCGTATAAGCCGTCAACGTAATCTGAACCGCGCCAGGCGCAACACCCAAATCTTTCGCGATGGTTGGCATTGCAGGCAAATACATGTCGATCGCCAAAGGCGTCAAAGCACCAATCGCTCCTAATACAAGAAACAATAGAAAACTGATTTGGGATTGCGGAGCGCTTTGCGCTTTTTCTGTCATTCTTTTACCTCTTGTTGGAGCCCTTTCGTCAATACTTTCAGAGCAAAGTGAACGTAACGGACGGTTCTCATATCGTTGAATCTAGAAGCCAAAGGCCTGCTCTATCAACGTTCGAGAATCATAAGGGCAAATATGTACCAAGGTGTGACCTTGACGAACTCGACATAGAAAAGCGTGTGAAAGCGAAGTGTGTTTATGAGAAATAGACACAATGCAATGGAATTGATTCCACCATTTACTCACCACAGCCGAAGGCTTTGCAATAAGAGTATGCATGGCTCAGCTAAATGCAAAGGCATATCACTCAGATGAGTAAACACACCGGAATTGTCTAGGCACTAATTTTGGTAGGAAAATTAATTTTGAGCCAATTCCTACCAAAAAACTAGTTCCAATTGGGAACTAAAGAATTTCCCATGCCGATAATTAATTCCAAATAGAATCAATTTCTTCCTGCGTGAGGTAGCGATAATCACCAGGTTCTAGTGCCTCATCGAGTTCAATCGAACCAATACGCTCACGATGTAAGTACTCAACTTTATTTCCTAACGCCGCAAACATGCGTTTCACTTGGTGATACTTACCTTCCACAATAGTTAACAATACTTCATTCTCTGCCTCGTTCACGATCTCCAAACGAGCAGGCAATGTTGCTTCTGATTCATTGCGCAAAATGATGCCTTGTTCGAGCTTTTCCGCGTAATCTGGCTGAATCGCATCGACGAGCCAAACACGGTACGTTTTCTCACACTTATGCTTAGGTGAGGTAATACGATGAGACCACTTACCATCATCCGTAATCAATACTAAACCAGTTGTGTCGACATCTAATCGGCCCGCAAAGTGAAGGTTTTCAATTTTAGGCTCATCAAGCAATGCGAATGCAGTTTGGTTGTAGCCATCTTCATGTGAACAAACAAAGTCAGCAGGCTTATACAACATAATGTAACGAGGACCAGGAGCACCAATAACACGGTCTTCCCACATCACTTCCGCACCTTCAGGTACTTTAAATGCACCACTTTTTTGAACCTCACCGTCAACGGTGATGTCTCCACTTTTGATGATCTTTGTTGCCTGTTTGCGTGTTGCACCCAGAGCGTCACACAAATATTTATCTAAACGCATGAATACCTCATTGAATTATACCCAAGTGATCTCTAAATCTCGGTTTAAAGGTCACTTGGGTATAAAAGTCAGGTATTATAGCGTTCCTCGTTCGAATAGTTGAGCAATTTCACATATTTTCATGTACACACTTCGTCCTTATCAAGCCGACTCGGTTAAAGCCGTTATTCATTACTTTCGTAAACACTCGACACCAGCAGTGATCGTGCTGCCAACCGGTGCAGGAAAAAGCTTGGTGATCGCAGAACTTGCTCGCCTTGCTAAAGGACGAGTGTTAGTCCTCGCTCACGTAAAAGAACTGGTCGAGCAAAACCACGCGAAGTATGAAGGTTATGGTTTAAAAGGTTCCATCTTCTCAGCAGGATTGGGACGAAAAGAAACTGACCAGCAAGTCGTGTTTGCTTCGGTTCAATCGGTCGTACGTAACTTAGATTCGTTCAAAAACCAGTTTTCTCTGCTCGTTATTGATGAGTGCCATCGTGTGCCAGATGACAAAAACAGCAGCTACCAAAAAGTTATTACTCACTTACGAGAACTGAACCCTGGCATTAAGGTGCTAGGACTAACTGCAACGCCCTATCGTTTAGGAATGGGTTGGATTTATCAGTATCACACCCGAGGTCAAGTGCGAACCGAAGAGCCTCGATTCTTCCGCGATTGTATTTTCGAACTGCCGATCCGTTATTTGCTCGACGAAAACTTCCTCACTCCAGCCCGCATGATGGATGCGCCCGTTTTGTCTTACGACTTCTCACAGCTGAAGCCCGCTAACACCGGACGCTACAAAGAAGCAGAAATGGACATGGTGATCGATAAAGCCAAACGTGCGACTCCACAAATTGTTGAGCAAATCATGCAATATGCGAAAGAGCGCCAAGGGGTCATGATCTTCGCTGCAACTGTTCGACACGCACAGGAGATCCACAGTTTATTGCCAGAAGGCGAAACTGAAATCGTCATTGGTGATACACCTACGCCGGAGCGCGATGCGATCATCCAAGCGTTCAAGAATCGTCAAATAAAATACTTGGTCAATGTTTCGGTACTGACAACCGGTTTTGATGCGCCGCATGTCGATTTAATCGCGATTTTGCGACCAACAGAGTCAGTCAGTCTGTACCAACAGATAGTAGGACGAGGATTACGCTTATCAGACGGAAAATCAGAATGTTTAGTGCTTGATTACGCAGGCAACAGCTACGATTTATACCAACCTGAAGTCGGTGATCCCAAACCAGACTCTGACAGTGAAATTATCACGATTCCCTGCCCGGCTTGCGGATTCAATAACAACTTCTGGGGTAAATTGGATAGTAACGGTTTCTTGGTTGAACACTTTGGCAGACGTTGCCAAGGTTACTTTGAAGATGAAGACACAGGCGAACGTGAACACTGTGGATACCGTTTTCGTGCCAAATACTGTGGTGAATGTGGTGCCGACAACGATATCGCTGCGCGCATTTGTCATGAGTGTGACGCAACGCTTGTTGATCCAGATAAAAAATTAAAAGAAGCCCTTAATCTGAAAGATGCATTGATATTTGAATGCACAGAAATGGACCTGTCAGTATTCAAGTCCAGTGATGGTAAATCTCAACTCAAGGTGACGTATTCTGGTGAACCATACCAAGGCGAAGGCAATGCGTTAGTTCATGAGTTTTGGTCATTGAGTACCAAAAAACAAAAACAAACGTTTAAAGACCAATTTGTGCGCCCTCACTTGGCAGACAAGCATCGCCCTTTTGAAGAGGCTTCACCGACACGTGTTGTTGCCAATCAACACCGTTTCCGTTTACCTCAGTTTGTTATTGCAAGGAAATCCGGTCGCTTTTGGAAATTGCGAGACAAAATTTTTGAAGACGAGTTGAAATAACGTCCGCAACATTTAGTAAAACTGAACTCGATCATTCACTCTCTGTTCATCTATATCCGATATACTGCGGCTAACGTTCTAGAAAAGGTTTGACTATGTATAAAGCAACGACTTCTCAACATTCTGCGTTACTTTTCGGCCTTATCACGACATTGATGTGTGCACCAAGTTTCGCCAAGCATGACGACTACTATGCCTCACAAAATGGTCACGCCATCGTGCAAGATGTCGAAAAGCCTGGAACACGTATTGAATTCGATGAAGATCAAGATGAGGTCTATCGCGCGGTTCAACAAGGATATATACGACCATTTTCGGACCTTTACGCCGCAGTAGAAAACGACCTATACGGCCGTATCATCAAGGTCGAGCTTGAAGAAGATGATGATGCTTGGGTGTATGAATTGAAAATTCTGTACAACAATAGCGTCCTGAAAGTTGAGTACGACGCCGCTACGCTGGAAATGCTTGAGATCAAAGGTCGCAGCTTTAACAAAGCGTTAAAGCCACAAAACAACTAAACTGGTCTAATGCGTAATCCCGACGCAATGCGTAACTTACTTCGATAACACTCCAAACATAATAAGAATCACCAATATGAAAATACTTGTCGTTGAAGATGATCCTCGTTTAGGCGAGCAAATCATCGAAACATTAGAAAGTACCGGCTGGGTACCAGAATTATCTCAAGATGGCATAGACGCTCTGTATCGCGCGACATCGGAAGAATGGGACGCTATTGTTCTTGATCTAGGACTGCCGAAATTGGATGGCCTTACCGTGCTAAAAGGCATTCGAGATGAAAACATCAATACCCCTGTCGTTATCCTGAGTGCTCGCGATACCCTAACGCAGCGAGTTGAAGGTCTAAACGCAGGTGCAGACGATTACCTAACTAAGCCGTTTGAAATGGTTGAGCTTATCGCTCGTATTCGCGCGCAACTGCGAAGAGCATCAGGTAACGCCTCTCCTGTGATGCAAATTGGCGACTTGAGCTTGGATACGCGCACTTCTAAAGTAATGTGGCAAGGGCAAGCAGTAAGCTTAACGGCGCTGGAGTATAAAGTGGTCGCTTACTTTATGCATAACCCAGAAAAAGTAATTTCTCGCACCGAACTCGTCGAGCACATTTACAAACAAGACTTTGATCGTGACTCCAACACAATCGAAGTTTTTATCGGCCGAATTCGCAAAAAAATCGCGCCAAAGATCATCAAAACTGTCCGAGGGTTGGGATACCAATTAAATGCCGAATAAGAACAGGCTACCGTTGAACGCAATAAAACGACTGAGTATCAAAAGTCGCCTCGTTTTAGCGGCGATCGTTTGGTTGACGGCAATGATCCTCGCAGCTGGTGTGACGATACCGACCCAAGTGTACAACTATATGGTTGACGACACTCGCTCACAGCTGAGCATTTTTATGGATGAAATCGCCGCTCAGTTAGAAGTCGATGAGACTGGGCACCTCTCACTCGCTGCTCTGCTCTCAGACCCTCGATTTAACCGACCTTACAGTGGTTTATATTGGAGTGCCTCTACTGAGACGAGTCTCGAGCGTTCTCGTTCTTTGTGGGACAAAAAAATCGAATACAAAGGTCTGGATAACGATGCTTACGGCGCGAGAGGCGAAAGGCTGATTACCATCGAAAAAGTTCTGTACTTACCAGATTACGATGGGCCTATCCATATCATTATTGGTATTGACGAAGAGCCTATCAAAAGCACCCTGCAAACGCTAATCGGGCAACTCTGGCTTATTTTAGGCTTATTATTCGCAGGGGTTCTTGCCGTCATTTTACTGCAAATTGCATGGTCATTGAGTCCGCTTACAAAGTTACAAAAAGAGTTGGCCGAGCTGAAGTCTGGTAACAAAAAGAGTCTAGAAGAAACCTATCCGAAAGAGATTTCTCCTCTTATCTTCGACCTCAACGCTCTGCTTTTTCATTATCAGGAATTGTTAGAACGAGCTAGGAATCATGCAGGCAATCTTTCACACGCGCTAAAAACCCCCCTTTCTGTCCTAAAAAATGAAGTACAGACGTTAGAACCTGATACGCAATCCCGTCTGCGTACTCCGATCAATCAAATACAAGATCATATCGATTACCATCTGGGCCGTGCTCGCATGGCGGGGTCGATGAATATTTTATCAGTGAAATCGAACCCAGCAGAGCGTGTGGATGCTATCTCAATGGCGTTTGATAAAGTGTATGCGAGCCGAGATATCTCCTTAATTAATGAACTTGATTCAGAGCTGAATGTAGCGGTAGAGCAAACCGATCTCGACGAAATGCTGGGTAACTTGCTTGAAAATGCCTATAAGTGGGCCAACAACATGATTCGTGTGCACTCCTCTCAGGATAAAGACAATATACACATCATCATTGAAGATGACGGACCAGGTATCCCTAAAGAGAAACTGAGTCAAGTAATCAAGAGAGGTGTTAGATTGGATGAAGCAACCCCTGGTTCAGGTCTTGGTCTAAATATAGTCAGTGAAATGGCACACAGTTACCGAGGTCAATTAACACTGGAAGCGAGCGCTTTAGGTGGCTTAAAAGCATCTTTAGTCTTACATCTCAGCCGAACATAAAGCATATAACGCATAAACTTTGTTCTTCGGACCATGATTAGTAAACCGATGAAAATGAAGCCGATGTGAACAAAATCCAAGCAAAGCGTTAAAAGGGATAGCCTTACACCCAGATAAATCATACCTTTTTGTTGATTTGGGTACGATTTGGGTTGCCCATTTATAAGTGGAATGATAGTATCCGCGCTCGCTTGAACAGTTCCTGTTTCAAGCTTTACCACGAACAACAAGGTCGCATTGTTGATTGTGAACATTTGATTTTTACTAATTTGAGAGTAAATACTATGAAATTCGAAGCAGTAGTACGTACTGAACTAGGTAAAGGTGCGAGCCGCCGCCTACGTCACGCTGGCAAATTCCCTGCAGTTGTATACGGCGGTGAAGAAGCAGCAGTAGCTATCGTTCTTAACCACGACGACATCGTAAACCAAATGGACAAGCCTGAATTCTACGAAGGCCTAGTTCTAGTTATCGATGGCAAAGAAGTTAAAGTTAAGCCACAAGACGTTCAACGTCACGCGTTCAAGCCAAAAGTTGAACACATGGACTTCATCCGTATCTAATTCCCTACCAAGGAATTAATCGGATTAAATCCAAACCTTTTGCATTAAAGATAATCGGACTTACCAACCGAGACATCTAAAAAATTTCAAAACCCCGGAGTCTTACCACCTCCGGGGTTTTACTATATGTGGCATATAACAATTGATTTACGAACGGGCAATGTACTTCACTAAAGTGAGATCCGTCAGCGTCATACGGTCAATGATTTCCGCCTCTTCCTCTCCAGTACGCACAAAACCACACTTCTTGTAAAAGTTAAGCCCCTGTTTATTGGTATCCAGTGCTTTCAAGCTTATCTGCATAACGGGCGTAGAGAGTAGACGCGTTTCTAGTTCATCTAACAATGCACTCCCTGCCCCTTGCCCATAATGCAAAGGAGAGACATAGCAACATGTTACCCACGCCGTTTTATCTTCACAGGTGTGGTTAGGTAGTTCGTAACTTAAAAAGCCGACGATTTCCCCTTGTCTCTCAACGACGATCAATTGGGCCAGTTGCTCAGTCATGACTCGCGTCCACATCCTTTCTCGGCGCTCAATCGTAAACTGATCGATGTAGCTCTGTGGCATTAACCCTTTGTATGCTACCTGCCACGAATCAACATGTATCTTGGCGATTTGAGTTGCTTCCTCTCTGACTGCGTTCCTTACTGTGTATCTCATTACTATCCTTTCTTAAAATTCACCACTTACAAATTCTTTCAACCCTACTCTTTAAATCGAAGCTCAAAGCGAGCAGCCACAGATGCAACGCTTTACATTACTCCATTTCATTTTCATTAATTCAATGATAGTGCACATCGTAATATCCGAAGAAAACGCCTCGTTATTTACGTTTCACTTTCGCTCATTAGATTGAATCTATTTGTTTTAACATCCGGGTATCGAAAGCGGGATAAACACGGTAAGGTATCGAATAAGAATAAATAAACGATATCTAAGGCATAAGATTTCTAAACGGTCGCAATTATAGTACAGAGAGAAATACCCTTTCTGGTGGTATTAAACAGAGTAAGCCAAGATCAAACGAGTTTGGGTTTTACAGTGATCATTTTATATACAAAACATTTCCCTCATCATCAGAGCGAAAATTTATAACGATTTGTGTCATAGCTGCTAAGAAAAACATGAACTTGGCAAAATAATCACCAAAATCAGCGCTATACTTCGCAAAAATGCGCATTGATTCACACAAACCACATTCATTCAATTGGCCACTTCACAAAATAACCCCCTCCCTCTAATTTCAATATACTAAAAACTATTTCTGTTTAATTGGAGACGTAGTTTGCAGGCTTATTAATTCATTTCTCCGATAGAAGTATAAATAAGAGATAGATCACTAAAGTTTCACATTAATTCCGTATATTTCACGCCGTAACAATAACAAAATCACAAAGAAAGGATCCCTTATGAAGTTTTCCAAATCTCTTTTGGTAATGGCAGTGGGCGCTGCGCTAGCAGGATGCGGCTCAGACAGCGATAATTCTCCAGTAACCTGCGAGACTGCAGATTCTTGTACTAAGTTCACCGTTCTCCACACTAACGATAACCACGGTCGCTTTTGGCATAACAGCGACGGCGAATATGGCATGGCTGCGCGTCACACTTTAATCGAATCTATTCGCGCAGAAGTCGAAGCAAAAGGCGGTGAAACCATTTTGCTATCTGGCGGTGATATTAATACCGGCGTACCAGAATCAGACATGCAAGATGCGGTTCCAGACTTCGTAGGGATGAACCTACTTGGTTACGATGCAATGGCTGTCGGTAACCACGAATTTGATAACTCACTAGATATTCTCGACATGCAAGCTGAGCTAGCTGACTTCCCTATGCTGGCTGCGAATATCTATAAGAAAGATACCAATGAGCGTTACTTCGACCCTTACAAAGTATTTACTATCAACGGCCTTAAGATCGCTGTTATTGGTCTAACCACCCAGGACACGGCGAAGCTAGTTAATCCAGACAACGTATCAAACATCCACTTCGAAGACCCTCAAGTTGAAATAAAAAAAGTACTTAAGGAAATCGAAGAAAACGAAAAAGTAGACCTAGTATTTGCAACGACGCACATGGGTCACTACCAAGATGGTAATAATGGTAGTGAAGCACCAGGGGACGTGAAGCTCGCTCGTTCTCTTGAAGAGGGACAACTAGACGCTATCATCGGTGGTCACTCACAAAATCCAGTGTGTATGGAGCCAGGTACCAATGAGTATGCTGATTTCAAACCTGGTGATGATTGCGCGCCAGACCAACAAAAAGGCACTTGGATTATGCAAGCGCATGAGTGGGGTAAATATGTGGGTCGTGCGGACTTTGAATATTACGACGGCAAGCTTCACTTAGCGAATTACGCACTGATTCCTGTAAACCTTTTGGACGACAACGATGAAGTGATCGGTGAACGCATTCAACAAGATGCGACGGTAAAAGCGTTACTACTGCCATACCAACAGCAAGGTCAAGAGTTATTAGATGAGAAGATTTCTAATACAACGGGTAAGTTAGAAGGTGATCGTAACGTAGTTCGCTCTCAACAAACTAACCTAGGTCATCTACTGGGCGAGGCATACCGTACTTACAAAACGGTAGGTGCTGACTTTGGTGTGATGAACTCTGGCGGTGTGCGTGATTCAATCCAAGATGGTGATATCACTTACCGTGATGTACTAACCGTTCAGCCATTTGGTAACTTCGTGACTAAAGCAACTATGACAGGTAAAGAAGTTAAAGAATACCTAGATGTGGTTGCGACGAAATCTGCAGGCTCTGGTGCTTACGCTCAACTAGATAACATCACTTTAGATGTAAATTGTGATGCTGGCTCAGTAACCATTACCGACATTAACAATAAAGGCTTCGATCTAGACGCAACGTACACATTCTCTGTAATCAGCTTCAGTGCTGCTGGTGGCGATAACTACCCAATCATCGATGTTCAATCTACCCAGTTAACCGATGCATACGTTTTACGTGAGTTCTTCGTAAATAATCCACAGATCTCTGCGGATAGCTACAACAAGAACTTAGAAAACATCAAGTACTTCAGTAACGGTCAAGCTGTGAAAGGTTGCCCAGCAACTAATAGCTAAAAACACCTTACACTCTGACGTGAAGAGCTTTTAGAAGTTGTTCCGTCAGAGCCTCCCTAAAAACCGAAGCGTSACGCTTCGGTTTTTTTATTTTCGTTAAAGTGCTGAAAATTATCGTCCTTCATAAAGTGTTCAAAAATTATTCATTTGTGTTGTTGACGCCCATGTGCTGGGCTTCTATGTTTGATAAGGTCTTTCGAAAATACAGATTCATCAACTAACTTTTCGCTATGAAGTTTCGTAGCTTAGTGGATGATTCTAGGAAAGATGTGAATGGCGTTACAAACACTGCTCTCAAACAATTTGTCTTTTTGACCTAAAACGAAGGTGATTCGCCGCCAAGCGTTCACCAATGAGCAGCGATCTGGACGTCAATATGTTCAAACTGCTGCCATCGAGTTCAGGAGGTCAAAAATGAAACGAGCCAGCAATAGCTACAGACTTCAAATGATCAAAGAAGTGGTTACCCGTAGAGAGCGCGAAGCTTGCACGGATCCTATGGCGAGATACATTCATCAGCTGATGGATGAACGCCCGACAAGTAAATTAGATGTTGAATTCAATCATCGATTTTCAGGAAGCCACTTTGACGAACATGCTGGGGGATGGGTCAGTGACCGTTGGTCAATGAAGTAGCGCTAATTTAACGAGTTTGCCTTACACGCACCGCATAGTAAGAGCTAATACAGTCCCGGCTCATCATTGATTATTGCCGAGCCGGGATAATTCGAAATTTAAAAGAGATTTTGCTGTGGTGATAATTCTTCTTGAGACTCTTCTGCCTTTCCCTTCCCTGCCAATACCTTTCTTCTATAGCGCTGACGGCATAGCTTAATTACATGCAACTGTTGAGCAGGGGTATAAGTGAGCCAGTTAAATCGCTCTTCTCTTTTACGCATACATCCTTTGCAATACCCTTTCTCGTCAACACTACAAATACCAACGCAAGGGTTTGGGACGGTAAAAAACTCTAGTTGCTCCATGCTCTAACCGTTTTTTGCTCGCTGTGCTGTAATGATATTATAACGACTTCAATATACGCTCCCAACCGTGCTATACATCTTGCACCTCGAAGCCGTTTGAGTATATAAACTGGACTCTGTCACAGTAATACGAAACTATTACCTTATGCTGACAAAAACAGTGTTTTATTACCTATACTTACCACGTTTTCTAAAAACGGAGTCTATAAAATGAAGCTTAGCCTAAAAACGTTAGTTACAGCAATCTCTCTTCCTGTTCTTATGACTGCATGTGCTAGCAACGGTGACAATGTGAAAGAAATTACGGCTCAAGATTTACAGCACCATAATTGGGAGCTGGTTCAGATTGATGGTAAAAACATCGAATTAAAAGAACGTCAGCAAGCGCCTCGCTTAGAAATCGGAGAAAATCTGACTGCAAATGGTAACGCGGGGTGTAACAACTTCTTTGGTCAAGCTGAACTAAAAAACAATCAACTACGCATCGAAAAAATGGGAATGACCATGAAGATGTGTATGGATGACCAAATGAAAATTGAGCAAGCGATGTCTGAAACTCTTACTGAATGGAGTGATATAACGCTAACCAAAGAAGGGCTAATGCTTAAAAATGACGATCACGAACTAACGTTTCAGTTGCGTGATTGGGTAAACTAAGTCCCATTTCATATTCTAAGAGCAGCCATAAGATGGCTGCTTTTTTTATGCCTCCTAATCAATATCAAAGCAGGCTGGATGTCTGTTTCGCACGCTTCGATTAGCAAAATCGTTTAAAACGACAAACTCTTTCCCTCTTTACGCCCTCAACGCCATGTCTACGACGCGGGTTCAGTCTTCCAAATCAACATATCGAAGTTGCTTGAGGACAATAATTTTCAATTACTTGAAAGAATATCGTCAAACAAGCGGTCCGCTCTTGTATACCTAAAACGACACCAGAATTGTTCTTTCTTCGTTTTGCTTCACATTGAGAATAATTCTTTGAATCAATGAGTGATTCCGTTTGGGATTGGCATTGATAATAGAGAGAGATGGATTACTATCCTTGTAACAAAGCGGAGCGACTTGTTTAGACGTCAATAACGCCGGAAACGAGAATAAAAAGACATAACACGGAATAGATATGAAAAAGCTACTCAGTACCGTTGGCATTTTAGCCACCACTTTCGCGACATCTTCTTTTGCCAACTCATCGGTTGCTAGTGAATGGCAAAAAATCGAACAACAAGCCGACGGACAATCCGTCTACTTTCATGCTTGGGGCGGAAGCCAAGAAATTAATCGCTACATCCAGTGGGCGAGTAGAGAGCTAAAATCGCGTTATAACGTGACGCTAAACCACGTTAAAGTCACCGATATTTCTGAGACCACCACTCGACTTATCGCAGAAAAAGCCGCAGGTAAAAACAGCGGTGGCAGTGTTGATATGGTTTGGATCAATGGCGAAAACTTCAAATCAATGAAGGATAACCAATTGCTGTTTGGTCCTTTTATTGAAGGGTTGCCAAGCTGGCAGTACGTTGATAAATCATTGCCAATTGATGTGGATTTTTCAGAGCCGACTGAAGGTCTGGAAGCACCTTGGGGTGTGGGGCAATTAGTGTTTATTCACGATGAGCAAACCCTGCATAACCCTCCTCGATCTTTTGCTGAAATGCTGAGTTACGCAAAAGCGTTTCCAAATCGCCTAACTTACCCTCGCCCACCAGAGTTTCATGGCACAAGCTTTATTAAAGCATTACTCATTGAACTGTCTAACAACGCCCCTGCTCTGCAACAACCAGTTACCGATGACACGTTTGAACAAGTTACTCAACCGCTATGGGCTTACCTAGATGAGTTCCATAAAGTCGCTTGGCGCGGTGGTAAACAGTTTCCAGGCGGTACAGCAGAAACCCTTCAACTACTGGATGATGGTCAGACTGACCTGGCAATTACCTTTAACCCGAACGCGGTTTTCTCTGCGCAGTCGAGCGGTAATCTTGCAGAAAGCACCAAAGCGTATGCGATGGACGCAGGTGCACTCTCAAACATTCACTTCTTAGCGATTCCTTGGAACGCAAATGCCAGTGCTGGTGCGCAAGTTGCGATAAACTTTTTATTGAGCCCTGAAGCACAATCTCGCAAAGGTAACCTTAACATCTGGGGCGATCCTTCAGTGCTAAGCAGCCAATACCTAACAGGTTCGGCTAAACATACTCAACAATTCAAATCTATCGCTGAGCCGCATCCAAGTTGGCAATCTGCCTTAGAAAAAGAATGGTTGAAACGCTACGGGAATTAATAAGAGCCCATGTTAAGAGCGCTATATTTAGTCATTATCGCAGTTTGTATTTTGCCTACCATTCCGGGACTACTCGGAGTGGTGGTCTCTGCGCTCGGTTATGTGCCTCCTATCGGCTTGCACCACTTTTCTTTAGATGGCTTTAACGCTGTTTTTGATTGGGAGGGTGTTTGGACATCCATCGGGCTGACTTTCTACTCTGCCATTTTCAGTAGCTACTTGGCTTGCTTGATCACATTTGCGATTTTGCAAGCATCGTGGGGCAGCAAGTTTTGGCGAAAAATTGAAGTAAGCCTCTCGCCACTTCTTGCCATGCCGCACGTAGCGTTTGCGATTGGCTTTGCGTTCTTGTTTGCCCCAACTGGTATGGGCGTTAGGGTTCTCAACCAACTGTTTGGTTACGATCCCAATGCGCAAACGGTGAATGACTTAGCATTGCTGATTAAAGATCCGCATGCACTCGGTTTGATCATCATGCTTGCGATTAAAGAAGTGCCGTTTTTATTGTTGATGAGTATTCCAATTCTTCAGCAATTGAAAGTCGATAAGATTGAAAAAGTCAGTCACTCAATGGGCTACAGTTCGGCGCAAGCGTGGTGGAAATGCTTGTTCCCACAGTGGATAGCAAAACTGCGCTTTCCAATGCTGGCGGTATTGGCTTACAGCTTGTCGGTTGTCGATGTTGCATTGATTATTGGCCCTACCAACCCACCAACATTTGCGGTTTTAGTGTGGCAGTGGTTTAACGACCCTGATTTATCGCTACTACCAAGAGCTGCCGCAGGCGCGGTAGTGTTGTTTGCGATCGCTAGCCTTGTGATTGGATTTGCACGCTTAATGGAATGGTGTATTACCAAAGGCTTCAAACACTGGCAGTACTCTGGTCGAAACGGGTTTCGTTTACCCGGTAAAACCCTATTTTCACTGATCGCGCTACTTGCACTTCTAATGATTCCACTCATGGTGGTGTGGAGCTTTGCTCAACGCTGGCGCTTTCCAGATTTACTACCGAGCCGCTATAGCCTACGTTTTTGGGAATACGAGTGGCACAGCATTCTTGGCACACTGGAGCAGAGCATGCTGATTGCCGTTATCAGCGCGACCGTCGCTCTAGCCCTTGCCTTGATCGCACATGAGTATCGACTTCGTTATCGCTGGCAGGTGCCCGGTTACATCATCGCCATCCCAATGCTGATTCCTCAGCTATCGGTGCTATTCGGTATGCAAGTAGTGACACTGTATTTTAACAGTAACGCGTATTTCTTTTGGGTATGCTGGGCGCATGTGTTCTTCGCATTCCCATTTATTTACCTCTCGCTAGACGGCCCGTGGCGCAGCTTCGACAATGGGTTAACTCGAGTCGCACTCAGCTTGGGTAAATCACCGATGCAAGCTTGGTTAAAAGTGAAACTGCCAATCCTCCTACCTGCAATTACATTCGCATGGGCGGTCGGTATTAGCGTAAGTCTGGCGCAATACCTACCGACACTGGTGCTAGGGGCTGGGCGCATTAGCACCATCACCACCGAAGCCGTTGCGCTATCCAGTGGTTTTGACCGACGTGTCACCGCGATTTATGCCATTTGGCAAGCACTCTTGCCGTTCTTGTTCTTCTCTTTTGCGATACTACTAAGCCGCTTACACGTGAAGTATCGCCGCTTGTCTATAAAAGGTTTACTACTGAATGAGTCTTTGTCTCGAAAACCTCGCCATCCGTAAAACCAATGGCGACACGCTTTTCTCAGCGTTCAACATGACCGTAGAGAAAGGTGAAATTGTTACTCTGATGGGACCAAGCGGTTGTGGTAAATCCACTTTGTTGGATGCCATTGCTGGACACCTCTCCGCCGAGTTCAACTACTCTGGCTCCATTACGCTTGATAACGAACAGTTGGATGCCCTCCCTGCACATAAGCGGCAGGTTGGTATTCTGTTCCAAGAAGATTTGCTCTTCCCTCACTTAACGGTGTGGGAGAACCTTGCATTCGCGCTACCAAACTCAATCAAAGGTGAGGAGCGTAAAGCACACGCCATGCAAGCACTGAAGAACATTGCATTGACCAAACTTGCCGAATCCTTCCCAGATCAAATCTCCGGAGGACAACGCGCCCGTATCTCATTGACTCGTATGCTGCTGGCAAAGCCGAAAGTTGCGCTACTTGATGAACCCTATAGCAAGTTGGATAAAGACCTGCGTGTACAATTTCGCAATTGGGTGGTCGAACAATTACAGCAAGCGAACATCCCTACTTTGATGGTAACGCACGATGAGGATGATATTCCTAATGGCAGCCGCTGCCTAAATTGGCCGTGGGAGACAAACCATGCTTGATAGCCTGAGTATAAAGCTCATCCGCAAACCGCTGGCCATCAGTGCGACATACCTCGATAAATGTGGCATCACCGCAAATCAGACGACAGTATTTGGTTTTGTGCTTGGCTGTTTTGCCCTACCGGCTTTGATTGCCGAACAGTACTTGTTGGCGTTGCTGTTTATTTTGCTGAACAGAATCTGTGATGGATTAGACGGTGCACTGGCGAGGATTCAAGGCATTACCGATGCCGGAGGCTTTCTCGATATCAGCTTAGATTTTCTGTTCTATTCCCTGATTCCTTTTGGTTTTGTGTTAGCAAACCCAGAACAAAATGCCATTGCAGGGGCATTTTTGATTTTTTCCTTTGTCGGAACGGGAAGCAGCTTTTTGGCTTTTGCCATCATGGCAGGGAAACAAGGCATCGATAATCCGGTGTATAAACACAAATCTCTCTACTACATGAGCGGTTTAACCGAAGGCACGGAAACCATCGGCTGTTTTGTGCTGTTTTGCCTGATGCCGCAGCACTTTTCGGTCATTGCTTACATTTTTGGTGCGGCATGTTGGTTTACCACAGTTACGCGAATTTACTCTGGGTTTCATACGCTAAAAGGCCGTTAACATCGCTCAGAAATGTACGTATTCTTGAGAAAGAACATCACTAAGCGGCTGTTTATTAACGCATCAAAGCACATGCTAAATTGAGGTATATACTCTTTGGATGGAGAGAAATCATTCGGAGGCTATATGAAAAAATACGTCAAGCTAGGTATGCTGCTCATCATGTCTTGTATTGTTATGCTTAGCGGCTGTACCTCACCTAACCCGTACGGAGATGCATACGGCTCTTCAGACACGCGCAAAGTTCAGCAGGTTTACTACGGAAAGATAGAGAAAGTTGAACCAGTAACCATTGATGCCTCTACCCAATCCAACGCCATAGGTACAATCGCTGGTGCCGCCGTGGGTGGTATATTAGGCTCAAAAGTCGGGGGCGGCTCTGGCTCGGATATCGCAGCTATTGGTGGTGGTCTGCTGGGTGGTTATGCCGGCAGTAAAGCCGCTGAAGCAACCGCGAAACGAAATGGTGTGAATCTGACTATTCGCTTAGAGGATGGAAAAATAATCTCTGTCGTTCAAGAAGCAAACCCAAACATGATTTTTCAGCCAGGACAAGCCGTTCAAATCAACATGTCTGGCAATGAAGCAAGGGTTGTTCCTCGCTAATTTGAACGCGGTAACTCCTTTCCATTGGTCTGCTGTTTTGGCTCAAAGAGCTTAATCCGCGCAAGCGTACGTTGCTTACTCATCGGCTTGCGCGACTCTATTTGTATCAAGTTTGATCGTCGTCAATGGAACATCAATCTCCCACACCTTTCGATGTTCAAATGACATCAAGTTGCTAGCATGAGCCCATTCTAGATAACTTTGGGCTTGTTATGACTCCGACTGTTGACCACGTACTCCTTAATATCGCGCTAAACCTCAGCTCTAATCGCTCTCACGAACAGCAATATCAAAACCTCATTGATGGGGTCGCGCAAGTATTCCCATGTGATGCGAGCTGCCTGTTTATCTTCGATGAGGATGGGTTTCTGACTCCTGTCGCGGTAAAAGGCTTATCCAGCTCGGTCTTAGGTCGTCGCTATTTCCCCAAAGCGCATCCACGCTTAGATGCCATTATTCATAGCCGCGAACCGGTGCGTTTCGATGCCGATTGTGCGCTTCCGGATCCTTTTGACGGCACACTATTAACCGAAGACCAGTGCATTGATGTACACGATTGTATGGGTTTTAGCTTGTATGTAGAAGGCCAACTTGTTGGCGCACTAACTATGGATGCCCTAACGGTGGGCGCGTTTGATGACATCGATCCTGTCGCTATCGAAACCTTGGCGGCTTTGACCGCTGCGACATTGCGTAACATTGCTCAATTAAAAGCGCTCAAAGCACAAAACCAAAAGCAGAAAAGCGTCACTCAAACCCTTATCCAACAAGCCCGTTCCCAACATGGCGAAATGGTAGGCTTGAGCCAGCAGATCAACCAGTTACGAAACAACATTGCGACCGTTGCTCAATCGGATTACGCGGTACTTATCACAGGAGAGACCGGTACTGGTAAAGAACTGGTCGCGCACTCGGTGCACGCGCAATCTCATCGTAGCGATAAGCCGATGATTTACGTCAACTGTGCAGCCCTGCCTGAAGGGTTGGCAGAGAGTGAACTGTTTGGTCATGTCAAAGGCGCATTCACTGGAGCCAATAGCCACCGCGCCGGTAAGTTTGAACTGGCAGACGGCGGAACTATCTTCCTCGATGAAGTGGGCGAACTGCCTTTGATTTTACAGGCAAAATTGCTGCGCGTAATTCAGCAAGGCGAGCTGCAACGAGTAGGTAGCGATCAGCATTTGATGGTCAATGTGCGCATCATCGCCGCGACCAATCGACAGCTGGAAAAAGAAGTCGAAGCTGGCGCATTTCGAGCAGACCTTTTCCACCGTTTAAACGTATTCCCAATCCAAGTTCCCCCACTTCGTGCCCGTGACGGTGATATTCCCGTTTTAGCCGGATATCTGTTAGAAAAGGTACGCCAACAATTTAATGCGCCCAATCTGCACGTTCACCCTAAAGTGTTGACTCAACTGGAGTCTTTACCTTGGTACGGAAACGTACGCGAGCTCGAACATACGTTAACTCGCGCGGCTTTACACGCCATTCAACAAGGTGCGAGCACGATCATGCTTAACCATTTCGACACCTCATTGGCTCTCGATGATGTAAAAAACACATCGCATTATCTGCCTAAAGAAAGCCAGCCAATGCGAGAGCTAATAGAAAGCTATCAACGTGATTTAATTGAACATGCTTTGAGCCAAACTGGTGGCGTTTGGGCAAAAGCAGCGGAGTTTTTACAAATGGATCGCGGGAACTTATATCGGATGGGTAAAAAGCTCGGGATCAATAAATAAACAACCACAAGAAGCCGATGTAATTAAGACATCAACTGCGTTGTCTTAATTACATCAACCACTCATCTAAAAACGATAAAATTAAATACAAATCAATAAGATAACAATTGGCACGCATTCTGCTCTCTAGTGGTCAACATCACGACTATTAAAACAATCACTGGAGAACCCAATATGTTCTGTATTCAATGTGAACAGACAATTCAAACCCCTGCTGTTAAAGGTTGTTCTTTTGCACAAGGCATGTGTGGCAAAACTTCTGAAGTATCAGACCTACAAGACGTGTTGGTTTACACATTGCAAGGGGTTTCTTTTTGGGCATCAAAAGCACTTGAATTCAACATCATTAACGATGAAATCAACCAATGGGCACCCAAGGCATTTTTCTCTACATTGACGAACGTTAACTTCGACCCTGAACGTATCCTGGAGTTAACTTCTCAAGCTGCAACGTACAAAGCACTGCTCAAAGAGCAAGTAATGTCTGCTGCGACTTTGTCAAACACCAACCTTACTGACATTCCTGCCGTTGCCAACTTCGAGCTACCAAACAGCGCAGAAGCGATCTTAGCTTTTACTCCTCAAGTCGCGGTTAACCGTGGTAAGGACCAAGTACATGAAGATGTTATTGGCCTACGCCTACTTTGCCTATACGGCCTTAAGGGTGCCGCAGCATACATGGAGCACGCACGCGTTCTTGAGCAAACCAACAACGATATCTATGCCGAATACCATGAAATCATGGCGTGGTTGGGCACCGATCCTGAAGATCTCGGCGAGCTACTTGATTGCTCAATGCGCATTGGCCTGATGAACTACAAAGTGATGGAAATGCTCGACCAAGGCGAAACAACGACCTTCGGCCATCCAGAACCAACCACGGTGAACGTCAAGCCAGTAAAAGGCAAATGTATCCTTGTCTCTGGCCATGATTTGCATGACCTAGAAAAAATCCTGCAACAGACCGAAGGCAAAGGCATTAACGTTTACACCAACGGTGAAATGCTGCCTGCACACGGCTACCCTGAGCTGAAGAAATACTCTCATCTTGTCGGTAACTACGGCAGCGCATGGCAAAACCAGCAGAAAGAATTCGCCAACTTCCCTGGTGCAATCGTAATGACGTCAAACTGCTTGTTGAATCCAAATGTGGGTCAATACGCAGACCGTTTATTCACTCGTAGTATTGTTGGCTGGCCTGGTGTGACTCACATCGAAGGCGATGATTTTAGCCAAGTGATTGAATGTGCTTTAGCGCAAGACGGTTTCCAACACGATGAAATCGAACACCACATCACGGTTGGTTTTGGTCGCAATGCACTGATGAACGCCGCCCCTGCGGTTATCGACCAAGTGAAGCAAGGCAACATCAAACACTTCTTCCTAGTCGGCGGTTGTGATGGTGATAAAGCGGAACGCAGCTACTACACCGATTTTACGGCTGAAGCGCCAGAAGACACGCTAATCCTGACCTTGGCGTGTGGTAAGTTCCGCTTCAACAAGAATACGTTCGGCGATATCAACGGCATCCCTCGCCTATTGGATGTGGGCCAATGTAACGATGCTTACTCTGCAATCCAGCTTGCACTTGCACTGGCGCAAGAGTTTGACTGTGACATCAATGAACTACCACTCACGCTTGTGCTTTCTTGGTTCGAGCAAAAAGCGATCGTTATCTTGCTAACGCTATTTGCATTGGGCGTGAAAGGCATTTACACAGGCCCTACTGCACCGGCATTTCTAACGCCAAACCTAATCGCCATCATCCAAGAGAAGTTCGATATGCGCAGTATTGGCAATGTTCAGGATGATCTAAAAGCCATCCTAGCAGCCTAATAAACCTACTTGTTACGCGCCTCCTTACGTGGAGGCGCTATCTATTTCGAACTAAAAATAGCCACAACCAAAGAGATTGTTATGTTTTTTGAATGGCAAGGTAACCAACCCGTCACGCTCCGTTGCATCGACAAATACTTCGAAACACACGACACCGTCAGCATCAAATTGGCCGAACTAACCGAATCACTTCTGTTTCAGTTTAAGCCAGGCCAGTTTATTAACTTGGGCGTCGAAATTGATGGAAAAATGGAGTTTCGTGCCTATTCAATCAGCTCTATCAATGAAGACGATCACCTTCAACTCACCATCAAACGAGTATCTGGCGGTAAAGTATCGAACTACATCGTTGACTCGCTGCTGCTCGGTGATACCGTTCAAGCATTACCACCAGCAGGCGAATTTAACTGCATCGACCATCCACCCGTGTTACGTGATAGCGAAACAAAAGCCTTGCTTATCAGTGCAGGTTGCGGCGTCACGCCCGTATTTTCGATGGCAAAACACTGGCTGAGCAATCAAGATGAAAACGACAACGATGTGGACATCGCATTTCTTCATATCGCGCGCAGCCCCGAAGAGACGATTTACTACGATCAGCTAGAAACGTTCGACGCTGTGTATCCAAACTTCCATTTAAAGTTGTTGCTGAAAAACCGCGAAGGAACATCGCATCCACAAGGTCGTTTGAATGCCGACTGGCTTAAAGAGCTTGTTCCTGATTTCAAGCAACGCACCGTTTACCTGTGTGGCCCAAGCCAGTTTATGCAAGATGTTCACGGCTATTTGAATGACCTTGGTTTTGACATGACGAACTTCTACCAAGAGAGTTTTACGCCAGCGACTGGCGCAGAAACATCGCTCTCCGAGGAAGTTGTTCGTGTTTCTGTTCCTGACTTTGCTCAAAGCATCGATGCGCAAAAAGGTCAGGTACTGGCCGATGTGCTCGAAGGCGCAGGTTTACCATTAATCGTCGCTTGTCGAAGCGGGATTTGTGGCTCGTGCAAATGCAAGGTTCGTAAAGGCAGCGTCTCTTCCACCAGCCTAGAAACACTAACGCCAGAAGAAATTGAACAAGGCTATGTGCTCGCCTGCTCATCAACCATCGAAGCGGATCTTGAAGTGCAGATCGGTTAATGCTGCTGGTATCGATCTTTTATTGTTTCCCGTCATTCCGACGAGCCTGGGCGAGATCAGGAATCTAATATCAGCGTGTTAGGAATAACTCTCTCTGAGAATAGACTCTGAATCACACTCCTGTCTCGCTATTCAGATTGACAGGGTATCGCGGAAATGCCAGCCGTACTCAAACGGCTGGTATTATAGATAGGTACAACTTTCGTCTCGTCGTCATTACTTCTCGCTAAATAACAGCACTTTCAATGCTGCTTCGCTGTCTACGTCCATAAACTCAGGTGGGTTATCCAGACGCTCACGGAATGTCAACTCTGGCGCTTCTTCTTTCATGCTTTCAATCAAGAAGTCGCTTGTCACAGATGGTGAGTTCACACATGCCATCACTTGACCACCGTCTGCCAACAAATCCGGCAACCGACGTAAAATCTTTTTGTAATCTTTAGTAAGCGCAAAGCTGCCTTTCTGGAATGAAGGCGGATCGATAATGATCAAGTCATACTGACCAGATTTCTTAATCTTACCCCACGATTTAAAGATATCGTGCCCCATAAAGCTTACCTGGTTGATGTTATGACTATTTAGCTTGTGGTTCTCACGACCTTTAGACAACGACGCTTTCGCCATGTCGACGTTAACCACTTTATCTGCGCCACCCGCAATGGCAGCGACAGAAAAGCCACAGGTGTAAGCAAACAAGTTGAGCACGTTTTTATGCTTCGCATTTTCCCGTACCCAATCACGACCGTAGCGCATGTCCAAAAACAGACCGAAATTTTGGTTGCGGCCAATATCCAATTGGTATTTCAAACCGCTTTCTTCAACGACAGGGCGAGCGTCTAATTCACCGACAAGCATTTCTGAAGGCGCACCATCGGCATAACGGTGCTGAAGAACCATAGTGCGACCTTGCTTATCTGCCCACAGTTGTGATTGTGCCACCGCATTGAGGCCGTTTTTCAGCTCAGCGAGAAACGCGTCGTCGACTTCTTTAAACAAGTTGATGATCAACTGACCTTGTAACCAGTCACAGGTAATTTGCTCTAGGCCCTCAAAACGGCGGCCACGACCATGAAACAGTCGACGAATTTCATTCGGAGCTTGCGCGAGCTCGGTTTCTAGATGCTGAAAAAACAGCGGAAGTTGTGATGCTTGCATCGAGTTCTCTTATTAGTTTTCTTTGTGACGATTATTTGATCGTAGGCCAGTTCAGTCCCCAAGGGGAAAGCCAAGTATCCAAACCCTGAGAGACGATTTCACTGTGCCATTTGTTACCAAGCATTTTGTGTTCTCGTGGGTCGCAAACAAAGCGATATTGCTCATCTCGGTATTGGAAGCAAAGTGAAAATGCATGCAGATAACCGCGATCAGCCTCATTGCCTGCATTGTAAATCGGGTCGCCAACAATACCTGAGCCAACCGATTTTAATGCCACGCGGATTTGATGCGTTTTACCAGTGTGTGGCTTACATAAAAATAGGCGCTCTCCGGGCTCTGCCGCAAGAGAGAAAAACTGGGTAACGGCTGGGTTATTTTTGCTGTTGACCAGCTTCCATGATGAACGGCGCGAACGCTCCATATCACCAACGACCAAACCTTGTTTCTTTTTCGGCTTTTTAGAGCCAATCGCCAGATAGAACTTTTCCACTTGGCGGTCAGCGAAGGCTTGCGATAACGCACTGGCCGCTTTGGCGTTGCGTCCGAGGAGCAGAATACCCGATGTCATTTTATCCAAGCGATGGATAAGATAAAGCTGCTCATCACCACTCTGCTTAGCCACTTCTTGCAGCAGCATTGTGTCGCCATCGTCTTTATGAACAGAGACGTTGGGATGCTTATTGATGATCAGAAAATCGGGATGGGTATGTAGAATATCGAACATAAAAAACTGGCTCCACGTTTGGAGCCAGCAGTATACATAAGTTATCGGACAAAGCTATCGAGGCTTGCCCCAAGGCCTGAGCTAGAGCTTTCTAGAGAAAATACCAGCAAGACCAATGATTGCGATACCCAGCAGCATGATTTCACCTTTGCCACTGTCAAAGCCAGACTTAATCCCCATGAAGGCAACAATAGCGATCGCAACAGGAATCAAGTATTTAACTAGGTTGTACCACAATCCAAATAGCGGGAAGGATACTTCGCCGTCATTAGTGATCTCTTTTTCTAGCTCAGCACGGCTTAGGCGCCATCCTGCAAAGATACAAACCAACATACCACCAACCGCTAAGAAGATTTTGTCCGTTAGCAAGTCGAAGATATCAAAGGCACCGGTACCGAACAGCGTTGGCCCCATTCCACCTAACGATAGTGACGCAAAAATACATAATGCCGCCATAACTGCACTTGCAGACAGAACCGCGTTAGAGCGCTTCATGCCTTTCTCATCGATTAGGTAAGACACGACAACTTCCAATAGTGAGACTGAAGAAGTTAATGCAGCCACCGTCAAGCCGATGAAAAATAGCAACGCGAATAGCAACCCAATCACACCGCCCATTTCAGCAAATAGTTGAGGAACGACAACGAATACAAGACCTGGGCCTGCCGCAGGTTCCATACCGAAGGCAAACATAGCTGGGAACATAGCAACGCCAGCAAGAATCGCGACACCTGTATCCATCGCAGTAACCATACCGGTTGTTTGAACTAGGTTCTCTTTCTTCTTCAGGTAAGAACCGTACGTCATCATACAACCCATACCTAAGCTAAGTGAGAAGAACGCCTGCCCTAGTGCAGCAAGAACCACGTTGCTGTCGACTTTAGAAAAGTCCGGCATGAATAAGAACTCAAGGCCAGCCATTGCACCTGGCAGCATCAAGCCTTTAACAGAAACAACGATTAGGATTAAGAACAGAAGCGGCATCAGAACCTTACCGGCTTTCTCAATACCACCCGAAATCCCTTTCATCACAATCATGACGTTAAGGAACAGGTAAACACCCATCCACATTAAAGGTTGAATCGGATCTGAGATGAAACCGCCAAAGCTGTCGCCAATTGCTTCTGGCGCGCTGAGTAGACCACCGCCCACTTTAAAGATGTAGGCCAATGCCCAACCACCAACCACTGGGTAGAAGCCCATGATCAAAAGACCACTGAAGACTCCCATAACGCCAGTGAACGTCCAGCGTCGGTCAGTTGTTTTGAATGCACCTACGGCAGAAAGACCTGTCTTACGACCAATAGCGAACTCTGTCAGCATCACGCTAAAGCCGATAAAAATAACAAAGATAAGGTAGATAGCAACGAATGCACCGCCGCCACTCTCACCCGCTGTGTAAGGGAATTTCCATATATTGCCTAAACCGACAGCGGAACCCGCTGCTGCCATTACGAAGCCTAGTTTAGACCCCCACGTATCACGTGGTGCTGCTGTATTAGTTGTAGCCACGCTTTTTCTCCAAAATTAGTTTGTTGTGTATGCATAGAGATAGGCGTCTAAAAAGTTTATGTAAAAATTATTGTACACTTATAAAATAAGCATTCGACGCACTATGTCTAGAAAGTAAAGCAGCTCCCCTTTAAAATTGGAACCCCAAAAAAGTACATTTATCGCACAAATGTCGAGTTACGCAGGTTAAATGCTGCTTTTTTGTTCAAAAGTTAAAGAATGGCCTTATTTTTCACATTAAAATAACAGAATCAGCTGTTATGAAATTCGTTCCTCATATAAGGTCAATCCCACGTCTAAATGGGAAATCTATTCCCCCAACCCACTTTTATGCTTAATATCCTAGAAGGGCATATTACTCTGAGCGTATATGGACAAGTTTTATCACTTTCTTACTTTAGCTGGCATCGGGCTATATTGGTTACTGGTCGCAGGTGTGACCATTCGTGTCGTTTTAAAGCGCCGTGCAGTGAGCGTGTCTTTAGCTTGGCTAATGATCATTTATATCCTTCCCGTTCTGGGTGTCGCGTGTTATTTCCTCTTCGGTGAACTGAACTTAGGCAGAAAACGGGCCGAACGCGCAAAAGAGATGTTTACACCATTCGAGAAATGGTTCAGTCAGTTGAACGACTGTAACGCGCACAACCCAGAAACAATGGGAAGGCACATCTACCGAATTGATGAACTTTGTAACAACCGCCTTGGTCTTCCCGCATTGAGCGGTAATACATTGTCGCTGCAACAGTCACCTAATGAGATTTTGCATTCCATTATTGAAGACATCGAAAATGCGCAGAGCAGTATTCGAATGGTATTCTACATTTGGCATCCAGGTGGTTTGGCTGACTCTGTCGCTTCTGCACTTATCCAAGCGGCTAAACGCGGCGTAGATGTCAAACTATTGCTCGATTCAGCAGGTAGTCCACGTTTTTTCAGAAGTCCTTGGTATCGAATGATGCAGGATGCTGGAATTGAAGTTATTCAAGCGCTAGAAGTGAAGATGTGGCGTATTTTCTTACGTCGTCTTGATCTTCGCCAACATCGCAAGATCATCGTAATTGATGATGAAATTGCTTATACAGGTTCAATGAACTTGGTTGACCCGGCTTACTTCAAACAAAACAGTGGCGTCGGGCATTGGGTGGACATCATGGTTCGCATTACGGGACCAACGGTAAACGTATTGAGTGCTATCCACTGTTGGGATTGGGAAGTCGAAACTGGCGAACGTCATTTACCGAGACTACCTGAATGTAAGATCGATGAGAGTGAATTCCAACACCCTATTCAGGTTGTGCCTTCTGGCCCTGGTATGCCGGAATATCTGATCTATCAAGTATTAACATTGGCAATCAACCAAGCCAATCGCTCAGTACGAATCACAACGCCATATTTCGTGCCCAATGCAGACTTACTTGAAACGTTAAAGATGACAGCACAACGAGGCATTGATGTTGAACTCATTATTCCACATAAAAATGACTCGATGATGGTGCAATGGGCGTCACGCGCGTTTTATAGTGAGCTTTTGTGTGCAGGAGTCAAAATCTATGAGTTTTATGGTGGTTTGCTGCATACGAAATCCGTCGTAATTGACGACCAATTCTGTTTAGTTGGCACCGTAAACATGGATATGCGCAGCTTGTGGCTAAACTTCGAAGTTACCCTCGCCGTTGATGACGAAGAGTTCACCAAGCAAATGTCTTGGTTACAAGATAGCTATATTAAGCAATCTCACACTGTTGTATTGGAAGAATGGGAGAAAAGAAGCCTATTTTCTCGGTTCTTAGAGCGAGTATTCTATCTCTTCAATCCACTCCTCTAATACCTCAAATACACCCACTAAAAAAACCTCCAGTGCTTCAAACATCTTGCTGGAGGTTTGTTCTACTTACGTTTTTCACCTTAGCGATACGTTCTAAGCCTGCAACTCAACCTTTCAGCTTTGACGCCTTCACTCGATAATCTCGGCTATTATTGGGTGATAGTTGACTTTTCCCTTGCAAACGTTATGTCGTCCATGTTTTAAATAATCAAAATCGTAATATTTAAGACAGGGAACTTTTATGTCAGAGGGCAAAAAAACCAAGCTCATTACCGCTGGCCGCGATAAAAAGTGGACAAACGGTGTTGTAAACCCACCCGTTCAACGCGCTTCAACCGTGGTATTCAACACGGTTGCAGAGAAGAACCAAGCCACCATGAACCGCACCAATAAAACATTATTTTATGGTCGCCGTGGCACCAACACGCACTTCGCTTTTCAAGATGCAATGGTTGAGATTGAAGGTGGAGCAGGTTGTGCTCTTTACCCTTGTGGGACGGCAGCAATTTCAAACGCCATCCTCTCTTTCGTTGAAACTGGCGATCACATTCTAATGGTGGACACTTGTTACGAACCAACTCGTGACTTTTGTAACACCATCATGAAGAAGATGGGCATCGAAACTACCTATTATGACCCAATGATCGGTGAAGGTATCCGAGACTTAATTCAGCCGAATACCAAAGTCCTTTTCCTAGAATCTCCGGGGTCAGTCACAATGGAGGTGCAGGACGTACCAACATTGGCGCGCATTGCTCACGAGCACGATATTATTGTGATGCTTGACAACACATGGGGAGCTGGCGTGAACTTCTCACCATTTGAACATGGTGTCGATATTTCCATTCAAGCCGCCACCAAATACATAGTTGGTCACTCTGATGTAATGTTAGGTACAGCCGTAGCTTCCGAAAAATACTGGCCCCAACTGCGTGAACAAAGCTACTTGATGGGTCAGTGCGTTTCTCCTGACGACGCATACCTAGGCCTTCGTGGTATTCGCACGCTGGATGTTCGCCTAAGACAACACGCAGAAAGTAGCTTGAAAGTCGCCAAGTGGCTAGCTTCTCGTCCGGAAGTTGATCATGTCCGCCACCCAGCATTGGAATCGTGCCCTGGCCATGAGTTTTTCAAACGTGACTTCACTGGTGGAAACGGCTTGTTTTCATTTGTTCTCAAAACGTCTTATCCAAAAGCGACGACGGCTCTGCTTGACGGTATGAAACACTTCAGTATGGGTTATTCTTGGGGCGGGTATGAAAGCCTCATTCTAGCTAACGAACCAAAGAGCTTTAACAGCTTGAGAACCGTAGCGCACCCACACTTTGAGGGCACTTTAGTTCGTATTCATATTGGCTTAGAAGACGTGGATGACTTGATCGCCGATCTAGAGGCTGGTTTTGCACGCTATAACGCGTTAATTTTAGAAAAAGAAGTCTCTCTAAAATAGTAATTGAATCGCCCTGCTTCGCGGGGCGTCTTTATAACTCGCTGACTTAATTAGAATTACCTAACATTCCCACCACCCATTCGTTAATGTTAATCATTTGTGTTGTTTTTCAATTGAGCAGTCACAGAATGAAATAATGCGCCACAAATAGGCTTTCCAAATTTAGAGTTTCTCTCCTACTTTTTATCATTCATAAGAGGTCATACCACAAGGAGGTAGTTTTGAAACTCAAATTCATAGCACTAATGCTTTTTACCTTAATTACCGTCCCAATAACCTCCGTACACGCCGCAACGGGTTATACCCAAACCAAGTATCCGATTGTTCTGGTTCATGGATTATTTGGTTTTGATACCCTCGCAGGCGTAGATTACTTTTTCGGAATACCACATTCCTTAACGAAAGACGGCGCTAAAGTTTATGTAGCGCAGGTATCCGCGACCAACAGCAGCGAAGTTAGAGGGGAGCAACTGCTTGCTCAAGTAGAAACCTTACTAGCAGCAACAGGCGCAGAGAAAGTCAATCTCATTGGTCACAGTCATGGTGGTCCAACAACGCGCTATGTTGCCTCTGTCCGTCCTGACCTAGTCGCATCAGTTACGAGTATCGGTGGCGTTAATAAAGGGTCTAAAGTGGCAGATTTAGTTCGTGGCACCGTATCTGAGGGTTCTGGTAGTGAGCTGCTCGCGGTAAAACTGGCGCAAGGCTTAACCACTCTTATTAATCTTCTATCAGGCGGTTCTGATCTCGACCAAGACCCTTTGGCCTCATTAGCAGCCTTGACCACGGAAGGATCATTGGCGTTTAACCAGCACTACCCAGAGGGAGTGCCTACTAGCGAATGTGGTAATGGCGACTTACTAGCTTCAAATGGCGTTTATTACTACTCATGGACCGGATCATCCACTTTTACAAACGTTTTCGATCCGACTGACGCTGCCATGATGGTACTTGGCTTAGCCTTTGATGGGCCAAATGATGGATTAGTTGGTGCATGCAGCACACATTTAGGCAAAGTCATACGTGATGATTATCAAATGAACCATTTGGATGAAATTAACGGTCTACTCGGTATTCATCATCTTTTTGAAACCGATCCAGTCACGCTTTATCGCCAACATGCAAATCGTCTCAAACTTCAAGGTTTATAAGAGGTCATCACAATGAAGAAAGTCGCTCTCACCACTTTTATCCTGCTCTCGATATTTGGCGTGGGAGCGCTTTCTCTGTTGCAAAGCGACAAACAACAAGAGATAGCCTCTAACCATTCGCAATCTCAGCAAGATATAGCCGCCGATGTCTCTTCCCCAAAAGACTTCTTCGAATATTCTCTTAGCCGGCTGGGCGAAGAAGATCTCGATACGATCAAAGCGGAAGTCAATGATGACACTTTAGCAAAGCAAACACTGAATATTGATGCTCAACTTTTTCAGACCTACCTTTCCTACAAGCAAGCACTCTCTGCATTAGAGCCTTTTGAGCACAACCACCTAACGCTTGAACAGTTAACCATGCTGAATGAAGCAATACTGAACTTACAGCTTCAATACTTTAGCGAGGTCCAGATAGCTCAATTGTTTGACGAAGAAAACCGACTTCGCCAACTTGCATTGGAAAAGCTGACGATTAAAAAACAGGCATCGGATATCGAGAGTCAAACACACCTTCTCAATCAAGCGCTATCAGAACAACCAGATTATATCCGAGAAAGTGAACGCAATAACGCATTAGCGGAGCAACTCGAGCAAGCTTCTCAGCTTGATTCACAAGATAAGTACATCGCCCGTGTTGCACTGGTGGGAGACGCTGGAGCGCAAAGGCTGCAAAAGCTTGATGAGCAAAGAGCATCATTTGAGACTCAACTCGCCACTTACTTAAAACAGCGTCAAGAGATTCTGAATAGGGATTTTCTAGGGCAAGACGAAAAACAGGCAGAAATCATTGCTTTAAGAAAGCAAAGCTTCGATGCCACTCAATGGCGTCGAATCGAAGCTTTGGAACGTATTCATGATAGCCAGAACTAACAACATAAACTTAATAAGCCAAACGTTACTTATTCTGCTTTTTAGGACATCCAACGATATGGTCATCCACCATGCCGACGGCTTGCATGAAAGCATAACAGATGGTTTCACCGACAAACTTGAAGCCTTTCTTTTTTAGGAACTTACTCATGGCTTTGGATTGCTCTGTCGAAGCTGGTACGTCACTCATATGCTGCCATTGATTGACGATTGGTTCGCCGTCCACGAACTGCCACAACGCGTCTGATAAACTTCCGTATTCAGCAATTAACGCTTTGGCCGCTTTGGCATTACTGAAAACCGAGTTAATCTTTCCGCGATGCCTTACAACATCGAAGTTTTCCACGATGTATTCAGCGCGTTCTTCATTTCTTTGTTCCAACGCATCTAGGTCGTAGTTCTCGAACGCTTCTCTATACCCTTCGCGCTTTTTAAGAATGGTAATCCAACTAAGCCCAGCTTGCGCACCTTCCAACGTAATAAATTCAAACAGGGTTTGGTCGTCATATACTGGCACGCCCCACTCGGAATCATGATATTCGCGCTCCAATGTGTGATTCATCGCCCACGCACACGTTTTTTGTTCTGTCATTATTCTTCCTTAAAAAGCGCCTCTAACTGATGAGCTAGAGGCGCGATACTTTTCATCGTTATATCAGTAGCACTAAGCCTGTTTCGGTACTGCCACTTTATGGAATAAACGATACAACACTGGCACGACAATCAGTGTCAGGACTGTCGCAAAGCCCAAACCAAACATAATCGTAACCGCCATTGGTTTGAAGAAAATATCTGGTAATAGTGGGATCATACCAAGGATCGTCGTGATTGCAGCCATACACACAGGACGAACACGGCTTACCGCAGCATCAACGACCGCATCATAAGCCTCTTTACCCGATTTCATTTCTATTTCAATTTGGTCCAGTAATACGATGCCATTTTTGAGCACCATTCCCGATAAGCTTAAGAAGCCGAGCAATGCCATAAAACCAAACGGCGTGTTGAGTGCCAACAAACCAGTGGTGACACCAATTAACGCCAGCGGCACGGTAAGCCAAACAATGAGTGGCTCTTTGATAGAGTTAAATAGGAATACAGTGATCAAGAACATGAACAAGTACCCCATTGGCATGGTAGTAAACAGCGACTCTTGAGCATCACCTGAAGATTCGTATTCACCACCCCACTCTAGTGAATAGCCAGGAGGCATTTGAATCGCTTCGATTTGGGGCTGTAAACGTTTTTGCAACGTCGATGCGGTTTCTTCACCTAGAAGATCAGGGTCTGCCATCACAGTGAGCATACGCTTACGGTTCTTACGTACGATGATAGGATCCTCCCAACGCATGTCGTAACCCATTGTGACTTGTTGAAGTGGGATAAACTCACTCTGTGCTGGACTCCATATTTTCATGCCTTCAATGTTACGAATATCAATGCGTTCATCTTCAGGTAAACGAGCCACGATAGGCATGAGCGTCGTGCCGTCTCGGTAAAGGCCTATCGTCATTCCAGAGAATGACATGGACAAGAAGTCATCGACATCTGATTTTGTAATGCCATAGCGACGTGCCTGACTCTCATTAAACTGAGGTTCAAGAACTTGGGTTCGTTCACGCCAATCATGCCTGATATTTGTTGCCTGAGGGTCGGCGTACATGATGTCCTTGACCTGAGCGGCTATCGTACGAAGGACGGTTGGATCAGAGCCAATAATGCGCGCTTCAATTTTTGCACCACCACCAGGGCCTAACTCAATCTGTTTGAGCTTGTAATTGATTTCTGGGTAGTTAGCTTTTAAATACTCTCGAAACTTCGCCATTAATGGTTTTAACGCTTCGTAATTTTCCATACGAGTGGTTATCTCACCATAAGCCGCATAACTTTTCTCTGGCGCGTACGTTAGCATAAAGCGCTGTAAGCCTTTACCTGCAGTCGTCGTGATATGGTCGACATGCTCTTGCTTAGCTAACCAACTTTCTAGCTCTTTAAGCGTTGTGTTGGTGGCACGAATATCAGTTCCTTCCGGCATCCATACATCTAACTGAAAAATAGGCGTTGTCGACGATGGGAAAAACGCTTGCTTCACAAAGGTGAACCCATAAACACTTGCCGCTAATCCCGCAATCAGCACCACAACGGTAAACCAAGCACGACGCATACAAAACTGAAGAAACTTTTTATAAATAACGAAAATAACCCCGTTATATGGATCATTTTCTTCCCCTTCACCTTGTTTAATCTTCTGGCCTTTAAAGAAGATGTCAGCAAAGAATGGTGTCAACGAGATAGCGGTAAACCAACTCAACATCAATGAGATCAGAAGAACCGTAAACAAAGTGCCACAGTATTCACCCGTCGAGTCTTCAGACAGTCCAATGGGCGCAAATGCAGTTACCGCGATCACAGTTGCCCCAAGTAATGGCCACTTGGTTTGGGTAACAATGTCAGTCGCTGCTTGGAGTCGAGTTCGTCCTTTTTGAGTACCAATCAAAATCCCTTCAACCACGACGATTGCATTGTCCACCAACATACCTAACGCGATAACCAAGGCACCTAATGAAATCCGCTGCAAATCTATCGCGAGATACTTCATGAAAATGAACGTACCCAACACCGTCAGCAGTAAAATTAAACCGATAAGCAGACCTGAACGTAGCCCCATAAAGAACAGAAGTACGATAATGACGATACCGACAGCTTGAGCCAAGCTGACAACAAAACCGCTAACCGATTTATCCACTTCTTTAGGCTGACTGTAAATTTCCGAGATTTCGATACCAACAGGTTGTTGGTACTTTAGCTCTGCAAGGCGATGATCAAACGCTTTTCCGACTTCAACGACATTGACGCCTTCAGCAAAAGAAACACCCACGTTCAGTGCGAGGCTGCCGTTAAAATTAATAATATTATTCGGGACTTCTACATAACCACGTTTTATTTCCGCTACATCTTTCAAGAAGATGAGCCCCTGAGCACCCGACTCAGTAATCAACAAATCGCCTAGCTCATCCACACTCTGGAATTCGCCAGTCGGCTGAATTCTGATGTACTCGTCACCAATTCTGATCGCCCCTGCGTCAGAAACCACGTTTTGCGTCGAGAGAAGATTAAAGACCGTATCGGGAGAAAGTCCTATACTGCTCAGCTTTTTCATCGATACTTCGATGAAAACTTGTTCTTGCTGTTGCCCGGATACCGAAACTTTACTCACGCCATCAACCAGTTCGAGCTCTCGGCGTAAGTAATCGACGTAATCCAGTAGCTCTTTATAGCTATAACCGTCGCCAGTCACCGCTAACAAAATCCCGTAAACATCACCAAAATCATCGATCACTTGAGGTTCATTCACACCCGGAGGCAACGTCCCTTTAAGGTCATTCACTTTACGGCGTAACTCATCCCAGATTTGTGGCAGATCATCAGGGCCATAATTGTTCTTCATCGTGACCGTGATTTGCGATAATCCTCGGCTGGAAATCGAATTCACTTCATCAACATAAGTAAGCTGCTGAATCGCTTTTTCGATCGGATAAGTCACTTCTTCTTCGACTTGTTGCGGCGTCGCACCAGGATAAGAGGTCACCACCATGGCATCTTTGATGGTAAAAGCAGGGTCTTCAAGACGCCCTAACCCAAAGAATGCAGCGATACCACCAATCAAAAAGATCAGTGCGACCATCCAGCTGATGACACGATTTCGGATGAAGTACGCAGCAATACCGGTCACATCATCATCACTTTGAGGCACTGATTTATTAAGATCGCTCATAGACCGGCCTCCTGCGTAGCCATTTCCTGTATCACTTCCACTTTCATGCCATCCCTTAACCGAGAAACACCGGCAATCACAACTTTGTCTTTCAGCATGAGACCATCAAGGATTTGAATGGATGTTTTAGATGCTTTACCTGCTCGAACCTGTCTGCGCGATACCGTATTGTCATCATTCAGTACCCAAACAAATTTGTTTTCCCGCCCCAGCTCGTCACCGTCCGCATTGAAAATGGCTTCAATAGGAACATTAATTCCTAAATTGAGATCCAAGCCAACGTTCTTATCTTTGGAGGTCACCTCAACTGCCATCCCATCTAGGATGTATTCTTCTTCCGGCATAGGAAGCGATAATGTGACGGTAAACGTGCCTGTGGTTGGGTCTGGCTCAGTCGTAAATTCTTTCACGGTCGCGTTGTACTCGTTACCACTAGGGACGCGCACCAATGCTTTTATCGCGGTAAGTCTTTCTTCCGTTGGCGGTTGGTTCACATAGAGCCGGTCTGGAAGTTGAATCAGCACCTCTACTCGCTCCAAACTATGAATATTGACGATATGCTGTCCGACTTGGACATTTTCGAATTGCTCGATATTAACTCGCGAAATGATCCCATCCACAGGCGCTTTTAAGGTAGTAAATGATAAACGGAGTTTCGCTAACTTAAGCTCAGCCAGAGCGATTTGTCGTTGTGCTGCAATTTCATCAAACTGAGACTTAGCTAATAGGCCTTTATCAACCAAAGGACGTGAACGGCGATACTGACTGTCAACAACAGAAAAACGCGCACTCGCATTATCTACATCCAACTCATAGTCCGTAGGGTCCAACGTTGCGATAACATCACCCTTCGTGACTTTATCGCCCTCTTTTACCATGATGCGGCTGACTTCTCCTGCCACTCTGAAACTCAAATGAGAGCGATCCGCTGCATTCGCAACCGCAGGGAAATATAAGTTGTCATCCACCCGATTTCCCGCTAATGAGGTAACTCTTACACGCGGTGTCTCAAGAGCTTTTTCTGGTGCCTTATCGCCACAACCAACTAGAAGAAACGTTGAAAATAATGCCGCTAGAGAGATGATTCCTTTCATATTACAACCCTCTTTCCTTAATCCAGGCTCTTACCTGAATTCCGGGTTCAATTACACTAACACCAGAGATAATGATTTGATCGCCATCGTTAAGCCCAGCTAACACTTGGTTTTTGTCATTCATCTCAATAGCGGCTTTGGACACAATGCCTTGCTCATCAACACGCCAAACGTATGTTTTGCCGTTCTCTTCTAGCAGCGCGGAATTAGGAATTTTTGTTGCACCAGCATTTTTAGATAGGAGGTAAGCATTGCCAGACATGCCCGGTAAAAGGCCTATTTCTGCTGGTCGCTCCATAACCATAGTGACTTTGTAACTACCGGTTTTAGGATCGGCTTCTGTATCGATTTCTTGAAAGGTCAAGTCAAATGACTGCTCGGGGAAAGCGTCAAAGACCATTCTGGCAGAGACATCGCTACCCTGGGTGTAACGATTTAGCAGATAGTCAGGGACTTGGAATATCACCTTAAGCAGTTGGTTGGATTGAATATTCATCACGCCTTCTTTTGCGGCGACATACTCATGGTTTTCTGCTGGAATATACGAAATCGTACCATCATATGGCGCGACAAGTTTGGTATACCTTAAATTTGCCTTTGCTTGATTCCACTGAGCTTTGGCTGAATTGTGATTCGCTTTTGCCTCATCAAAGTCTTGTTCGGACACCACTTGGTCTTTACGTAACTTTTGGTATCGCTTGTACTGCACGTCTGCGAGCGCGAAATTTGCCCGAGCTTGCTGTTCAAGCAGAGAATACTCATCAGGATTTAATGAAGCCAATACATCGCCTTTGCTGACGACTTGACCTTCATTCACCTCAATCGTTTGAAGAAGTCCAGGAACTCGAAACGTCAGTACCGCTTTATCACCAGCTTCCGTCGTGGCAGGAAAGTGTCGTTCAAATTGGGCATTGCCAACAGATACTGTAAATAGCTTTGCGGGGCGGGATTCAGGTTCTGGAACAGGGGGAAGTTCTTTACCACACCCCGACAACACAGCCGAGATGGCGACAGGAATGAGCAATCTTCTCATTACATTCATCCATAAAAATTAAGGGATTATTTTTAAAGTAGATGAATTCTGGGCGAACTTCCAGAGTTGAAAAGATTAATAGTGCTTTAAAATTAGTAATTTGTGACAAAAAAGCAGGCTTTGCACCTGCTTCGTTTAAATCTTCTTTGGATGCGGAGTGTTTAGAGCTTACTGAACTCCCGATTAACCCTATATGTATCAGACGTAACATACGCTTCCATGTTACGGATTTTGCCATCAAGACGGTCAAAATCGCGTTCCAACACACTGAGCAATTGGTCCGGACTTTGTCCTTTCTGCCAAGGCTTACTTTTAAGTGTGTGCTCTTGTTGCGCTCGGATATTTTCAGAATACGTCACTGGTTGCTTTTCTAACATAAACGCCATCGCGACGTATGCTAACAACACCAAAAACGTACCGCCCAACAGAGCTGCAGAAATCACTACAATACGAATCAACCAAACCTCTGCACCAAAGTAGTTGGCAATTCCGGCGCAAACACCGGAGATTTTGCCATTTACTGGGTCACGATACAGCTCTCGATTAGTCATACTTGCGTCTCCATGTTGGTGACTCAGCATCCAAGATGCGCTCCAATGTATCAACTCGGGACTGCATCGCTTCCGCTTTTTCAGATAGTACCTGAAGGCGCTCTAAATCTTGGCTCGACAGTGCACTATCCGTTTTGCGTTTACTGCGATAGTGTAAGAAGAGCCATAGAGGAGCGACAAAGATCAGAAAGACAATTGCTGGTCCTGCAAATAAAAATGTCGACATAAATGGCTCCTTTATTATTTATCTTTCGATGACATCTGTTCTTTCAGTTTTGCCAACTCTTTTTCGATTTCGTCTTGAGCTTGAAGCTCTGCAAACTCTTGCTCTAGCGATTTTGCATTACCAGTTTGTGCGTACAAATCTGCTTCTGCTTCCATTTCATCCACTTTACGCGAGTACTGCTCAAACTTCGCCATCGCTTCATTAGTACGGCTAGTGTGCAGGTGTTTTTGCACATCACGACGGTTAGAGGCGGTTTGGTTACGAATTGCTAGTGCTTGCTGTTTTGCACGCGTTTCTGCAATTTTGCTTTCTAACTTACCGATCTCGCCTGTAAGCTTGTCGATCGTTTCTTCTACTAACGTCTGCTCAGTGTGAAGACCTTTAATCACTTGCTCAAGCTTTTGCTTTTCAATTAACGCTGCACGAGCCAAATCTTCACGCTGTTTTACCAACGCTAGGCTCGCTTTTTGGCTCCATTCGCCAATTTGCTCTTCTAACGTTTCAACTTTACGAGCCAACTCTTTTTTGTCTGCAATCGCTTTAGCCGAGTTAGTACGCACTTCAACAAGTGTGTCTTCCATTTCTTGAATGATAAGACGGATCATTTTTTCAGGATCTTCCGCCTTGTCCAGTAATGCACTGATGTTTGAGTTAACGATATCTGCAAATCGAGAAAAAATACCCATAACGGAACTCCTCTTTTTTCCTATTAAAACTCGACAAGGTGGTGATTGACCTTGCGTCTCCCTGAATACATTACAAGTAGCATGCCAACTTAAAATTACATTTAAAATCAGCAATTTATGCATTTTGTTGTCGTTATGCACTATTATGCTATGATGTTTTTCACCAACTGTTGGTGAAATTCACCAACTCCATATGTAAATCATGGCTTGGCTGTTAAATAAGAAGGACTTTATGAAGCAAAACCTGATTGGTGAATCACCTGCTTTTCTCGCCGTACTAGATAAAGTATCACAACTTGCGCCTATTGAGCGTCCAGTCCTCATTATCGGTGAACGAGGAACGGGTAAAGAACTCATCGCTCAGCGTTTGCATTATTTATCAAGACGTTGGGATAAGCCACTACTATCACTCAACTGTGCGACCTTAAGCGAAGGACTAATAGATTCAGAGCTATTTGGTCATGAATCCGGTTCTTTTACAGGTTCTAAGGGCAAGCATAAAGGGCGTTTCGAACGCGCCGAAGGCGGCACTTTGTTTCTTGACGAATTGGCCACCGCACCACTTTTAGTTCAAGAAAAGCTGTTGCGTGTCATCGAATATGGTGAATATGAACGAGTTGGCGGTCATACCGCTCTCAATGCGGATGTTCGACTTGTTTGTGCAACCAATGCCGACCTACCAAAGTTGGCAGAGCAAGGTGATTTCCGTGCCGACTTACTCGATCGTTTAGCGTTTGATGTCATCATGCTGCCTCCTCTTCGTGAACGAAAAGAAGACATCCTCTCTTTAGCAGAGCACTACGCGATGAAGATGTGTCGTGAACTTCAACTGGAATATTTTGTCGGTTTTACCTCAAAAGCACAGCATTCGCTTCTTGAATATGAATGGCCAGGTAATGTCCGTGAACTAAAAAACGTGATTGAACGTGCTATTTACCAACATGGTCTCAATGCCGATCCAATTGATGAACTGATTTTCAATCCTTTTGAAACAGTTTGGAATAACACGCTTGGTCATAATGCCGAGCAAGCCGAACTGCAGCAAGAAGAGGAAGCACCAAGCAGCGCAGTTCAATTCCCTCTAGACTATAAACAGTGGCAAGAAGAGCAAGACATCCACTTACTCAATCGCGCATTGGAAGAAGCCAAGTTTAATCAACGACAAGCAGCCGAGCTACTTGGTTTGAGCTACCACCAATTACGAGGGATGGTTAGAAAATATGGTTTAGTCGGGCAAAGCTAGCTAGGTCGAAGGTGCTTGATCGGTTAGCGAGCGAGTGACAGCGCTCTAATTTGTATGTCTTTCAAGCATAACACCTTACAGTGTATGGATTTTATGTTTGGAGCGAGTTCACAAAGGTGATAAATTAGCGAGATCATTTTCGCTTGTTAGCTCTGAAAGAGTAAGATCAAATGAAACAAGCAAGATCCAATGAACATTTCATATTATGAATGCTTTTATAAGATTATCGCTGAGCCTTATTGGGATTAGCCTACTGACCGCTTGTGGTGATGAAATTGACCACAATGACATTCGCAAAGCTGGCTTTGTGTTTTGCGGACAAGGTAAGCCAACTACGTTTAACCCTCAGCTTATTGATAGCGGTATTACCGCAGAGGCACTGAGCCCGCAGTTGTACGATACGCTGCTCACGCTCGATCCTAAATCACATCAGCCAGTAGCAAATATCGCTGAGAGTTGGTCTGTGAATGAGTCAGGAACGGAATACACGTTTAAGCTTAAACGTAATGTTCAATTCCAAACCACGTCCTGGTTCACTCCCACTCGCCCATTGAATGCAAAGGATGTGGTATTTAGCTTCAAGCGAATCATTGATGTAGACCATCCTTTTCACCAAGTAGGTGGTGGTTTTTATCCATGGTTTGCAGGGTTAGATTTTCAAAACCTGCTGCAAGACGTGACTGCGATTGACGAGCATACGGTAAGGTTTACCTTATCTCAGCCAAATTTTTCCTTCTTGGCAAATATTGCCACCAGCCATGCTGTCATATTGTCTGCGGAGTACGGACAGCAACTGGCAGCAAAAGATCATAAAGAAGAAATCGACCAACTTCCTATCGGTACCGGCCCATATCAACTAAAAGAGTACCAAGTGAACGACTTGATTCGTTTGGAACGTCACTCTAACTACTGGAAGTCACCCGCGAAAATGGAACAAGTGGTGTTCGATATCTCTCACAGAGGCACTGGTACCTTGGCGAAACTTTTAAGAAACGAGTGTGATGTGCTCTCTTCGCCTATTTCAAGCCAAATACCCGTTATTCAAGAAAATGACAATCTTGAGCTAACTGCTACGCCAGCCAACAACGTATCCTTTATTGCGATCAACACTGAAACGACTGCACTTAGTGATGCTCGCGTCCGCCAAGCACTTAACTTAGCGATTAACCGTCAGAACATTTTAGATTCGGTTTACTACGGAACTGGCTCGCAAGCTTATACATTGCTACCGCCTAATTCATGGGCCTATCAAAAGGACAGCGTAAAAATTCGTTATGACCGTAACTATGCATTAGCACTTCTCCGTGATGCTGGCTATGAAGACGGTCTAGAGCTGACCATGTGGGTACCACTTGAACCACGCGCCTTTAACCCAAGTCCTCGCAAGACCGCGGAGCTAATCCAAGCGAATTTTGCCGATATTGGGGTTGAGTTAACGTTGCTAACCGATGATAGATTCGAACGTGTGGATTTAGAGAACATCAACGACATCGATTTACTTTTAACTGGTTGGATTGGTGATACCGGGGACCCTGACAACTTTTTCCGCCCGTTATTATCTTGTGAGTCTGATCGCGTTGGCCTCAACGTATCGATGTGGTGTAACGATGATTTCGATTTCTTGCTCGATTTGGCATTGGAAACCCAAGAACCGCGTTACCGTCTGAACCTATATCGCCAAGCGCAGAACATTTTAAATCAAGAATTCCCGGTAATTCCTCTGGCACATGGTGTGCAATTCCGTGTTCACGACAAATCACTGACAGGCTTCAAATCAAGCCCTTTCAATGCCCAACCGTTTGATAGAGTTGAGAGAATTCACTGATGTTTTGGTATACCGTTCGACGCTTTAACCTATTTTTCATCACTTTGATGATCCTCACATTAGTGGGCTTTTCTCTGCTGCGCCTTGACCCTCTCTCGCACTGGGCAAACGTTGATTTTTGGTCTGGTTGGCAAACTTACTTAATCAACCTTTCTCAGCTTGATTTTGGCATAAGTAAAAACGGCAACGCGATTTATGACGAGCTCGCCGTCGTATTCCCTGCCACTTTGGAACTGTGCTTTTTTGCCTTTTTGGTGTCCCTTTTGATCGGCATTCCGCTTGGAACCGTGGCTGGGATGAAGCAAGGTAAATGGCTCGACACCAGCATTTCATTCATGTCGATGTCTGGTTATTCCGCTCCAATTTTTTGGGTGGCTTTGTTACTTATCATGGTTTTTTCATTGGAATACCAACTCTTTCCCGTGGCAGGACGGTATGACCTGCTTTACGAAATTGATCATGTAACCGGATTTGCCATTATCGATGCATTCATGGCGAAAGGTGAATACCGCGCTCACGCACTGCAAAGCGTCATTGAGCATATGGTGCTGCCATGTTTAGTGCTCGCTTTGGCTCCAACCACGCAGGTTGTCGGACTAATGCGTTCTTCGGTGGCGGAAGTGATGAGCCAAAACTACATTCGTGCAGCGAGAATCAAAGGTCTCTCTAACCGCGAGATCGTTACTCAACATGTGCTGCGTAATGCGATACCGCCTATCATCCCCAAAGTCGGTGTTCAGCTTTCCAGTATGATTACCTTGGCTATCATCACTGAATCTATTTTTAACTGGCCAGGTATTGGTCGTTGGTTGTTAGATGCATTGGCAAACCAAGATTATGCATCAATCCAAGCTGGCGTGATGGTACTTGCGACTTTGGTTCTCACCGCTAATATTCTCTCTGATTTGATTGGCGCGATGATTAACCCTCTAGTTCGAAAGGAATGGTATGCTAACAAATAACGTTTATCAGGAAGAACGCATTCCAACTCAGTTTGAGCGATTTTGGCGAAGTTACCGCGCCAACGGGCTAGCCATGTTTGGCCTATGGTGCTTGGTATTTATCGTCCTAATTACCATTTTTGCGCCACTGCTTGCGCCGTTTGATGCCCAAGCACAGTCAGGCGAATTGCTTGTGCCGCCATCATGGGCCCCAGCTGGAACGGTTGATTACTTTTTGGGAACCGATGACTTAGGCCGAGACATTCTGTCACGCTTGATCATGGGCTCTCAACTTACATTTGGTGCAGCCGTTGCCATCACTGCGATTGCCGCGGTCGTAGGTTGTTTGATTGGCGTATTAGCAGGTATGACGAAAGGCTTACTGTCGAGTACCCTCAATCACTTGCTCGATACCGTCATGTCGATCCCGTCGCTGTTATTAGCAATCATTTTTGTGGCATTTCTAGGTTTTGGTGGGTTCAATATTTTACTCGCGATCTGCTTGGCTTTGATTCCGCGTTTTATTCGCTCCGTTTATATCGCAGTCCACACCGAAGTTGAAAAAGACTACATAATGGCGGCACGCCTTGATGGCGCTAATGATTTCTACTTACTGTGGAGTTCAATTCTTCCCAACATATTGACGGTTATTGCTGCTGAAATCACGCTCGCGCTGTCTGCTGCGATTTTAGATATTACTGCGCTGGGCTTTCTTGGCTTAGGCGCACAAGCACCAAGTACTGAGTGGGGAGCGATATTAGGTGACTCTGTCGAGTTGATTTATATTGCACCTTGGACCGTAACCCTACCCGGCCTAACCATCATGTTTACCGTTATTACCCTAAACTTAGTAGGTGAAGGTGTACGTCAAGCGCTTAATGCGGGGATCGAATAATGCCGTTGTTAGATATTCGACATTTGACTATTGAGATTGAAACCCCTCAAGGGTTGGTCAAAGCCGTGGACCGAATGAGCCTAACTTTGAATGAAGGCGAAATTCGTGGTCTTGTAGGTGAGTCTGGTTCAGGGAAAAGCTTGGTTGCAAAAGCGATTGTTGGGGTAAGTAAAGATAACTGGCGCATTACCGCAGACCGTATGCGCCTTGGCAATATTGACTTGCTTCAGCTTACGCCAAAAGAACGTCGACGCGTCATTGCGCGTGATATTGCGATGATTTTCCAAGAGCCTTCAACTTGTCTTGACCCTTCAGAAGAAGTGGGACGTCAATTGATTGAGTCCATCCCATCTCGCGCGTTTGAAGGGAAATGGTGGGAGCGATTTAAATGGCGTAAAAAACAGGCCATTGCGCTTTTGCACAAAGTGGGGATTAAAGACCATAAACGCTTAATGGGTAGCTATCCTTATGAACTGACCGATGGTGAGTGTCAAAAAGTCATGATTGCCATGGCGATTGCGACCAAACCTAAATTGCTGATCGCAGATGAACCAACTAACGACTTAGACCCGATTACCCAGTCGCAAATATTGCGTTTATTGAGCCGTATGAACCAGCTCAATAACACGACCATTCTGCTTATCGGTCACGACTTAGCGACCATCACACAATGGGCGGGCCGCATTACGGTAATGTATTGTGGTCAGTCGGTAGAGTCTGCCGATACCAGTAAAATCATTGCGGCACCCAAGCACCCGTATACAGATGCCTTGCTTAAAGCGATGCCAGACTTTAATGATTGGGTACCACACAAGCAAAAACTCCAATCCTTACCGGGCTCGATTCCGCCATTGCAGCATCTGCCAATCGGTTGTCGACTCGGTCCACGTTGTCCGTATGCGCAGAAACAATGTGTTGAAATTCCACACACCAGACGAATTAAGAATCATAAATTTAACTGCCACTTTCCATTGAACACGGAGAAAAAGTCATGAGTGCGTTACTTGAAGTCGATAATTTATCGAAGCAGTTTGTTACGCGCTCCCGACTATTCAAACGTCAGGTTAATGAGGCTGTCAAACCGGTGAGCTTTACGTTAGAGCCGGGGCAGACTATCGGTTTTATTGGCCAAAACGGTTCAGGAAAATCCACTCTTGCCCGCATGCTTGCAGGCGTTGTAGAGCCAAGCTCTGGAGAAATCCGTGTAAATGGCGAACGATTGGAGCACAAAGATTACGCGACACGCTGTAAGCTCATTCGCATGATTTTCCAAGATCCAAACACATCGCTCAACCCGCGTATCCAGATTGGCCGTATTTTGGAAGGCCCATTAAAGCGAAACACCAACATGCCGCCAGATGCACGCATGCAGCGTGTGAAGAACACCCTACTCCGCGTCGGATTGTTGCCTGAACACGCCTATTTTTATCCACAAATGCTAGCGGCAGGTCAAAAACAGCGCGTGTGTTTAGCTCGTGCGCTTATTCTTCAACCTTCCATCATTGTCGCTGACGAGGCGTTAAACGGTTTGGATATGGCAATGCGCTCACAGATCATTAACTTATTCCTCGAGTTGCAAGAAGAGATGGGATTGTCATTTGTGTATGTATCTCAACACATTGGCATTGTTAAGCACATTACTGACAAAGTGATGGTGATGCATGAAGGTGAAGTGGTCGAGTTTGGCGAAACCAACCAGGTATTGACTCATCCCGAACATCCTATTACTCAACGCCTAGTCGAAAGCCACTTCTATAAGGCGCCAAGCCACCAAACAAAATAGCCTATCAAAGATGTCATCGTGCAAATGTAAAGAAGCCTGCGTTAAMGCAGGCTTCTTTATTAAATGGACACGAATCGAAAAATTAGCGGCGGCTCGCTTGTTTGCGCAGTTCGAAATCAAACTCATCAGGAAACAAAACCACCCCTTCTTCATTTTGATTTGGGAATACAACAACAGATAATTCGTCATCTTCTAGACCAGATGTCCAACGACTGTGCCACTTGTTTAGAGAGATCGCTTCTGGCTCGCAATCTTCCCAATCACCATTCGCCCATTGCAAAGCAAACTCTTCGTTTGGCCATACTGGTACACAATCATCATCTTCTGTATTTAACATGACACAGCCATGTTCATCTTTCAGAATCCAAACTTTACGATTCGCCACAATCTCTTTTACGCAGTACTTTAAACGTTGCTCTTCGTTGTAACGATTGATGGTATCCATCTGCTCTTGGGTCAGTTGCTCAGACATATTCGTCTCCTATTTCCCATAGAAAAATGCCCGCAGCTAGGCGGGCATTTAAAGTATATGCTAGAAAATTAAGCTAGCTCAGTTTGAAGCCAAGGCCAACCTTGCTTCTTACGGCTTAGCGTGTTTTCCATCATTAGCATGCCGTCTTTTTCGTGCTTAACAAGCTTCTCAGCCCACTCACCTTTGTATAGAAGACGAGTTTGAGCAGTCGTGATGTCTGTTAGCATTACAGCCGCAAATGCAAGGTTGTCTTTTTCGCAACGCGCTTCTAGATCCGCTTCTAGTGCTTCGATCATACCGTCAACTTGCTCTAGTGTTGCAAGCTCAACCTGACCTACTACTACGTCACGACCGTTGAATGGGTAACCTTTAAGGTCTTTCTCAACAAGCTCAGCCGCAGATAGACCTTCGATGTTTGTCTTAGCAATTAGAAGATCTTTAGTGAATGCATCAACATCTTGTACGTCTGCGATTACCGCTAGCTCAGCAACGGCATCTTTGTCTTTTTGTGTACAAGTTGGAGAAGCGAAGCCTACTGTGTCAGATAGAATTGCTGACATCATTAGCTTAGCGATTTGTGGAGTAATCGCGTGACCTTCAATCTTGAACATGTTGAATAGAACAGTGTTGGTACAACCAACAGGCCAGATCCATGCTTCCATTGGGTTTACTGTCATCACGTCACCTAGGCGGTGGTGGTCAACAATACCCGCAATTTCAGCTTCTGCGATATCGTCTGGTGCTTGTGCTAGATCTGAGTAATCTACTAGCCAAACGGTCTCACCCGCAACTGATGTGCGAAGCTCAGGAACTTCAGCGCCAGCAACTTCTAGGATGTGCTGAGTTTCACGGTTGATTTCGCCTTGGCGAATTGGCATAGCTTCAACGCCACGCGCTTTTAGAAGTTCAGTTGCAACGAGTGCACTACAAATACTGTCACTGTCTGGGTTCTTATGACCTACAACTAGAATCATGTTTCTTCCTATTCAAGTCAATTTTATACGCCGCCTAATACAGTTAATTAGGGCGTGTTTGCTCACAAAGGCCGATACTTTACCTGATTTCAGAGAGTTTGACACGAAGAAAAGTTCACAATGCTATTGCGAATAAATCTCATTTACATATAATGATAATTATTCCTATTTGCATTTGAGTAAACGATGAACGCGACCCAATTTTTACACTCTGCACAACAGTTGTTTCAGCCTACTCAGTTTCGTTTAGCTTATAAGCGATTGCTGATCCCTATCGTCATGCTCATTTTGCTAGGCAATGAAAATACACGTGACGTTGCCGTACAGACGCTATCCGACTCATTCTGGGCGGTGTCATGCTATGTTGCTGCCACATTGGCAATTTATCATTATCTTTCAAACTTTATGTCGAAAACCAATCGAATTACCGAGCTCTACCATCGCTCGCGTAATCATCAGGTTTTCTTTGCTTCTTTATTGGGTGCTTTGCCTGGCTGTGGTGGCGCTATTGTTGTGACAACGCAATTTATTAGTGGCCGAGTGGGATTTGGTGCGATTGTCGCGGTACTTACTTCAACAATGGGTGACGCTGCCTTTTTACTTCTTGCCGCCAAACCAAGTGTTGGATTAGGCGTGGTTGGATTAGGCATAATCGTGGGTACTCTTTCAGGGTTGGTCGTTAATGCTTTTCATGCTGATAACTTTCTGCGCCCAGAACCAAAAGAAGCGCCTCAGACACATGCTTGTTGCCAACACCAGACAGACCGTCACACGCCACTTGAACAACGTGCAATCAATCTACAAGGCGCGTTTTGGAAATGGCTTATTGTGCCTGCCAGCGTCGTTGCTGTGTTAATGTCTTTCCAAATCGATATTAATCAGCTGTTGTCTTTGCAGGCCAATACCATTGAATGGCTGGGCGCTATCTTCGCGGTGATCACAATGTCGTTGTGGGCGATGACAAAAGAGCTCGGCGATTATCAGTCAACGGTCTCTGAAGATGAAAAAATTGTGGACTCACACCCGATTCAAAAAGCAGCCCAAGATACGAATTTCGTCAGTGCTTGGGTGATCGTGGCGTTTCTGGCGTTTGAACTGACAACCTATTTTTCTGGAATCAATCTCGTAGAAACCTTTTCTCATTGGGGGATATGGATGCCATTAGCTGGCTTAGCCATTGGTATGCTACCTGGTTGTGGTCCGCAAATTTTAGTCACCAGCTTGTACATCTCTGGTGCAGCGCCACTTTCGGCGCAGCTGGCAAATGCGATTTCCAATGATGGTGACGCCCTATTCCCCGCCATTGCAATGGCACCGAAAGCCGCTTTGGTCGCGACTATTTATTCGTCCATTCCTGCTTTTATCGTTGGATACGGGTATTACTTTTTATTCGAGTTCTGACGCTCAGGACGTCAAAACGAAAAAGGAGCCACAGTAGGCTCCTTTCTTGTTTTTATAATCGAACGATTTGGTTCACGTTATGCCGTGACGATCGCTTTCGCATTTAACCCTTTATCAACGCTCACCATTAATAACTGACAAGGTTCTTGGTTTAGCTTTTCTCCTGTCCAGTAATCATACCAATCCATCGGTTGATCAGACGTCAGCGTAAATTCCATCGCCCCGTAGCTGGCATAGTTAAACAAGCAGTGAAGGTCATTCTTCGTCGTTAGTTTTAAAAACGCATGATTTAAACTCAAAGCCGTGAACTTTGCTGGCTCTTGGTTACGTTGTTGACGTAGCATGAGCTTAGCCAATGTCTTCTTTGCAAATGGCGTAATCTCAGGGAGCGGATCGCCAGACAGCAGCAAACCACCACACGCCAATAACACCGTGCGATGAAATTCATACTCTTCTCTGGATGCGGCTTGATTAGCTAATGACGTGAATGTCGCGCAATCCGGGTCAATTTGCCACAGTTTTCGATGCTGCCAACTACGGTAAAAGGTTTCTTTGGCTATCTGCTCGAAACGACGACTATGGCGTTCTACGTCATCAGAAACACGCATTGCATCCACAAGCCCTAGAGATGGCCACATTGGCGCGTTGCAACCTAAAAGCCACGCCTCACCAGCGCCTTTAGCAATCGCTTCCATTCCTAAGCGATACGCCTCAACGCCGGTAATACCAGACTGTTTACGCACACCTTTCAAAGTGCCCCAATAGTTCGCGTCTAGCTTGAACAATTCAACGCCCCACTCTTGTCTCATGACAGAGACTACATTCGTCAGATGGTCTTGTACTTCTGGGTTTGAGGTATCGAGTATGTACCAAGGCGTGCAGCGCCAACCACCGTATGTGACATCTTCTGCTTTAAGTAAGCTTCCATCTTTGTGACGAACAAACCACTCTGGGTGTTGTTTGAAGATCTCCGACTCAGGTTGAGCAATAAAGGGCGCCATCCAAATCGCCGGCTTTTTGCCTTTTGCACGGATACTATGAATGAGCTCTTTCACACCACCAGAAAACTTATCCGATGGGGTTAACCAATCGCCCATAAAGGCTTGATAGCCATCATCCAGAAGTACCCACTCTAGGTCTTCAAGCTTATCTTGCATGCAATCAACGTTCTGCATGATGTTTTGCTCTGTCACGTCTGCGTAGTAGGCATACCACGAACACCAACCGACAGGCGCATCTTGTGTCACACCTTGGCGAACAGGATGATGCTCTGCAATCATCTCTCCATAGATTTGATAAAGCTCAGACAGAGATTGGCCGCAGAGTACCGCCACGGATTCAAGTTGATTACTTTCCCAATCCGCCACTTGAGTAAACTCACCATCAATCGCGGCAGATAAAACCCAGTGTCCATCACGCAGTACAACATCAAAATAGCCCGCAAAGCGATGACATGATGTGAAGCCAAACAAGGTATAGCCAGCCGAGCCTTCCACCACTAAATAGTTGTAGTAACGTTTAGGGGCATCTTTGGGATAGATTCGATAAGAAGGGTTGTTGTCTGGACAGCGACCAATATCAACGGGATGGCTAACCGTTCCCGCTGTTTGCGCCAGCATTTGGAAGCCATCGCCAATCACGTTGGCCTCGTGCTCGTACAAAAACGGCATCTCGAACAACACTTCACGGTCGGTAAACGTTTTATTGTGAAGCCCAGCAAAAGAAAAATGTAATTGATTACCCTCAACTTCAACTTGGAAGTCGTTGTTATTCACAGTGATCTCAATGTGATTTGCCAATTGAATGCTCTGAGCCATAAAGAGTCTACTCACTTAATTATTATTGTTTAGCTTGGTTCATTATCCCCTGCTTGTCCCACCCAATTCGTTATCAACGTCACGAATCCTACTGTCGTTTAGCGTCACAAATTTATTATTGAGATAACGCTCACTGAAATTTTGGTTAAAAAAAATACCAGCCCGAAGGCTGGTATTTCGATTGATGTGAATTGCATTAATTAAGCAACTTCGATTGGACCACCGAATGAAGTCACTGGCGGTACTTTGCCGGTGAACTTCTCGAAGTCTACGATACATGTGTTCGCAGAAGTCGCCTGCGCAAGTTCAGAAGAGCCAATGTCTTGCGTTAGCGTGTTAGGGTCACCGTAAGTACAGATTGCGCCCTCTTTCTCGTTTAGAGGACCGTACCATGCACCTTCTTCGATACGAATAACGCCACGTGGGTAGCTGTCAGTAAGAACAGCACCAGCTAATAGCTGACCACGACCGTTGAATACGCGCACTAAGTCACCGTCTTTGATGCCTTTCGCTTTCGCATCCGCTGGGTTGATGTAAACAGGCTCACGACCTTGCACCGCGTAAGTTGCACGGAACTCTTCAGATTCACACATCTGAGAGTGCAGACGCTTGTCTGGGTGACAAGACTGCAACCAGAATGGGTATTTATCTGAACCAGGGCCACCGTGTGAACGCTCTGATTTTTCGAACCACATTGGGTGCTCTTGACAGTGTTCGTAACCGTAACGGCCGATCTTACGTGATGTAATCTCGATGAAGCCAGACGGTGTACCTAGAGGGTTAAGCTCAGGGTCTTTACGGAAGTCCGCGTGACGAACCCAAGGTTTACCTTCACCGAAGTCTAGTACGCTCTTCTCCCAGAACTCATTGAATTCTGGCATTTCGAACTTACCTTCGTTCGCTTTCTTACAATCGTTGTATAGGCTTTCGATCCACTCCATCTCGCTCATACCACGAGTGTATTCTTCGCGGCGACCAAAACGCTGAGTTAGTTCACTCATGATTTGGAAGTCAGGCTTAGATTGGAACAATGGATCAACGAGACGATGCATCGCGATCAGACCTTTGTTCGAGTATGAACCGTACACGTCGATATCGTTACGTTCCCATTGCGTACACGCAGGTAGAACGATGTCAGAGAAACGACATGTTGCAGTCCACGCAAACTCGATCGTTACAACCGTTTGAAGTTTGCGGAACGCTTTCTTCATGCGGTTACGATCTTGATGGTGGTGCCATGGGTTACAACCCGAGATAACCATCATCTTGAAGTCTGGCAGTTTCACTTTACCGCCGTTGTAGTTTATCTCTTTGCCTGGCTCAAGCAGACAGTCGATCCAACGTGCAACTGGGATAGTACGGCTGTAACCGTTAAAGTCGTTGTTGTCCCACTTCGGCTTCATACCTTGGTCAAGGTTACGAGGGAAGCCACCAGGGCCCGCGAAACCAGTAGAAGGCACACCGATACTTGAGTAGTGGTGACCGTAAGAGATACCACCGCCAGGTAGACCGATTTGACCAACCATTGCAGCAACCACAGCCGCCGCCCAGTATGGTTGCTCACCGTGCTCTTGACGCTGGATACACCAACCCATCAGGATCTGTGTACGGCCACTGACTAGCATACGTGCGAACTCGCGAATCTTGTCCGCTTTCACGCCACAGATAGCCGCAGCCCACTCTGGTGTTTTCTCTACTTTGTCTTTTGTCTTACCTTGAACGTATTGAATAAACTCTTCAAAGCCTAGACAGTAAGTATCAATGAACTTCTTATCGTACAAGTCTTCGTTGTACAGCACGTGCGCCACAGCAAGCATGAACGCTACGTCTGTCAGCGGGTTGATGTACAAGTGATCGTTCTCTAAGTAGCGCTGAGTCTTGTTCTTCACTGGGTCTACGGACAGAACGTTGATCTCACCTTTCGCAACTTTTTCTTTTAGCTGTGCTAGGTACTTGAATGATTCATGCGTTTCACAGTTCCAACCTACTTGAAGGTTTTTCACTGGGTCGTTAGCCCAAAGAACGATGTTGTCAGAGTTCTCTAGGATTTCAGACCAAGACGTACCTTGTGCGTAAACTTCGGTTGAACCAAGTACGTAAGGCATGATGGTTTGACCTGCACCCGTCGAGTAGTCACCTACTTTAGTGATGAAGTTGCCGTGCATACCTACTGCACGTTGCATGTGCGCGGTACAGTTGTTGAATGAACCTGTTTGGTTCCAACCCGTTTGACCTGCGTGTAGCGCCCATGGACCGTAGTCTTTTTGAATACGTTCTAGTTCGCGGTAGAACAAATCTAGCGCTTCATCCCAAGTCACGCGGATGAAACGGTTGTTACCGCGAGTATCCGCGCTGTATTTATGTTTCTTCAACCAATCTAGACGAACCATTGGGTAACGCACACGTGAAGGGCTGTAGATAATACCCTTGATGCCGTTCAACATTTCTGTTGGGTTTTTGTCTAGCTCTAGCGGTTTGATCTCTTGAACTTTACCCGCGTAGATGTGGGCGCGGAACGCGCCCCAGTGAGAACCTGTTACTTTCCAAGTACCTGTCGTCTCAACCGCATTGGCAGAGGCGGACGCCAATAAGCTAGGACCAATAACTGACGCTGCACTTGTGGTTGCTACACCTTTAAGAAAACTTCTTCGTGTAATAGCCATTTAAATTACTCCAATCCGACGCTTATTAGTGGTGACCTTCAGCATAATCTGAAGAGTGTTTCTGTAGATACTTCAAGATCAGGGCTTCACTGTCTGTATCTAGGTTAACGAACGCCAACATACCGTCGAACATACCTGGCCAGGTGTTCGCATCGAAGTGCGCTTCCGCAGGTTGAGTGTGACATACAGAACAATTGGTCTTGTACGCTTCACGAGATTTTTCCCAAACAGGATTGATGTCGTTCAGCATAGACTCTTTCTTAATCCATACTTTCGCCGCGACTTTTTCCCAAGGAAGGCCTGTTAGCTCATCCACTTTTTTCTCGCCAGTCGTCACAATGTTGCTGTCTGTTGCTGCTTCTTTCATCAGAGACGCAGTCGCAATGTTCTTACCGAAGTCTTCTTGAATTACGCGACCGAAGCCTTTCGCTTTACGCCAGCCGTCGATTTCGATTTCAACGAACTCGCCTTTGTCTTCAAGAACTTTAACGGTCGATGCAGGATTAAGAAGACCGGCTTCTTTAGTGCCTTGTGCATCAAAGTAAATTGGTAGGTGACGAACACTCACTAGTTGCTGACCTACAGAGTAATCTGTATTTGAAGTCATACCTTCTAGGTCACCCACGATACCGCCGATGCTGTCCATACCTGCTGGCAGGTTATGCGCGATACCTTTATGACAGTCAACACAGCTTTGATCTTTCTCTGCTGCTTGCTTCATTTGGATACGAGCGGTTGGAGACATTTGCTCGAAATCCATCGATTCGTAGTTGTGACAGTTCTTACACTCTAAAGATTTGTTTGCCGAGAAACGATCCCATTCGTGTTTCGCAAGTTCGATACGACGCTCTTCGAACACACCAGGTTCATCGTAGTTGCCAAATACCTGTGCAAATACCTCTTTAGATGCCTGCATTTTACGAGCAATTTTGTCTGTCCAGTTATGAGGAACGTGACAGTCAGGGCAAGTAGCACGAACACCTGAATGGTTTTTCCAGTGAACCGTTTCTTGCAGCTCAACGTACACGTTGTCACGCATTGTGTGACAACTAATACAGAATTCTTCTGTGTTGGTTGCTTCTAGAGCGGTGTTAAAGCCACCCCAAAAGATAACACCAGCAATGAAGCCGCCCATAGTCAGCACACCTAGGCTGATATGTACAGCTGGGCGCGTCATGGTACGCCACAGTTTAATGATTAATGATTTCATTATTTGCTCTCTTAAAATCTTTTCAAAAGTGTGGTTATGAGCTCACAGGCTTACATGCCGTGCGCGCCTGGAGGTCCAAAGAAGAACACTTGCAACATCCAAACGATGAACCCGTAACCGCCGACAAAAGCCACACTCAGAATTGGGAAGAGAACAACTGCAATGAAGAGGAACGACTTCCACTCCAGGGAGCGTTTTTCACCACTCTCAATTTTATTAACATCACTCATACATTTGCCTATTTTGTATCTAGTGTTATTGAAAAGCCCGCGTAACCAAGCTTAAGTTTTTTACAATCTCTAATGGAAAATGTTAGACCATACTAATAGTAAGGTTCAATCAAATAAGAGCTCTCAGGCCTTGTAATTCAACACTTTTTTGAGCTCATCCAGAGATGTGATTGATTGATGTTATTTATTAAAAAACATGAACAGATGTGACAAAATAAGTCTTTTAACCAATTGTTAAAATGACAACATTTACCAAACATAAGTTACATTTGGATAGTAATTAACGGGTCATAAATTGGCTTAAAAACCCGTCAAAAGATAATCAATTGTGAATAAAATGATGCGAAATAATGACAAGAATAGCGCTAAAGGTTTACGTTGAGAACATCAAAAAATGCACATTGATGTTCATATAAAGGAGGAGCTTAGTTACAATTATTCGCGGATTTTCGAGGAGCGATTATGGATAGCGTGGTGGATATAAGTTGGACCAAACTGGCATTGTTTGGTCTGATTTTGTTGGTTCCCTTCTTTATTAATGCCCGCTACAAAATTAGGGATTGCGAAAGACACAATAATTAGTGTTATTCGTATGACACTTCAGCTCATATTGATTGGCGTGTATTTAGAATATCTTTTTCAATTAAACAGCTTACTTGTCAATATACTTTGGCTTGCCATCATGTTACTGATTGGCGCAAGCTCAATTGCAGGAAAAGCTCGCCTGCCTAAAAAGCCACTTATGCTTCCTCTTCTTACAGGCTTAACCTGTGGTCTAATTCCACTTCTTATAGCGATTACCGCAGGCCTAGTGCAGCCATCCCCTATTTACAACGCCCAGTACATGATCCCACTTGCGGGCATGCTATTGGGTAACAGCTTAAGTAGTAACATCATCGCACTGCAGAATTTATTTACGGCTTTTGAACAGAGACAATCAGAATACGAGGCTGCTATCTCACTTGGTGCCTCTCCTCGTTATGCATCATTCCCCTTCATTCAAGAGGCCCTTAGAAAGTCACTTGCTCCAACTTTAGCCTCTATGGCCACTACAGGGCTGGTTACCTTGCCAGGCATGATGACTGGTCAAATTCTAGGTGGCGCAAGCCCGATGGTTGCAATTAAATATCAGTTGGTGATTATGCTGGCTATTTTCGTCATGTTGAGTACCTCCGTCGCTATTACGCTGGAGATGACACTGAGCTGGGTACAAACGAAAGAAGGCCGGATCAAAATAAAAATCCAACAACCAGAACCTACCAAAACTCATAGATAGTTTAAGCGTGTGAACAAAGCCAGTGAAAGGGCTTGTATTATCAAGTCAAACGCACTTTTAACTGAATAACTCATTCATTCTTTCAACATTCATCAAGACGCTTTCTGGAGAAAAGTCAGACAGAATTCTCTCGAGTATAAGCCTCTAATTTTATGAAATTTTCTTTGCAAGTTTAGATACGCACGGCCTTTGAGACAGGTTATCCACAGAAAATGTGGATAAACACCCTAAACCCATACGCAACCAGAAACATAGCAACATAAGTGATCAATCTAATCGTCATGCTTTGATCACTTGCCTGACATATTCTAATTTTAGAGTAAAGATAGTGACCACAAACTTGGAGAGACGTACATGGATGTCTTAATGATCAAAGAAAATTACGATGAACTCCTATCCGATGCACCTCTGGACTGGCTCGTTCAAGAACCAAAGGAAGTGACTTCTCATTGGCTCCCAACCGATTTTGGCATCAATGAAGAGCTGATTTAACTCACTCGATTTGTGTGAAACTTATCGACACGAATAAAAGAAAGGCGAACCATTTGGCTCGCCTTTCTTTTATTCTTTTAGATTTATCGTAAATGCTTGTCTTCATCACGTAGATAAATCATCCAATACCACATACCAACGAATACACCGCCACCAATGATGTTCCCTATCGTTACAGGGATAAGGTTATTTACGATGAACCCCATCATGTTTAAGTCCGCATAGTTTGCAATATCCGCCCCTGTCATTTGCCAAAATGCTTCCGGTGCAAAATATTTGATTCCAATCGCCATGGGTACTTGGAACATGTTCGCAATACAGTGCTCGAAACCTGCCGACACGAACATAGCTACTGGCAGAATCATGACCGCTATTTTGTCAGTTAATGTACGTCCACTAAACGTCATCCAAACAGCAATACACACCAGCACGTTACACATGATGCCAAGCGCAACAGCAGCAAAGAAACCATGGTGCAATTTGTGTTGAGAGATCGCCATCGCGTTGAGGCCAACTTGGCCGTGATCAAACATATACTGCTTGGTGACCAACATGCATGCTACCAACAAAAGAGCACCAACCATGTTGCCGAAATAAACCACAAACCAGTTTTTGATGAGCGCTTGCCACGAGATCTTTCCACTCGCTCGCGCTACCAATGTTAATACTGAGCTAGTGAAAAGCTCACCACCTGTAACGACAACAAGAATCAAACCAAGGCTGAAGGCTAGGCCACCGATTAGCCTGGTAATACCCCATGGAAGGTCGCCTGCACCTGTTGTCACCGTGGTGTAAAAGATGAACGCAATACCAATATGAAGTCCGGCAGAAATTGCCAATAAAAAAGATTTGATCGGTGCTTTAGTTGCTTTACCTACCCCCACTTCAGCCGCGCGTTCCGCAGCCTGAGGCGGTAATAGTGAGTCAAACTGATTGAAGTTCATTGTGGTGTAACATTTAGAAACAATTAAAGAGGCGCGGATAATCGCTCCATTTTCCTACTTTTTCAAGCGCTATTTGACATGTTTACTAAAAATGTTGTTATCGAGAGATCAACCGATAAAGGTCAACTATCATTCGCAATCGTAACAATCATTGATACTTAACAAGTATTCTGCCTTTCGAACAAAGATCCTGCGTTATATCAGCCTGATAGCGCCATACTTAACACTTCTTATCGTTTAATGTTGCTCAACTCTTCTTTTCAGACTAGCTTGGTAAAAAAAGCGTAAAGGAATCATTTATGAAATATTCAGCTGAACATATCGCCGAATTGAACCTACTTCTTCAGTTCGACTTAAGTAGTGCTGCAACTGGTATTAAAGTTCATACAGACGCGTCAGAAGAAATGCAGGCAGCCGTTGCTCGTCTATACGAGAAGCAACTTTGTACACAGCCTGATGGTGGTTATTTAACAGATGAAGGTATTGAAGTCGCAGAGCATGCGGATAAGATTTTAAGAGTCCTTTCTGTGTAATTTGAACAAAAACGCCACCGAATTCGGTGGCGTTTTTTATTGGTCCCTGCATTTTGTTCCTGCCGAAACCTGCGGTGCTAATCGTTTTTTCATTTTGCTAAATGGCTGAACCTTGTCGTACAACCAATTAAAGCCCGTGGCATAAAATAGGAAGAACACTAGGAAGCCAGCTTCCAACACCAGAGCTTGAAGAAGCGTAATTTCTAAGAACCAAGCAATGACGGCTATAGAGATAAAGATCAACCCTCCCTCGAATCCAATTGTATGCCCAAAACGCATCGCTAAACTTCGCTCAGTTCGATTGCTGCCAAACCACTTATCAAAGTACAAGTTGTAGATGTAATTCCACACGACGGTATACATGCTCAACCCAATCCCAACCAACGCGAGATCACTCGATCCCTTTCCGGTGATCAATGAAGCCGCTGGCACAATGATCGCGAGTGCGATTAACTCAAAAAGTACTGCATGAAAAATTCGTTCGTTACGAGTCATATTTCTCTGTCCAAATAGTTCTACTCAATGCTTAGAATTTTATCTATTATTCAGATAACAAAAAGTTAGATACCATCGGCAAAAGCGATATGTTTACCATCGAACAACTGCAAGCTTTCATTGCTACATCAGAAACCGGATCATTTTCAGGCGCGGCAAGAAAACTGGGGCGAGCTCAATCCGTAGTCAGCCAACACATCATAAATATGGAGGTCGACTGTGGTGTTGATCTATTTGATCGCTCTGGTCGATATCCGAAATTAACCGAGAGTGGCCTCGCGCTCATACCTTATGCACAAGCGGCAATCAGCCAACTAGACCGATTGAACAACAGAGCATCACAGCTTTTTTCAACACCAACGAATAAATTGGTTTTAGCCATTGATGAAGGGATTCCTCTGACTCGCTTGCCCGACGTGCTAAAAAATTTAGAGCAACGCTTTCCACATTTGCAAGTTGAATGCTTAACAGCTTCAAGTCCGGATATCATTGAATTGGTCAAATCGGAGCGCGCCACTACTGGGATTATTTTGAGTGACTTACAAATGCCGAGACATATCGATTTCACTAATCTTGGTAACATTGCGTTCGATGTCTATGTCTCTTCAACGCACGCTCTAGCACAGCAACGCGTCACTCACATTGATCAACTCAAACAACATCGTCAACTGGTCATACGCTCCAAAAACGCAGAGCCATGTGGTCTCAATCAAGCATTCAGCCCGGATATCTGGTACGCTGATAACTACTATATTTTGTTGGAATTAGCGAATAAAGGGTTTGGTTGGTGCTTTCTTCCGGAGCATTTAGTCGCGTATTCACCGAACACACTGAAAAGAGTTGGGGATGATTTCACAAAGCTGGCTTGGCAAGTCAATGTTGACCTTATTCAACATCAGAAATGGCATTCAGATCCCCTCCATCAACAAGCCAAAGCAGAGCTGCTCAATCTATTCGAGCAGACATAAATAAGTAAGTAGGAAGACCCAAATGGCAAATACATTGATCGTAGGTGCAGGCTGGCTCGGAACTCCGCTAGCAGAAACTTTGATGAAAGACGGACACCACGTTGTCGTTACTCGTCGTAACCAAGCTCGGTTAAACGAGTTACCCGCTTCATTAACTCACTCCGCATTATTCGATTTTAATCAACTTAACGCGGCGAAACGGCTAGATGAGTTGCTTAAGCAACATCAAATTACTCACGTTGTCGGTGCTTTTCCCCCTGGTTTTCGTAAAGGACGCGGACAAGAATACGCCCAACAATGGCAAATGCTCGCAAACGCAGCAAAGCAAAACAACGTTGAAAAGCTCGTTATGATTAGCTCTACAACGGTGTATCCCAACCTAGCTTCAGATATGGAAGAAGCAGATGCGTCGCTCTCTTTAGCAGCCGACAGCCCTTATTTCTCTGACAATGCACGTATTATGCTGCAAGCCGAGCAGCATGTTATCGATTCTAATATTAGCTTCGTCATTATGCGTTGTAGCGGGCTAATTGGGCCAGATAGGCACCCTTCTCGCTTTGCAATGAGACTAAAACAAGTCAGTCGTAAAGCGCCTGCTAATATGCTTCATCAAGATGATGCGGTATCGGCGGTCAAATTTGCTTTAGATAATTTAAGTAACCAAGTTATTAACGTGACCACACCGCATACCGTCAGCAAGGCGGAGTTCTACCAAGCCGCTATAAATAAGAGCGAAAGTGAGATACCTCTTCCACCAGTCACAGAACAAACGGATAAGCGCATTCTCGCAGACAAGCTACTCTCACTTGGCTATCAATTTCATTTCAACTCAACTTTGGACGCGCTATGAAACTCTATCGACACATAGAAACACTTTGGGATTACATGCAACTCAAACATGAGCTGAAACCCGCAGACTGTTTGTTTGTGATGTGCAGTAACGATGTGCGTGTAGCAGAGCATGCAGCAAATCTGTACCACCAAAAGTTAGCGACTTTGATTGTATTTTCAGGGGGAGAAGGTCGTTTTACCGATGGACTGTTTGAAAAAAGCGAAGCGGAAACTTTTGCCGAAATTGCCAAGATGTCAGGTGTGCCCAGTGAAGCAATTTTGCTCGAAACTGAATCCACCAACAGTGGAGAAAACGTTCGCTTTACTGAGCAGCGATTGAAAGAAGAAGGAAAACATTGCTCATCGTTTATTCTGGTGCAAAAACCATTTATGGAACGCAGAGCTATAGCGACATTTGAAAAACAGTGGCAGTCACCCTACTCCCAGCTCCAGGTAAGCTCTACGGCTCATCCGTTTTTTGAATATATTAATGAAGACATGCCACTAATGATGGTGCTAGAAGCACTAATGGAAGATTTCTCTCGTGTAAAAAGCTATCCAGAGAAAGGATTTCAAACCGAGCAAAACATCCCTCCGCAGGTAGAATTATCTTATCAGTTTTTGCTAGAGAGATTTGGTTTTGACTTAGTCTAAGCCCTTTCTAGCAGACAACAAAAAGCCACCGATTACGGTGGCTTTTCTGTATTAATACGGATTATTTACCGAGTGCTTCTTTGTAATGCTGACGGCACACGGAGACATATTTGTCGTTACCGCCGATCGCAACTTGATCGCCCTCTTTAATCGCCACGCCATGTTCATCGGTACGAATAACCATATTCGCTTTGCGACCGCAGTGGCAGATCGTTTTGAGCTCAACCAACTTGTCTGCCCAAGATAACAGGTACTTACTGCCTTCAAAAAGTTCGCCTAGAAAATCGGTGCGAAGGCCATAACACAATACTGGAATATGCAGTTTATCAACAACTTCAGTAAGTTGGTAAACCTGCTCTTTCGACAAGAACTGACACTCATCAACAAGAATACAGTGACGTTTCTCAACCTCATTCAGAGCTGCGATCTCTTGATATAAATTGGTATCCTGACGAAACAAGTGTGCGTCAGATTGAAGACCAATACGAGAGCTCACTTTACCAACACCAAAGCGATCATCTAGTGCAGCCGTAAAAATAACTGGCGTCATGCCGCGTTCTTGATAGTTGAAAGAGGATTGAAGAAGCGTTGTTGATTTACCCGCATTCATTGCTGAGTAATAGAAATACATCTGAGCCACAGAGCATTACCTAAAGTTAAAGTTTTAATTTATGGAAATGGAAAATAAAAGGGCTGAATTATCAGCCCTTTAAAATTGAAAATTCAATTACTTACGACGCCACGTTGTGCCTTCTGGACCATCTTCCAGAACAATGCCCATTTCGGTTAGCTTGTCACGAGCCATATCTGCATTCGCCCAATCTTTCGCAGCGCGAGAGTCGTTACGCAGCTTGATAAGAGCTTCGATTTCAGCCACTTCATCATCGTTACCTGCATCACCTTTTAGGAAGGCTTCTGGATCTTGGTGAAGAATACCGATCACACCTGCTAGTTCACGCATAAGCGCACCTAGCTCGCTCGCTTTCTCTAGGTTTTCTGTTTTCAGACGGTTAACTTCGCGCGCCATGTCGAACAGAACTGAGTACGCTTCTGGCGTATTGAAGTCATCGTTCATCGCTGCTGTAAAGCGAGATACATACTCTTCACCACCAGCAGGAGCAGCATTTAGATCCAAACCACGTAGAGAAGTGTATAGACGCTCAAGCGAAGCGCGTGCTTGGTTTAGGTTCTCTTCGCTGTAGTTTAACTGGCTACGGTAGTGACCAGACATAAGGAAGTAACGAACCGTTTCTGCATCGTAGTGACCAAGTACGTCACGGATAGTAAAGAAGTTGCCTAGAGACTTAGACATCTTCTCGCGATCTACCATCACCATGCCACTGTGCATCCAAGTATTTACGTACTTAGTGTCGTGTGCACAGCATGATTGCGCGATTTCGTTTTCGTGGTGTGGGAACTGAAGATCAGAGCCGCCACCGTGAATATCAAAGTGATCACCTAGGATTGAAGAGTTCATAGCAGAACATTCAATGTGCCAGCCTGGACGACCAGGGCCCCATGGTGATTCCCACGTAGGTTCACCTGGTTTAGACATCTTCCAAAGAACGAAGTCTAGTGGGCTGCGTTTGGCTGTTTCGACATCAACGCGCGCGCCCGCTTGCAGCTGATCCAAATCTTGTTTAGACAGTTTGCCGTATTCGTCAAACTTGCGAACCTCAAACATTACATCGCCATTGTCCGCAACATAAGCAAAACCGCGTTCAATCAGTTTTTGAACAAGTTCGATGATTTCTGGAATAAACTGGGTTGCACGAGGCTCAATATCAGGACGCTTCATGTTTAATGCGTCGAAGTCTGCGTGCATTTCACCGATCAAGCGCTCAGTCAGTGAGTCACAAGACTCGCCATTTTCAGCCGCACGTTTAATGATCTTATCATCGATGTCTGTGATGTTGCGTACAAACGTTAGATCGTAACCTAGGTAACGAAGGTAACGTGATACCACGTCAAAGGAGACAAAAGTGCGACCGTGACCGATGTGACAGAGATCGTAGATGGTAACTCCACAGACATACATGCCGACTTTGCCAGCTGTAATTGGTTTGAATTCCTCTTTCTGTCTTGTGAGTGTGTTATATATCTTTAACATGATCTCTATCTATGATTGTGAATGAATAAAAGAAGGTCGAGTATATCAACTCCGACCTGGTTAGGTAATAGCAATTAACCGATAAAACGATAATCGGCTAAACTTCAAGCACAAAACGAAGAATTTCCTCTTCCTGAGTTTTTAATGCACTAGAACTTAGGCTAGAATCTCGGGCTCAACACAACACAGTAAAGGAAAGTAGCATGATCACCCTTCACACTAATTTTGGTGACATCAAGATTCAACTAAACGAAGAGAAAGCGCCAGAGACTAGCGCAAACTTCCTTCAGTACTGCCGCGATGGCTTTTACGACAACACTCTTTTCCACCGTGTTATTGACGGTTTCATGATCCAAGGTGGTGGCATGGAACCTGGTCTACGTGAAAAAGCATCACGTGCACCTATCAAGAACGAAGCAAACAACGGCCTAAGCAACAAAGTGGGTACACTTGCTATGGCACGTACTATGGAACCGCATTCAGCAAGCTCTCAATTCTTTATCAACGTAAACAACAACACATTCCTAGATTTCCGTAGCGAAAGCCTAGATGGTTGGGGTTACTGTGTATTCGGTGAAGTTGTAGAAGGCATGGACATCGTAAATAAGATCAAAGGCGTTAGCACTGGTTCTTACGGCATGCACCAAGACGTACCTCTAGAGGACGTAGTAATCACTGGTACAACAATTGAAGAATAATTCGTAAGAATTATTTCTAAGAGATAAGTTAATGGGGAGGCATCGCTTCCCCTTATTTCTATGACAACATTATTTATTTCCGATCTTCACCTCACCCCATCGCGTCCGGATATTACGGAATGTTTTGTGACGTTCATGCGAACAGAAGCAACGAAAGCCGATGCACTTTATGTATTAGGCGATCTGTTCGAGTTTTGGGTTGGAGACGATGACAAAACTCCTTTTGCCAATCAAATCCGTACAGAGTTCCAGCAACTAACAAAGACTGGCGTTCCTGTTTATTTCATTCAGGGCAATCGCGACTTCCTATTGGGAAAACGCTTCTGTAAAGAGACAGGCATTACATTATTAGATGAAGTTAGCCTCATAGACCTTTATGGTACTAAAGCAGTTATTCTCCACGGTGACACCCTGTGTACTGACGACATTGATTATCAAAAATTCCGTAAGACTGTTCATCAACCTTGGTTGCAATGGCTGTTTAATCACATTCCTTGGTTTATTAAGAAGAAAATTGTCTCAAAAGTTCAATCCGATATTCGTGATGATAAAATGAGCAAGCCTTTAGACATCATGGACGTCAATCAAAATGAAGTCGAGAAAGTGATGTCTCAGAATTGCGTCAACTTAATGATTCATGGTCACACTCATCGCCCGAATACACATTTTTTTGACGTCGATGGCGTTAAAAAGACCCGGATAGTTTTAGGGGATTGGTATACGCAAGGCTCAGTTTTACAAGTAAATTCTGATGGCTTTGACCTACAAACGAGACCATTCATACAGAATTTGCGTTAAGCATGTAGAGCGTGTAGAAGATTCACGCTCAAGTCGTAGATATTTTGTAAAAAATCGCTATTATCATAATACTAAGTTAAACAGAACGAAGTACCTAATTGAAGTATTCTTACGTAGCTCGCCAACCGATTCTGGATAGAGAAAAACGAACCATAGGTTACGAACTTCTCTTTCGAGACGGTCCTAAAAATACCTTCCCTGAAGTAGAACCAGAGCTGGCTACTAGTCGACTGCTATCCGACCATTTTTTGTCGACGCATTACAACACATTAGGGAACAAACTTGGCTTTGTTAACTTTCCGCATCAAAGCTTGGTGAATCTAGTCCCAACTCTGTTTCCCAAAGAGTCTCTCGTCATTGAAGTCCTTGAAGATTGTGAACCGACAGAAGAGCTGCTAGAAGCCATCAAGCACCTTCATGAGTGCGGATACAAAATTGCTTTAGATGATTTTGTGCCGACGAAGGCTTGGAAACGTTTTCTTCCATACGTTTCCATGATCAAGTTTGACATTCGACTCGTACCGATCAAGAAAGCCGCTATTTTTATTCAGGCATTAAGCCCATTTAAAATCGACTTTCTTGCTGAAAAAGTTGAGACCTATGAAGAATTTGAGCAAGCTTTAGAAGCCGGCTTTAACTATTTTCAAGGATATTTTTTCAGCAAGCCTGAGATGATCCAGAAAAAACGGTTGAACCCCGCGTTTCTTACCGTCATACAGCTGTGTAAAGAGATTGCAGATAAGCCCATCGACTTCAATGAGGTTGAACGTCTGTTTTCTATTGATGTGACGCTGTCATACAAGTTGCTTACTTACGTAAATTCAGGATATACATTAACGACTAAGATCAAATCGTTCAGACAGGCACTTATTTATCTGGGTGAAGAGCGACTACGACGCTTTATTTCCTTAGTTGCCATTGCGTCCGTTCAAGAAGATAAACCAGATTCTCTTTACTCCTTGGCGATTCAGCGTGCAAGAATGTGTGAACTGTTACTTAGTCAAATGAACACTAGGTATGACCCTGGGCAGGCTTTTTTGACAGGCATGTTTTCTTTACTCGGATCTTTGCTCGATCAACCGCTCTCGGATGTCATTGAAGATATCCCCGTTGACGAAGATATAAAACTCGCATTAACCAGTCGAAAAGGCGTACTTGGCCACTTACTTTCAATGACGATCGCCTACGAACAAGCAGACTGGGAATTAGCTGAGCGGTATTGCACCGTTCTTAAATTAACCGAGCCTCAATTAGCAGACGCTTTTAATCAATCTACCGAGTGGGCTCAAGAACTGCTGTCTCAAACGCCCTAAACCGCTATAATGCCTCACCTCCAGCCTCGCAATTGTGAGGTTGTTTGTTTTTACCGCTTAATTAATCGAGATTTCATTTTATGGCTTCTTCTTGTCCTTGCGGCTCTAACCGCACCTACCAACAGTGTTGTGAAATTGCCCACAATAACCATGCTGACGTTACCACTCCGGAGCAGTTAATGCGCTCTCGTTACAGTGCGCATGTGTTAGGTCTAGTAGATTACGTGGTGAACACGTACCACCCAAGCTGTAATGCAGAAGAACAACGAGAAGGCATTGCCCAATCTATCGACAGCGATTGGTGCAAACTTGAAGTATTAAAAACAGAAACTGGCAGTAATGACAATGAAGGCTTTGTCGAGTTTAGCGCTTATTTTGATGAAGACGGCAAACGCTACTGTATGACAGAACGTTCTCGCTTCGTAAAAGAAAATGGGCTTTGGTACTACATTGACGGCACATTTCCTGAAGAAGAGCCAGAACAGGATCCACGATTGAGCCAGCCAGTTAGTAGCCTAAAGCTAGGTCGTAACGATCCGTGTATCTGCGGAAGCGGTAAGAAGTTTAAGAAGTGTTGTGGGTAAAGGCATCCACGCTTAGCTTATTGAGCTCGCTTTAATGAGATTCCTGATCTCACCTAAGCTAGTCGGAATAACGTGAATATGTACTTTCGTTTGAAATAGATAACGCGACTTCAAATACCATTAGAAAATATACCGTCATTCTGAACAGCGAGGGACGAGCGTGATTCAGAATCTAATCGCCACCAGCACTGTTGCCGGTTTTTACCCCCGAATCAAGAACACTAAATTAAAAAAAGCCCCTAGACTTGAGAGCATAGGGGCTTTCACTTATCTATAAGCAAGTTTACTTATGACGCTCTTTCAACTTGTTCACTACGTCATTCATCGATAAGCCTTGGTCTTGAAGCAATACCATTAAGTGGTAAATCAAGTCTGCTGATTCACACACTAACTCCGCCTTATCGCCCGACGTCGCCGCAAGCGCGACTTCAACGCCTTCTTCGCCCACTTTTTGCGAAATACGCTTGGTGCCACGGGCATAAAGACTGGCAGTATAAGAGGAATCTGGGTCGGCACTCTTGCGGGCAGCCAGTAGCTGCTCAAGTTGATGAAGCCACACCATTTGTGACTCCTCTTGAGGGTCCACATCCCAGCAAGTTGTATTACCCAAGTGGCACGTAGGACCAATGGGATTCACCTTAACCAGTAGCGTATCGTTGTCGCAATCTAGCTGCATGTTCACTAGTTGCAATACGTTGCCAGAGGTTTCACCTTTCGTCCAAAGACGCTGCTTGGTACGAGAGAAAAACGTCACTTGACCTGTTTCGCCCGTTTTTGCCAACGCATCTTGGTTCATGTAACCCATCATCAGCACTTGGCTTGATTGAAAATCTTGTACGATGGCAGGTACCAGACCATCCACCTTTTCCCAGTTGATTCGCTCAGCTAGCGAACTTACTTCGGCGGCTTTTACACTCATAGTCGTACCTCAATGCCTTGTTGTTTCAAATACTGCTTTAATTCACCAATGTTGATGACTTGTTTGTGGAATACCGATGCGGCAAGCGCGCCATCCACATTGGCTTTTTGGTAGGCTTCTGCGAAGTGCTCCATGGCACCTGCACCACCCGATGCAATCAATGGCACGTTACACACTTCACGCACCATATTCAGTTGTTCGATGTCGTATCCGTTACGCACACCGTCTTGGTTCATCATGTTAAGTACGATTTCACCAGCGCCGCGTTTTTGTACTTCTTGCACCCAATCACGCGTTTCCCATTGGGTCGCTTTGGTGCGTTCTTCATCACCAGTAAACTGGTAAACCTGATACTTGCCCGTCTCTTTGTCGTAGTATGAATCGATACCAACGACGATACATTGCACACCAAACTTATCAGCAAGGTCAGTAATCAACTGAGGGTTCGCCAAGGCAGGAGAGTTAATAGATACCTTATCTGCACCAAACTCAAGAATGCGCGCTGCGTCCTCTGCTGATTTAATGCCACCAGCGACACAGAACGGAATATCAATCACTTCTGCAACGCGAGCGACCCAACTTTTATCAACGACACGCCCATCACTTGAAGCGGTAATATCGTAGAACACAAGCTCGTCAGCGCCTTCTTCAGCATAACGCTGCGCCAGAGGAACGATGTCACCAATGATTTCGTGGTTGCGGAACTGAACGCCCTTCACCACTTGTCCATCACGAACATCAAGACATGGAATTATTCGCTTTGCCAGCATGCAAATGCCTCCTCTGCTGTGAACTTACCATCTAACAGCGCACGACCAACAATCACGCCAGCCACACCACTGCCTTTTAGTGCTTCGATATCTGCTAATGAGCCAATGCCGCCTGAAGATTGAAACTGCACTTGTGGGTACTGTTTACATAGGTCGACGTAAAGCTCAACGTTTGAGCCCTCTAGCGTACCGTCACGAGAAATGTCCGTGCAAAGCACATGCTGTAGACCTACCGTCAGATAATCGTTGATCAGAGCTTCGATAGTCACGCCTGAATCTTCTTGCCAGCCAGAAATGGCAACTTTGCGCGTGCCGTCTTGATCGATGTTGATGTCTAGCGCGAGAACGATTTTCTCTGCGCCGTATTTTTCCATCCAACCTTTCACAAGCTCTGGTTGTTTTACTGCTGTAGAACCAACTACAACACGTTGAGAACCGGCTTCTAGCAGATCAATCACGTCTTGCTCTGTACGCACACCACCACCGATTTGGATGTTCGCTGGTGTGCTTGCTAGTAGCTTTGCAATCAAATCTAGCTGGCGTGCTGTCGTGTCTTTCGCGCCAGTTAAATCCACCAAGTGCAGCCAGTTAGCACCCGCTTGGTGGTACAAATTGAACTGCTCTGCTGGGTCGACTTTGTACTCGGTTACTTGGCCGTAATCACCTTGATAAAGGCGAACCACCTGTCCTTCAATTAAATCAAGAGCTGGAATAATCACACTAAATCCCTTTTATAATTCTAAGAAGTTTTGAATAAGCTTCGCGCCCGCTTTTGAAGAACGCTCTGGGTGGAATTGCACACCATAATAGTTACCGCTTTGAACCGCAGCAGTGAATGGATTTCCGTAATCACATTCAGCAATGGTGTAGTCTCCAACTGGCATCGCAAAGCTGTGCACAAAATAGAAGTACTCACCCTCTTCAATGCCTTTGAACAACGGATTGCCTGCTTTTGCAGAAACGGTATTCCAACCCATATGCGGCAGCGGCAAGTCTCCAGTTTGTAGCAGCTTCACTTCGCCATCACAAAGTCCGAGACATTCAACTAACTCGTCGGCTTTCTGGCCTTTTTCTTGAGACACTTTGCCCAACAGCTGCATGCCTAAACAGATACCTAATAGCGGCTTTTCTACCTGTTTTACCAAGCTGATAAGGTCACGCTCTTCTAGGTTTTTCATCGCTTCGCTGGCGGTTCCCACTCCCGGTAGGAATAACTTATCTGCCGACAATACAACTTGTGGATCTTTTGAAATCGTTACGTCATAGCCTAGGCGTTCAATGGCAAACTTCACCGAAGAAACGTTGGCACAGCCAGTATCGATAATGACAACTTTCTGTTCTGTCACTGTTTTTCTCCTTGCTAACGTTAGCCTTAAAGTACGCCTTTACTACTCGGTAGCTCAGTGCCTTCTACTTTGATTGCTTGGCGCAGAGTACGACCAAACGCTTTAAATAGGCTCTCAATGATGTGGTGATCATTGTCGCCCGTAGAAGAAAGGTGCAGTGTACACGCTAGTGTGTCAGTTAAAGAACGGAAGAAGTGAACTACCATCTCTGTTGAAAGGTCCCCCACTTGCTCACGACTAAACTGCGCGTCGAACTTAAGGTAAGGACGACCAGATAGATCTAGTGCACATTGTGCCAAGCACTCATCCATTGGCAGGCTAAAGCCAAAGCGACCAATACCACGTTTGTCACCCAGTGCTTCTTTCAATGCTTGACCCAACGCAAGAGCGGTATCTTCGACCGTGTGGTGATCATCAATGTGTAGATCACCTTCTACTTTGCACACCATCTGGAATCCACCGTGCGTCGCAATTTGATCCAACATGTGGTCGAAGAAACCAAGACCCGTTGAGATATCGTTACCGCCTTGCTCATCAAGATTAACCGCAACTTTGATGTCCGTTTCTTTCGTGGTACGAATAACTTCAGCAACACGAGCTTTCACCGTCAGATCTTTCAGGATCTGTTTCCAACCCATGGTTTCTGGGTTGTATTGAATACCACGAATTGCCATGTTTTCTGCAAGTTGAAGATCGGTTTGACGATCGCCAATCACGACAGAGTTTTGGAAATCAACTTTGCCACCTTGAAGGTACTCTTTCACCATGCCTAGCTTAGGCTTACGGCAAGAGCAGTTATCTTCTTCAAAGTGAGGACAAATCAACACGTCATCGAACTTCACACCTTGAGACTCGAAGATCTCCATCATCATGTTGTGCGGTGCATCAAAATCAGCTTGTGGGTAGCTGTCAGTACCCAAACCATCTTGGTTAGTGACCATCACTAGACGGTATCCAGCATCCTGCAACGACAACAGGCTTGGGATAACAAATGGCTCTAGTTTTAGCTTATCTAAACGGTCAACTTGGAAATCAATCGGTGGCTCAACAATCAGCGTGCCATCTCGGTCGATAAATAGGATTTTTTGTTGCTTGCTCACTCGAACTTCCTTATTACTAATCTTGTTTCGTTCTCGGCATAAACCGAGAACGTTGAGAATTCTATTTATGAATAGTAGTTTCTAATGAAACCCATTGTCTTTTCACACTCGTCGCGGTTACCAACACTGATACGCACGCAGTTCTCAATTGGCGAGTTACGCAGGATAATGCCCGTATCCCAAGCGGCTTTGAAAAGAGCATCGCCATCTGGGAATTTCACCAATAAGTAGTTACCCCACCCTTCAAAAACCTCCAGACCCGGAATCATCGACAAACCAACTTGTAAGTAAGCTCGGTTCGCGTTCAAATCGAGAACTTGGAACTTCGCTCGCGCTAGGCCTGCTTCAGAGAGCGCTTGAGTAGCAATTTCAGCAACTGGAACCGGTACTGGATATGGTGCGATCACTTTAAGAAGGACGTTAATCAGTTCTTCGTTTGCTAGCGTAAATCCACAACGAAGACCAGCAAGCGCGAAAGCTTTCGACAGAGTACGCAGAATCGCTAGATTTGGATATTCTGCCAATAAATCTACTGTTGACGCTTCTGGACAAAAATCGATGTACGCTTCGTCCATGACCACGATTGCGCGGTCTTTTGTCATCTCAAGCAGAGAGACAATATCGTCACGCTTAACTAAGTTACCCGTTGGGTTGTTTGGCGAGCATACGAAAACCAGTTTCACGTTATCTAGATTCGCTTCGATACCTGCGAGGTCTAGTTGCCAATCTGACGTTAGCGGCACCGTTTTGCGCTCTACACCGATGGTTTCTGCACTGATGGCGTACATACCGTAAGTCGGTGGGCAGTATAAAATCGTGTCTTCACCCGGTTCACAAAAAGCACGAATCAATAACTCAATACCTTCGTCTGCGCCGCGAGAAGTCAGCGTTTGTTCTGGCTTCACTCCAGCATACGCGGCGTAAGCAGAAATCAGTTCTTTCGGCTGGCATTCGCTGTAACGATTAAGACGAGCAAAGTCTGTTTTGTATTCATTGTTGAATGGCGATTCGTTGGCGTTCAGCCATACGTCACCTGTTCCACCAATTCGGCGAGCCGAAAGATAAGGTGTTAGTTGTTGGACTTGTTTACGCGCTAGCTTTTCCATCTCTTTACTCTCTTATTCTTACTTACTTGCTAATTTTTCTACACGGATAGTAACAGCACGTTTGTGGGCGTCCAGACCTTCTGCTTCAGCCATGGTGACAACCGTTGGCGCAAGATTTTTAAGACCGTCAGCTGAAAGCTCTTGAACCGTCATTCGTTTAGAAAAATCAGCCAAACCTAAGCTTGAATATGTCCGTGTGTAACCGTAAGTAGGAAGAACGTGGTTAGTGCCCGATGCGTAATCACCTGCAGATTCAGGCGACCAATCCCCAAGGAAGATCGAACCTGCGTTGTCTAATAGAGGCAGAAGCTCGCGTGGGTTCTTAGTCTGAACAATTAAGTGCTCAGGACCATAATAATTAGAAATAGAGATCGCTTGGGTGATCGATTCAGCAATAATGATTAAACTCGATGCGAGCGCTTTTTCTGCAATCTCTGAACGAGACAACTCTTTCAATTGACGACGAACGGCATCTGTCACCTGATCTGCAATAATGGCTGATGGCGTCACAAGTACAACTTGAGAGTCAGGTCCATGCTCTGCCTGACTTAGAAGGTCCGCCGCAATAAAATCTGGGTCCGCTGTTTCATCCGCAACCACAAGAACTTCCGAAGGACCCGCTGGCATATCAATCGCTGCGCCACGGAAATCATTGCTCACCTGACGCTTTGCTTCCGTCACGTAAGCGTTACCCGGGCCAAAAATCTTATCAACTTTTGATACGGTCTCTGTACCATATGCCATTGCAGCAACAGCTTGACCACCACCGACGTTGTACACTTCATCAATGCCACACAATTTTGCTACGTAAAGGATCTCGTCAGCGATTGGAGGCGGAGAGCAAAGCACAACTTTACGACAGCCAGCAATTTTCGCAGGCACGCCAAGCATCAAAACCGTCGATGGCAATGGCGCGCTACCACCAGGAATGTACAAACCCACTTTTTGAATTGGACGTGTTACTTGTTCACAAAGCACACCCGGTTGAGTTTCGACTTTAATTGGCTGTGGCTTTTGCGCTTTGTGGAATTTAGAAATATTGGCATAAGCTTGCTCTAATGCGTTTTTCATTGATTCAGACAAGCGCTCTGAAGCGGCTTTAATTTCCTGAGAAGAAACACGAATGGACTCAGGTTTAACGCGATCAAACTTTTCTGTCAGCTCGTTGAGAGCAGAGTCGCCTTCATTTCTAACTTTAGCGATAACCTCAGACACTGCTGCAGTGATATTTGCACCTTCTGCAATAGCAGGACGTTCTAAGATCGAATCTTGCTGCTCTTCACTTAAAGATTGCCAAACGACTGTTCTCATGATGTTTACTCCATCATTTTTTCAATTGGTAGCACTAGGATTGAGCTAGCACCTAACTCTTTTAGCTGTTCCATGGTTTCCCAGAACAGGTTTTCAGAACTCACTAAGTGAACAGCCATTTTCTGCTTATCTGCAGAAAGAGGAAGAACCGTAGGATCCTCAGCACCAGGAAGTAGTGCTTTGATTTGATCGAGCTTTTCAGCTGGCGCGTGAAGCATGATGTACTTAGACTCTTTCGCTTGTTGTACGCCTTGCATGCGAGTCAGTAGTTTTTCAATCAGTGCTGTTTTGTCTGCATCAAACTCACCGATACGTTGAATCAGCGTCGCTTTAGATTTAAAGATCACTTCCGCTTCTTTTAAGCCATTCGCTTCTAACGTTGCGCCAGTCGATACCAAATCAGCAATAGCGTCAGCTAGACCTGCGCGAGGTGCAACTTCTACAGAGCCAGTTAGCATACATGTGGAGAATGGAACGCCTGCTTCATCCATGTAAGCTTTTAGGAGTTGAGGGTAAGTTGTGGCAATACGCTTACCAGCTAAGTCTTGTGGACCGTTGTACTCTTCATCCTTGTCGATAGCGATAGACAAGCGACAACCGCCAAAATCCAGTCGACGAAGTTGAACAAACTCACATGGCTCACCCAAAGCTTTGCGATCAAGACGAACTTCTTCTAGTTCGTTTTCTCCGATGAAACCAAGGTCAACCACGCCATCCATGATCAAGCCAGGGATGTCATCGTCACGAACCAAAAGCAAATCAATTGGCATGTTCTCCGAGTGAACCACTAAACGCTCACCCATTACATTAAATTTTACGCCGCACTGTTTTAGCAGAGCTTGGCTCTCTTTGCTAAGGCGACCTTTTTTCTGAATTGCGATTCTTAAGCGTTGTGTTTGCATTGCTTTTTCCCTGTGCAAGATGTTGATATCTAAGTAATTTTTGAATTAATAAAACTAAAAAACCCTCGAGAGATTGGAGTCTCCCGAGGGTTTAAAATCTGCTTTTACTTTGATTTCACCTCCGGGAGTTTCCTGCCTCCCGGGTATGCGTGCATCGCCCGAAAGACTAGATTGGGTGATGATGGTGATGAATGTTCATTGCAAAATTACGCATACTTATTTAAGGCTCTATTGAGTTGCTTCGTTAGTAACCACACTAACCAAGGATTCTATATTTTTCAATACTGAATTTAGCATTTTCTAACTATTTTTTATAGTTACTTGATTTTAAAGGATTTAAATTTAATTTCAGTTGAGTATATGGGTAGAAATTAGGTTTCTATTCAACCCTATTCTTAAAGAAAAAGAAGAATAGTATGAATTTTCATCAAAACAACTATTTAGATCTCACCGCCCTTAGTAATTGACATCATTCTCAATAAAGAGACATCCACTCACGTTTGAGACGACTCATTCAAAACTATTATTTGAGTGGGGCAAAAAATAGTGATTAACCATGAAACTGCGTAACGGTAGTAACAAACAAGCTGTGGATTTCAGCGATACAACACTATACCCATTAATCGGCAATAGTGCATGTATCCAAGAACTTCGCACGGCAATCCAAAAGTACGCTCAATGTGATGCTGAAGTACTCATTCAGGGTGAAACAGGGGTGGGCAAAGGTCTCTGTGCTCGTCTTATTCATCAGTTGTCGAACAGACACTCGGCACCTTTTGTTGAAGTTAACTGCGGCGCAATTCCAAGTGGTCTTATTGCGTCCGAACTTTTCGGTCACGAAAAAGGAGCATTTACAGGAGCGATTTCAGATCGTATCGGTTTTATTCAAAAAGCACATAAAGGTACCCTATTCCTAGATGAGATTGGTGATATGCCGCCGGATCTACAAATCCACCTTCTGCACTTTTTAGAGAGTAAGCAAATCCATAAAGTCGGCGCTGATAAATTCATTGACGTGGACTGTAGAGTCATTGCTGCGAGCCACGTGGATTTGAAAAATGAGGTTGTACAAGGCGGATTCCGTGAAGATTTATTCTATCGGCTTAATATCTTGCCATTAACTATTCCTCCACTGAGAAAGCGTGGGAAAGATATCCTTATGTTATCAGAACACTTCTTGACCGATTTGTCTCATGGTCAGGTACAAAAAATGTCGGATAAAGTGAAAGCCAAGCTCCTCAAACATCGTTGGCCAGGTAACGTAAGAGAACTGCGAAATGTAATCCAACGAGCGATTGTCATGTGTGAAGATCACACGCTTCTCGTCGCCGACTTGGGCCTTGATAATAATGAAAGGCAATTACTCCCTTCAGTGGACCAAATTGATCTCGACTACCTACTGCAAGCTATCGAAGAAAATAAGCACAATATGAGTGCGGCTGCACGTCATCTTGGTATTTCAAGAACAACGCTTTATCGTCTAATAAAGAAATACAACTTAAATGTTTAGTTGCTGTACAGGTGTAACGTGACACTGTGTAACAGACAACTCATCATATATCATTTACTTAGCCCCTCATCAGAAATCTCTTGATATTACTACTTTTAAAATCAACAACTTAAACCGGGCACAGTCTTTGCTTAGAGCTAAGAAGAAGTCGGTTGATAGATTTTCTATCGCAGCACAGAAAGGAGTGCTCAGAACACAAACAGCTCGCTTTTAACACGAAACGATTATCCCCAAAAACGCGATTGCCCCCCTCACCTAAATCGCGTTAAAAAAAAGCTCCGCTAAATTTAGCGGAGCTTCCTCTTTATTAAAAACACTGAGCTGTACTAGACATTTTGACACGATGCCATTTTAGACTTCGACAACCAAGAAAGTGCTCCACATACAATAATAAATGTGATTGATGCAGCGATGAATGAGAATGCAATTGACGCAGTCATCCCCAAAGTAATGAAGCCAACACAGGAAACTAGCGCCACGGACAATGCATAAGGCAACTGGGTCGATACGTGATCAATATGATTACAACGTGCACCAGTCGACGACAGAATAGTGGTATCGGAGATAGGTGAACAATGGTCACCAAAAACGGCACCGGCTAAAACTGCACTTAGCATTGGGAGCATTAGCGCAAGATCGGTTGCACCAGCCATATCACCCGCGATTGGAAGCATAATGCCGAACGTACCCCAAGAAGTACCGGTTGAAAATGCCATTAGACCAGACAACAAGAATAGGATAACCGGTAGCCAATGTGGATTGATATTGCCCTGCGCCATTGTAGAAAGGTAAGAACCCGTCTTCATGTCACCGATAACCGAACCGATAGTCCAAGCAAATACTAGGATTAGAATCGCTCCAAACATAGACTTAGCACCAATCCAAAGTGTGCGTGCAATTTCACCCATTGGAAGACCTTGCTTCACAACAGTAAATAATGCGACAGCTAAGCCAAGCAAGCTACCGTAGATTAGTGATGTGCCTACATCTGTATTTTCAAACGCACCTAGAAGCGCAAACTCTTTGCCGTCAGCAGCCAATGCTTGGCCACCCGTGTAAAGCATAGAAGCGATAGTCGCAATAATCAGCGTCACGATAGGAAGTACCAAGTCTGACACTTTACCCTTTTCGCTTTCACGGATATCTAGCTCTTCGTTTAGATCATGCGCTTCTTGCGAGTCGTTTTCTTTGTCTTTATCAAAGCCGCGGCCTTGAGATGCAGAGATTTCATGCTCACGCATCTTACCGATATCGAGGCCAAACCACGCCACAGCAAACACCATAAGCAGTGCAAAAACTGCGTAGAAGTTCATTGGAATAAGACGAACGTACGCGCCAAGAGCCGAATACTCAGTGATCCCATGTGAGACTAAGATACCGCCGATAATCGTAATAATGTAAGCACCCCAGCTAGAAGCAGGCATGATCACACACATTGGTGCAGCAGTTGAGTCTAGAATGTATGCAAGCTTCGCGCGAGACACATAAAAACGATCGGTTACTGGACGAGAAATGGCACCAACAGCAAGACTGTTAAAGTAATCGTCGACAAAAATGAATACGCCTAAAAAGGCAGCAAGAAGTTTGGAGCCGCGTTTACTCTTCACTCGAGATTGTGCCCATTCGGCAAATGCACGAGTACCACCAGATAGCGTTAATAATGCAGTTGTCATACCTAATAAGATTAGGAAACCAACAATGCTCATGTTCCAAGTGTTAATTCCGCCATCTTCAATAAAGACAGAAGAAACTTGAGAACTCACGTAACTAACGGTATCACCGATAGACCAGCTATTAAGTAGAACCGCACCCAGCACGATACCTACACCTAAGGAAACTAATACACGTCGAGTCAGAATCGCCAAAGTCAAAGCGACAATAGGTGGCAATAATGAAACAGGAGAACTAGAAAAATCTATTAAATTCATGATCTTCAAAAACCAAAGTTTGGCTAGAGATCTACTGCAGACAAGTCACGTAGCATACGATACGTGCTCATGTTGAACTTAGCGACAGGGAAGCGAACACTCCACCCAACCCTACAGTAGCGCTCCATAGTTTAATGTGAATATATACTATGGCAGTGTTGTTCCTTTCAGATACAACCCCAGCAAGTAACTTTGATGAGTTACTTACTTCGGCAATCTTCGCCTTCCACTATTATTCATTGGCATCACCCCAATAATAGCTACTCTTCGAGACCGCGCCTCTACGGCAACAACAAACAATTAACCACTAACTGTACAAATTAACAACAAATTGTCTGCAATATTGCATCAGGTAGCAGCCATTGTACTTATGATGAGAGTCAATGCAACACATCAAACTAAATTAAACAAATAAATAATGACTGAGATAATTTATAAACCTTGTCTACTTCAAGTTAGTTTTGTGCAACTGAAATCACATCAATTTTGTTATTTATGAAACATTATTACTACCTTAAAAATATCATGGTTTATCTTGTATCAATAAATTAAGGATATATGACACTCCATCAAAGATGGACGCTTCATATTTTTAAGTAATAACTCAACTTTTTTTATAAAAACCAAGCTGGCTCTATCTCTATACAATAACGAGTGTTGATTTCAATTCTCATCTAATAAGATTTATTTCGAGTGTAATAATATTTATTGCTTTTAAAAAATAGCTAAATTTAAACAAAATCTTGATTTAGTATTTGCACATAAGGAAAAGATAAAGTTAAATATAAGGACTCTTTGTTTATTTATAGATTGGCATTATTTAATCGTAACGATAAAAAGTGCCCAACACATTAACCTTTTAATAGGAATCGTTATGTCAGAGCTGACTAAAACCCTTCTAAATATCCGTAGCCTTCGTGCATTTTCTCGTGAGCTGACTCTAGAACAATTGGAAGAAGCTCTAGATAAACTAACTACTGTTGTAGAAGAGCGTCGTGAAGCAGAAGAAGCAGAACGTGCAGCACAAGCTGAGCAAGAAGCTAAGCTAGCAGAGATCGCAGAGAAAATTGCTCAAGACGGTATTGACGTAGAAGCGCTTATTACTGCGCTATCTGGCGAAACTAAGACGAAAGGCAAAGCGAAGCGTGCACCTCGTCCAGCTAAATACAAATACACAGACTCAAACGGTAATGAGAAGACTTGGACAGGCCAAGGTCGTACACCTTCTGCAATTCAAGAGCAACTTGATGCAGGTAAATCTCTGGATGATTTCCTGATCTAAATCCGCGCTATTTTTAAAAGGCTCCCAATGGGAGCCTTTTTTATTTGGTTCATTACAAATAAAAAAGGCGCATTTTTTAATGCGCCTTTTACTTTAGTTATAGAATGGTTAATTAAACTACTGTGTATTAACGTTCCCAGTATGCTTCTTCTAGGCTATCTTCTCGCTCAGGAAGCCCACGTGACAAACGTGGAGAATGTTGCACGAGAACTTCGTAGCTCGCGCGGTTTGCGTATTTACATACTTGAGAAAAAGAAGAGTAAGTTAAATATTCGTTACTGTGCTTGCTTGAATTAGGCACATTTTCTTTATGGTATTTGTTTGCCGCCATATCATGAAGAACAGCAGATAACGCAGCATCACCTGCACCATTGGTATTCTTGATTTTTTCTGGACCACCCATATATGGCGAGATATGTGAGTACACTTTTATTGGTGTTTCACATGTATCTTTTTTCGCCGGACGACTAAATTCATAGCGATTAAATTCAGCGATTGAGCCCGGAAGTAATGGCAAAGAAGTTTCGCGCTTCGCGCTATCTTCCGTATAACCCGCCATAAATAGGCCTACAGGCCCCGCGGTGCACAATACTAGATCTGCCCACTCCAGTGTTTTATCAGATGCAGCAAGTGGGTCTGACTCACCCGTCAGAGCTTCTGCTTCATCTTCATTCATCGCAACGACTGAAACGTTATCTCGAATGAATTCTTGCCAATATTTCGGGTCATCTTGAATAACGAACTTCGTCCCAAGAGTCAGAACAACAGGTACATCATTCTTTTTCGCGTACTCAATCGCTTTCATTGTTGCTTCAGGCATTGGGTCGCCTTCTTTACAACGTACTAAATATGACGTTAGTACAAGCGCCGATGCATTTTTAAAGATTTTTTCTGGAATGCTATCAGGATGCAGTTGGTTCATTTGCCCTTCACTGATCGCAAAAGTACGTTCACCATCTTCAGTGATAAGAGCGAAACAACGACCGATAGCGCCATCAACACCTTGTAGATAGTTCAAGTCCATGCGGCTTGATGTATTGCAAAGGTAACGGTAGCCATAGCTGCCAATTTTGATATCCTGGCTCATCACTCCAAGCAGCGTAGAGCGATCATCTGCTAGCACAGAGTAGTTGTGTAGCGTGTTACCAATTGTGCCACCCGCATACTCATTGGTAATTAAGTTCTCTTCTTTAAGTTGCTGGTACAACTCTTCTGCTCTTTCGTCATCAATAACCAAAGAGTGACCTTTACTCAGACCGTACTTTTCAATCACATCAGTTGTAACTTTAGCTTCAATATCAACCAAAGTTTGGTCAATACCAATGATGTGAGTGCGCGTCATCTTCTTGCTTTCTTGTGCTTGGCTCACCAGCGGGTCACGAGCATGAACAGGAAAATAGTGCTTCGATTTGCGTTGTCCAGGAAATTTCATATTGTCAGTCTGAGTAAGGGGATGAAAAGGAGAACGGATTCTATACCGCTAATAATAAAGCGGCAATAAAAGCAATTATAGCAAACGTTTGCTAGCCACTTTTTTCTTCTAGACTCCTTATTCACCTTCCATAAAACTTAGATCTGGCAGTTGCTCAAGGTGCTCGCAGTAACGCTTTAGGTTGAACTCACCTTCATTTTTCATCACATCGAAAATTTCAATCGACATGGCACATGCCATCATTGCAACCGCTTCTTCTCTAGGTGTCCCTGTCATCATTAAGCGCATTAGCGTCTCTTTAACTTTTAATGGATTGCCGTCCTCAAGTTGGTTTTCAACAATTTCAATCAACTCGGCTTCTTGCATAAACTGGTTTTCTTCGGTCATTTGGACTTTCCTCTTGGATTTTTGCCAACTATGCCATATATACCTCTTCTATACTTGCGAAATTGCCCGTTCGAATTTCTGTTGAAGAAAAATGCAGCGAAACGAATTGTGATTTCGATCTCGGATCTGTCACCGGTCTGTGGATTCTGATAGAATCTGCATCCCGTTTATTTAAGTGGTGTTTAGTAATGTCTGATAACAGCCAAAAGAAAGTCATCGTCGGTATGTCCGGCGGCGTTGATTCATCTGTTTCTGCGTATCTTCTCAAGCAACAAGGCTACCAAGTAGAAGGCCTGTTCATGAAGAACTGGGAAGAAGATGACAACGAAGAATATTGTACAGCAGCAGAAGATCTTGCTGATGCTCAGGCAGTATGTGACAAGCTAGGCATTCATCTACACACCATCAACTTTGCTGCCGAATACTGGGATAACGTATTTGAGTACTTCCTTGCTGAATACAAAGCCGGTCGTACTCCAAACCCAGACATCCTTTGTAACAAAGAAATCAAGTTCAAAGCATTCCTTGAATTCGCTGATGAAGTGCTTGAGGCAGACTACATTGCCATGGGTCATTATGTGCGTCGTTCTTTCCCTGAAAACGGCGAAAAGCCACAAATGCTGCGTGGCCTAGATAGCAACAAAGACCAAAGCTACTTCTTGTACACACTAAGCCACGAACAAGTTGCTCGTAGCCTATTCCCTGTGGGTGATTTGGAAAAACCAGAAGTTCGCCGTATCGCGGAAGAACAAGGTCTAATCACAGCGAAGAAGAAAGATTCAACAGGCATCTGTTTCATCGGTGAACGTAAATTTACTGAGTTCCTAGGCCGTTACCTTCCTGCTCAGCCAGGCAACATCGAAACGCCAGAAGGCGAAGTTATCGGTCAGCACCAAGGTTTGATGTACCACACACTAGGTCAGCGTAAAGGTCTACACATCGGTGGCCGTAAAGGCGGCGGTGGTAACGAAGAGCCGTGGTTTGTTGGTGAAAAAGACCTAGAGCGTAACGTGCTAATCGCAGTCCAAGGTAAAGACCACCCGATGCTAAAATCAGAAGGTCTACTTGCGTCACAACTTCACTGGGTAGATCGTGAGCCAATTCGCGATGTTATGAAGTGCACAGTGAAAACTCGTTACCGTCAGGAAGATATTCCTTGTACAATCATCCCGATCGATGATGAAAACATTAAAGTGATCTTTGATGAACCACAAATTGCAGTGACGCCTGGTCAATCAGCAGTGTTTTATAAAGATGACGTATGTCTAGGTGGCGGCATCATCGAGCAACGCATTAAATATTCTCAAGCTTAGGAGTCGTTACGTGGCGAATACACTTTATGACCGTACTATCGCTTTCGCTGGTATTTGCCAAGCTGTCGCTTTGGTTCAACAAGTTGCGAGAAACGGGCATTGTGATCAAGATGCTTTTGAAACATCAATCAACGCTATTTTGAACACAAACCCTGCTAACACCGTTGGCGTATTCGGTCGCGAAGCCGATCTAAAGCTCGGTCTGGAGTGTCTGGTTAAAGGGATTGATAGCACCCCATCAGGCAGTGAGATCACTCGTTACATCATTAGCTTAATGGCGCTAGAGCGTAAGTTAAGCGCTCGCAACGATGCCATGTCCCAGCTTGGTGACCGTATCCAAATGGCCAAACGTCAGTCAGAGCATTTTGAGCTGCTAGATGATCAAATGATCAGCAATTTAGCAAGCATCTACTTGGATGTTGTTAGCCCTATTGGACCACGCATTCAAGTAACAGGCACGCCTTCTGTACTGCAACAAACGGCAAGCCAACACAAAGTCCGTGCTCTACTGCTATCTGGTATTCGTAGTGCTGTTCTGTGGCGCCAAGTAGGCGGTAAACGTCGTCATCTAATTTTTGGCCGAAAGAAAATGGTCGAACAGGCTCAAATCCTGTTAGCCAGAATGTAGAATACTCTGCTAGCTCGCGTTTATCGCGAGCTACTTTTTTTCGAATAAAACAAATCCCGCGCAAACGTTTGCGCAATATTCGTGACAATTGCCACAGTTATTGGTATAACGCTCACGAAATTTAGAAACCCAATTCAGGAGAACATCATGGAACTGTCAGCATTGACTGCTGTTTCACCAGTAGACGGCCGTTACGGAAGTAAGACGATTGCGTTACGCGAAATTTTCAGCGAGTACGGTCTACTAAAATACCGTACTATCGTAGAAATTCGTTGGCTACAGAAGCTAGCGGCTACTGCTGAAATTGCAGAAGTGCCAGCATTCAGCGCAGAAGCTAACCAATTCCTAGACGACCTTGCTGCTAACTTCTCTGAAGAAGATGCACGCCGTATTAAAGAAATCGAGCGTACAACTAACCACGACGTTAAAGCGGTTGAGTACTTCTTAAAAGAGAAAGTAGCAGACGTTCCTGAACTGCACGCTGTTAATGAGTTCTTCCACTTTGCATGTACTTCTGAAGACATCAATAACACCTCTCATGCGTTAATGCTAAAAGAAGCACGTGAGCAAGTGATTCTTCCAGAAATCCGTAACCTAATTGACGCTATCAAAGCACTCGCAGTTGAATACCGCGACATTCCTCTTCTATCTCGTACACACGGCCAGCCTGCTTCTCCATCTACAATGGGTAAAGAAATGGCAAACGTGGCGTACCGTATGGAGCGTCAATTCAAGCAAATCGAAAACGTTGAGATCCTAGCGAAAATCAACGGTGCAGTAGGTAACTACAACGCACACCTTTCTGCTTACCCAGAGCTAGATTGGCACAAGTTCTCTGAAGAATTCATTACAGAGTCTCTAGGCGTAACTTGGAACCCTTACACAACACAAATCGAGCCGCATGATTACATCGCTGAGCTGTTCGACGCTATCGCTCGTTTCAACACTATCCTGATTGACTTCGATCGTGACGTTTGGGGTTACATTGCATTAGGCCACTTCAAGCAAAAAACCATTGCTGGTGAGATCGGTTCTTCAACAATGCCGCACAAAGTTAACCCAATCGACTTTGAAAACTCTGAAGGTAACCTAGGTCTTGCGAACGCAGTATTCGGCCACCTAGCACAAAAGCTGCCTATCTCTCGTTGGCAACGTGACCTAACTGATTCAACGGTTCTACGTAACCTTGGTGTTGGTGTTGGCTACGCAATCATCGCTTACACTTCTACGCTAAAAGGTATCAGCAAGCTAGAAGTAAACCGTGAAGCGCTTCTTGCTGAACTAGATAAAAACTGGGAAGTACTCGCTGAGCCAGTACAAACAGTAATGCGTCGCTACGGTATCGAAAAGCCATACGAGAAGCTAAAAGAGCTAACTCGTGGTAAGCGTGTAGACGGCGAAGCAATGCGCAACTTCATTGACGGTCTTGAGCTCCCTGAGCACGAGAAAGCACGTCTAAAAGAGATGACGCCAGCGAACTACATTGGTCAAGCGGTTGAGCTGACAGATAAGCTGTAATCACACCTTGATTATCTGCAATTGAAAAGGTTGACGTGAAAGCGTCAACCTTTTTAGTTAGGAAGAAATAATTTCGGTTATTTGGTAGTAATGCAAGAGGATAAATCCCTCAACTATTATGGCTGTTTTTGGAAGAATAAGGTTATTGTCCCGACCTCTATACCAAACTTTTTAATTTTGGTGAGGTTGAAAACATGCTTCTCGTCCTGACGATAAAGCCAATCATCAAAAGCGACCGTTACTGTTGAGTCATCCATTTGCAACTCAAAGTCATACCGCCACTGCAACGCATTGCCTTGCTCAGCCCCTGTTGCTACACCAATAATATCCTCTGCTTTACCTTCATAGCGTCCATCTTCTAATTTGGTAATAACCCAAATTCGCTGGTCAACCTCTCCATCATCAAACACAAAGTCTTCCACCAGCGTCAACGTGTTACCTTCCACAGTACCCACTATGTCGACTTCAAAACGACGAGTTTGTTGTTCAGTGTAATCTTGGACCATCCCCCACGCCTTTGTATCGCCCTCAAAATAGCCGAATAAATCAAAAGTCGGTGTAGAAGATTGATAATTATCGATATCTGCTGAGCATGCTGAAAGTAAGGCCGCAGCGGCCAAGGCGACTGATTTTAAAATTAGTTTAAGCACTATCTAACCTGCCCTATTAATTGTTTTCGAAGTTTCGGGAACTCTGTATTAGGTGACAACCATATAGACAAAAACGCATCGTTCATTCGCTCATCTTGAACGAAGCCGACTGTCTTGATTTGTGCAATGCCAGCTTGTCGGTAAAGAAGCTGACCAGTTTTACCATCGGTTAAGTAAGTAAGCTCATCGCCTTTTTTTATATCAGGGAACATACGGTTTAGTTCACTGATCCAACTTTTTCGATATGGTTCAGTAAAACCAAGTTTTGCCCATTGCTCATCAGTTACATCAAGCAACTGCTGCTTGCTGATGTCTCTTTGATAGTTAATCTCCAATGCCAGAGGGTGTGGTGATACATCGCCATTTACAATGAACTTTCCATCAGGTGCGCTTAGTCGAGACTGATATATATCGAAGATGAACCATGTGAATTGTGCCTCACCGACGGTTTTCCACCCCTTCCAACTCGACATCTTATCTGCGTTTTCACTGTTTCCAACTGGCTGAGCTTGTAGAGCAAAGGAGCCCATAACTACTAGAGAAGCAACTACCTTAATCAGCCTCTGGGTTAAATCTCTCTTCAAGCTTTTCATATCCGTATACCTTGAGTATTAAAAGCGTCATGGCAAACCATTCAGCAAATAGAATGACCAACGTAACGCTGGTATTAAATCCATATTCAACGACTTGGAGCTTGTAACCGGCGTAGTAACTGACGGTTCCTCCAACGCCACCTATAATTGATACGTAGATTTTTGGGAAACGGTACAAAACAGGCTTGAGCTGATAGGCATACCAAGAGAACAGAACCCAAAGGCACAACAACCAAATGGGTAACCATTGTGTTGGAAAGACAAAAACAGAAAACTGTTGATTGAGCGTATCGAGCACTACACCCGCCAAAACGATACTCGCGATGTGCTTCAAGGCAGAAGCGTCCGTCCTCCAACAATAGACAAGAGTAATAAATGTTAAGATCAGTGTTAGCCACTGCCATTGATAGGTCCCAAGCACTGCAGAGAACCAACAGAGCTGGAACCATGTAGAGGCAATCAGCAACTTCATAACGGTTTAAGGTCGCTGGAATGTCATGTGAACGGCACTGATACTTCGAGCTAAAAACCCACCTTCACAATAACTAAGGTAGTAGCGCCACATGCGGACAAAGCGGTCGTCATAACCGAGAGAGCGTACGTGATCTTCAGCTTGATTAAATCTAGAGTGCCACTCGCTCAAGGTTTTCGCATAGTCCAGACCAATATCAAATAAGTCTCTCACCACCAAGTCACTGTATTTGGTCGCAGCTTGAGTTAAAGATGTAACCGAAGGTAAGAACCCACCTGGAAAGATGTATTTCTGGATAAAGTCAACGTTGTTACTGTAGTAATCATAACGCTGGTCAGCGATAGTGATGGCTTGAATTGCCATTAAACCACCCGGCTTGAGTAATGATTGGCATTGCTTGATGTAGGAAGGCAAAAATTGTTTTCCAACCGCTTCGATCATTTCTATCGAGACTAACTTATCGTAGTGACCCGAAAGGTCTCGATAGTCTTGTTTTAATAGAGTGATCTTGTCGCCCAAATTTCGCTCTCTAATTTTTTGTTCAGCGTAAGCATGCTGCTCTTCAGAAATCGTCGTTGTCGTTACATGACAACCATATTGCTCTGCCATGTAAATGGCCATAGCCCCCCACCCTGTACCGATCTCAATCACTCGATCGGATGGTTGAAGCTCAAGTTGCTGGCACAAACGATCCATTTTGTTGATTTGCGCTTGTTCCAAAGTGTCGTTGTGTTGCGCATATAAGGCCGATGAGTACAGCATGTTGTCGTCTAAAAATGACTCGTACAAATTGTTGCCCAAGTCGTAATGCGCATGAATGTTTTTACGAGAGTTCTCTTGAGAATTGCGGTTGGTCCAATGACTGAACTTGTACAGTATTTTAGTCAGCCAACTTCCTTTCTCTTCAAGTTTATCTAGCGCGCGCATATTGAGAGCCATAAGTTTCATTAACGAGGTTAGATCCGGGCTGTCCCACCAACCATCCATATAAGCCTCACCCGCTGCAATGCTGCCACCTTGCAAGATTCGCGAGTAAAAGCCAGGATGCTTTACCTCAATCGTCGCCACAACAGGCTGACCGCTGTATTCACCGTTGGGCGCATTAAAGCGCTCGCTTCTTTCTTTCGTTTCCGTCTTAAAGCTTTCAATAACAGTTAAGCAGCCGATTTCCATTTTTTGCAGACATTGAAAAATAACTCCGCGAGCCGCCTTTTGTGTTGTCGTCAATTTGCGCGGCAATGTCATAGAACTGGTATTTAACATGCAGAATTCTCCTTGTGCTTTTTATTTTTTTTGTCTGTTTTTTTAGTGTCGGCTTCTATTTCGTCGTGTGTTGAATATTTAGGATGAGAATAAAAAGGCGCGCCTTTCACCCAAAGTTTTAATGCGTGCCAATAAATACCAACCATTACTTTTACCGTCTGTATTGGCGTAACGATCAAACACTTCAATAGGCTTTTGCTCGAAAACACTTGAGCTTTCATTGTCATCGTCGCATCAAAGTGCTTTTCGCTTGTGTGGCATTCAAGATGAATCCTTAACTTGTCCGTCAGTGGTTTAATCTTCCAATGATACTGTTGGTCAATTGGATTAAACGGAGAAACATGAAAGGCTTTCTCTTGTTCCCATCCAAAGTTTTCATCGTTTTGCTCAGCAGCGACTGCGTAGTAATGACGCTCGTTCCAAGGTGTATTGCTGACTTCAGCTAAGAGGTATTTCCATTCCCCTTCTTTGTTATAAACGTAGTAGAAATTCACCGGACTAAAATAAAGTCCTAAATAGCGCAAATGACAAACAGCGATGACTTTGCCGGTACAACGAACACCTGTTAACTCTTCAATTTTGTCGTGTACGGCCACCTTTAAACAGCCCTCACCAACATAGTCACTGCGTTTAAAGCGTGCCCAATGCCACCAACGAGAGCCAAATCCCCAAACTTTTTCCTCTAGTTTTTTTAGCTCATCGACGTCAATAGCTGGCATAAACAATGAGTAGTTCAATTCATGTTTTATCGGCGTGAACCTGCGATGTCGAACGTTGCCAACAAACAACTGGCTGTTCATTTGGCTATCCATATCACGCAGCACCTTTTTCTAAGTTGACAGCCGTTTGAACGCGATATTTCTCTTCAAGCCCTTTCACTACGTCCAACGCACTGCGAACGCCATCCTCATGGAAACCGTTGTACCAATAAGCGCCGCAGAACCAAGTATTGTTCAGCCCTTGCACCTCTTCTTTACGTTGCTGTGCAGCGATAGAGTCGGTGGAGAAAACTGGATGGTGATAGGTAAACGTCCGTAATACTTTGCTCGGTTCGATCTGCTCAGTGCTATTTAGCGTGACACAGAATGTGTGCTCAGATTGAACATGTTGGAGAATATTCATGTTGTAAGTAAGCGAAGGGAGACGTTGCTGTTCGTCTTCACTGCCCTCCAGTAGGTAGTTCCACGAAGCCCACGCCGCTTTACGCTTTGGAAGTACACTCGTATCAGTGTGAAGCACCACTTCATTCGCTTGATAAGCCATATTACCCAGCACCTCTTGCTCGACTGGGCTAATGTCACCTAACATGTTCATCGCTTGATCACTGTGACAAGCAAAGATGACATCATCAAACCAGTGCATTTCACCGTTAACTTTTAAACCCACACCATTCTCACTACGGAGCACTTTTTCTACCGGACTATTGAGTCGAATTTTATCGATAAAACCTTGAGTCAAAGGTGGAATGTACTCACGAGAGCCACCTTTAATTACATACCATTGCGGTCTGTTAGTGACATCAAGCAATCCGTGATTTAAGAAAAAGCGAAGGAAAAACATCAGCGGAAATGCGCGCATGTCTGCTAAAGTCGAAGACCAAATTGCAGCGCCCATCGGCAAAATGTAGTTATCTGAAAAGAAAGTACTGAAGTTGTGCTCATCAAGAAACTCACCTAGCGTCTGAGAATGACTCGATGGTTTGCTAGCGACGCTTTTGGCAAGTTTGTTGAAACGAAGGATCTCGAAGATAAAACGATAGAACTTAGGATTTACCCAATTGCGCTTTTGTGCAAATAATGTCGACACGGTGTGACCGTTATATTCCAAACCATTGCCGTCGTTTCTTACACTGAAGCTCATCTGGGTTGGCAATCCTTCGACACCAATCTCGTTCATCATTTTGATGAAATTAGGATAAGTGCGATCGTTGTAAACGATAAAGCCCGTATCAATCGCATATTCTTTACCATCGAGTTTTACATCCACCGTCGCGGTGTGCCCGCCAATGTAATCGTTAGCTTCAAATACGGTGACATCGTGCTCTTTATGTAGATAGTAACCACACGTAAGGCCAGAAATTCCGGTCCCCACAATCGCTATCTTCTTTCTTCCTGCTGTTTTCATTTTTATTCCTTCTTATGACACGAGTTTAGCAGTTAGGCGAGCTTGCCAACTGTATGGAAGTAACGAGATAAAACGTAAAATACTGGTAAACCTCGCGGGGAAATAGATGTGAGTCTTGTTGGCAGCCAACTGTTTTCTGATAGAGTTCGAGGCTTGCTGCGTAGAAATAATCATCGGCATTTCGAAGTCATTTTTGTCAGTTAACGGGGTTTCAACAAAGCCTGGGAACACGGTCACCACTTGAATGCCCTTCTTCTTCAAATCAACAGCTAATGTGCGAGCAAAGTAGCTCACAGCGGCCTTAGAAGCGCCGTAGGCTTCAGCCCTTGGCAACGCGACTTCTGAAGCAATAGAACCCACAATAACGATGCGATGCCCTTTATCTAAGTGTGGTTGGCAACCTTCTACGCAGTTGGCAACACCAACGACGTTTACATTCATCACACGCGCCATGAGTTTCGCGTCAACCACACCGTTGTCCATATACTCACAATCCCCTGCATTAAAAACCCAGGTACTCGGCGTGAAAGGCAAACTGGACAGCGCCTGCTGAGTTTGTTCATGGTTTGTTACGTCAAACTGCAATGTATGGATATTAGAAGAAGCAGCCCCCAATTCAGCAAGAACGTCTTTGTTTCGCCCACAAGCAATAACGCTCCAATCAGAGTTCGCGTAATCTAAAGCCAGTTGCTTCCCTATTCCGGAGGTAGCGCCAGTGATTAAGATAGTATTGTTCATTGCCCTAACCTCTGCTTGATGGTTTTTACGACTGAGCCAAGTAAAGGTAAGTTTTCGTAAAGCATTTCTCCGAGATCAAAGTAATCTCGGTGATAAATAACTTGGCCTTCGCTGAACTTAAGATGCGACACACCATTAACGAGAATAGGTGCACCTTTTTGAAGTTTGGGATGCTGAAGATCCATGGTCCACGTTAGGAAACCAGTATCTCCGATTTGTTGATGTTCGTGGATAACAAAGTCACAGCTTATGACGTTGGCATATAATGATGTGAAGTAATCTGAAAGTGCAGGCCACCCCTCTAAACGATGAGCAGCATCTTCAAAGACGACATCTTGGTGATATACGTCTTTAAGCAGATGTAAGTTCGCTTTATTCAGCTTTTGATAGATATTGCCAACAGACTGTATGTCCATGTGTTTACTCCTACATGCCCATCAAGTTGTACAAAATTATTATATGTACAAGATAGTTCATTCTTTAAAAGTTGTACAAAAATAATTTTGTAYAACTTTGTTTCTGTAGGTAGATACGTGATGGATCTCGCAAGCGATCAATCGATCAAAAAAAAAGCTTGGTCAAAACCAAGCCTTTTCAGGAAATTAACGATTACTTTCGTGTGCGCTGTCAGTTTTTTACAACTAGTATTGCTGACTACGTAACGCTGCAATACGTTTATCTAGCGGAGGGTGGCTCATCAGTAGCTCAGTCAATGACTGCTTGCCATTGATACCGAACGCCATCATTGTGCCATCAAGTTGAGATTCGTGACTCATCTTCAAACGTTCCAATGCCGCGATCATTTTCTCTTTACCAACTAAGTGAGCAGCACCTGCGTCGGCATGGAATTCGCGATGACGGCTGTACCACATGGTAATAAAGCTTGCCAAGAAACCAAACACTAGCTCAAGCACCATAGATACACCGAAGTAAACCATCATGTTTGTACCTTGACCTTCTTCATCATCGTTCGATGCCACAATATTGGCGATAAAACGGGATAGGAAGATAACAAACGTGTTCACAACGCCTTGCATCAATGTCATCGTGACCATGTCACCATTTGCAATATGACTCACTTCGTGGGCCAGTACCGCTTCTGCTTCATCACGAGTCATATTGTGTAAAAGGCCAGTGGAAACCGCGACAAGAGAGTCATCTCGCTTTGCCCCCGTCGCGAATGCATTGATATCTGGTGAGTCATAAATAGCCACCGTTGGCATACCAATACCCGCTTGCTGAGCTTGACGACCCACAGTTTCGACTAACCAATGCTCAGTTTCGTTACGCGGACTTTCAATGACCATACCGCCAACCGAGCGCAGTGCCATGCCCTTTGACATCATCAACGAAATAAGTGCACCACCAAAACCAAATATGGCGGCCATAACTAGCAAACCAGAAAGACTGCCAGGTTGCATTCCAGTGGTAGCGTAAACAATATTCAGAACAACACTAAGTACTAGCACGACAGCTAGGTTAGTTGCTAGGAATAACATAATTCGCTTCATTACTTTTCTCCGAGGAAGCTTATCGTTTTTTTAAAACGGATTGTTATAAGGAACAGGTGGTAATCGCTGTAAAAGCCAATTCCGCTAAGTTTCATGCTCCGTGCGTTATAGATATAGTCTATCCGCGATAAAAACAAGGTTAAGCAATAAATTGCAACATTTGTTTTCGAGACTGAAAGATTATGTTCAAGCGATTTCTAGGCACGTTCTGATAAAAGCCATTACTCCATTCATATTCATTCCTTTCCGTAATGAAAAGTACTTTGAATCGCACCTCATCTATCAATGGATGACCTTGATGTTAAATCTATCACCTCTAGGCAACTTAGCTAGAAATATTTTACTAGACCAAAAACAGTATGTTAGCCCCGCTATAGACTTTGGTCTTATTGTGCGGCGACATGGACATGCTAGATTCAAATGAGATGAACAAAACAGAGCCACTCTAAGTACATTAAAAAGGTACATTAGGTAAGCTCAAAACTTCCATGTATTGAGGGAAAAACCATGGTAGAAACTAACGACTATCAAATGGCTATTGATTTACTACGTTGTCATCTAGGCATCTCAGAGGATGAGGCGAAGCAACAACTTGGTATTTCAACCGATCATCATATGTCTCAGCGTGTTGCAGAAACTCAGCAAGCATTGATGGGGCTTAGCCAAGATAAGTAATCTGATGTTATAGATTACACCAATAAAAAAGGGCTGCATTACGCAGCCCTTTGGTTTTTAGTATTTTAAACACAATCAGTCAGTATTTAGCAAAGGCTCGACATTAATGTACTTGCCTAGCTCTTTGCGCTTAGCACTTGGAATGTATGGGATTTCGCCAAGCTTAGGCGCACCGATACGCGCTTCAAGCATCTCGATAATATCAGCATAGTGCTCGGTGCCAGGGTTAACTCGGTTTGCCACCCAACCAACAAGATTCAAGCCATCCGCTTTAATACTCTCAGCCGTGAGTAAAGCATGGCTCAAACAACCTAATTTAATACCAACCACCAAGACCACGGGTAACTGCTCTGCTTGTACCCAAGTAGATAAACAGTCGGTATCTGACACAGGCACACGCCAACCACCAGCGCCCTCAACGAGAACGACATCAGCTTGCTGCTTGTGTTGAGCCAGCTTTTCACTGAGGAGTTCGTATTTTATTTCGACATGTTCATGTTTTGCCGCGATGTGAGGAGAAGCTGGCAATTCTAAAGCGTATGGATTCACATCATCATAAGCGACATCAAGTGTCGCGGCCGCTTGTAAATGTAAGGCGTCAGAGTTACGCCATCCAGCTTCAGTCTTATCACTCCCTGCTGCCACTGGTTTATAACCAATAGTGTTTAGTCCTTTTGCTGCCAACGCTTGCAAAATGGCTTTAGACGCTACCGTTTTTCCTACATCAGTATCCGTACCAGCAATAAAAAAAGCATCAATCATAGATGTATTACTCCAAAACAAACCTGATAACTTGCAGGTAGAAGACCTTGATCATTTTTAAACGCTTGGTACTCATGCTCAACTTGCAGCAAAGTCTCTCGACTGGTTAAACCATGTGAGCGCCCGCTTACGTGATTTGCACCTATACCTTTGAGGTCACGCATAACTGAAAATGCTGAGTCGTACCAAACTGTGATGGTGGTCAAGTCTAGTTGATGGTTGTCACATCGAGATTGCGCTAACGCAATTTTTACCTGATTGAGCGATAGAAAGTTATTGACGTGTTGATATGCATCAATTTTTTTCCATGATGCTCGCAACTCGCACAGTGACCCTTCAGCTAGTGTAGAAAAAGCCGCCTTCCCATTAGCTTTTAGTACACGACGAACTTCTCTCAGGGGATAACTTAAATCGGCACACCATTGCAAAGCCAAGCTAGAGAATACGTAGTCGAAGCTTGTATCGTCGAAAGGCAAGTTTTCTGCGTCGGCTAGCACATAATTCATTCGTTCATGGCCACAGCGCACCATAGCTTTGCTTAACATCTCTTGAGAGATGTCCACACAAAACACTTCAGCGCCACGCTCTTGAAGAAGTTGAGAAAAATAGCCCGTACCACATCCTAAATCCAAAACACGTTGATGAGTTAAGTCATTCGGAAGTTTGTCTAGTAAGCGATGGCCGACATCACGCTGGAAAGCGGCATGTTTGTCGTATGTGTCAGCCGCCTTACTAAAGGAAGCGGCGATCGCTTGTTTATTAGGCAGTAAGCAATCCAACTTCATTTGCTCTGCATTATCCATTACTGCGTTCCTAATGCTTGCTTCAATGCCATTGAAAGCGTTTTAACTTGTTCGTTAGTGTGATTAGCAGTGAGTGTGATTCGCAGACGAGACGTCCCTTTCGGAACTGTTGGAGGACGAATAGCAGTAACCCAAATACCGTTTTGGCGACAAGCACCTGCTACTCGCAAAGCCAAATCAGATTCACCAATCACAAACGGCTTAATCGAAGTTTGAGTCTCAACAAAGCCCTCAACGTCGCTGAGGCTATCTCGATACACTTCACTTAACTCTGTGAGCTTTTCACGTCGCCAAGACTGCTCTTGAACCATCGAGACAGCATGCGTGAGCGCATAGGCTTGTGCCGGAGGCATCGCCGTGGAATACACATGGTGACGAGCAAACTGAGTTAAAAAGTCCCCCGTTGTGTGGTCACATAAAATAGCCGCGCCAGACATACCAAACGCTTTGCCGAAAGTCACGATCAGTATCTCAGGTTTAACCTTTGCTAACTCGCAAGAACCGCCACCGGATTGACCGAGAACGCCAATACCATGAGCGTCGTCTACAGCTAGCCAAGCATCATGATTACCGGTGACGTCAGCTATATCAGCAAGTGGTGCACAATCCCCGTCCATACTAAACACCCCTTCAGTCACGACTAAGTGATTGTCTTCGCTATTCAGCAGCGACTTTAGGTGCTCGATGTCATTGTGCTTGAAGCGCTTCATCTTAGCTGGTGACAACGCCCCCGCTTCCATCAACGAGGCATGGTTCAAACGGTCTTGAATGAGTACGTCTGATTTTTCTAACAAGGTGAACAACAAGGCTTGATTAGCACTGAATCCAGAACCAAACAGAATTGCTCTGTCGTAACTCAGCCATTCTGTTAGTGCCGCTTCTAAATTGCTGTGCGCGGCACTAAAACCTGTGACCATTGGAGATGCACCACTGCCACTGCCGTATACACTCAAGCCTTGCTGCCAAGCACGAACGAGCGCTTGGTCATTGGCCAAGCCTAAATAATCATTACTTGAGAAGTTGATGTAGCGTCTGCCTTCGTATTCCAAAATCGATTGGTTGCCGGAAAACACCACATTCATCGAACGATTCAGCCCCTGCGCTTTACGATCGGCAAGGGCGGACTCGATACGAGATTTAAACGCTGGCATCGTAGAAAAGGTCGTCTTTTGTCGGACGAGCAGCAACGCGCTCTACGACGCGATCCAGCAACTCGTTTTCTTCGATTTCATCAGGTTTTTGAGACACCTCTTTGCTGTTAATGCCGAGCTTGTCGAACAGCATCATGTCTTTGTCTTCAGAAGGGTTTGGCGTGGTCAGAAGTTTGCAACCATAGAAGACGGAGTTTGCACCCGCCATAAAACACAGCGCTTGCATTTGTTCGTTCATGTTTTCACGACCAGCCGATAAACGGACTGCGGATTGGGGCATCATAATTCGTGCTATTGCAATCAGACGAATAAAGTCGAACGGCTCAACGTCGTCCACTTCTTCCAATGGTGTACCCTTCACCTTAACCAGCATGTTGATTGGCACACTTTCAGGATGTACTGGCAAATTAGCCAGTTCAACCAACAAACCTGCTCGGTCGTTAGCACTTTCACCCATGCCGATGATGCCACCGGAACAGATCTTCATGCCAGCATCACGAACGTGAGACAAAGTGTCTAAACGGTCTTGGTAAGTACGTGTGGTAATGATGTTGCCGTAAAACTCAGGTGAGGTATCTAGGTTGTGGTTGTAGTAATCCAGACCAGCAGTTGCCAATTGCTTTGCTTGATCTGGCGTCAGCATGCCTAATGTCATACACGTTTCTAAACCCATGCCCTTCACGCCTTTGATCATGTCGGTCAAATGCGGCATGTCACGCTCTTTCGGGTTTTTCCATGCTGCACCCATACAGAATCGAGTAGAACCAGCATTTTTGGCTTTTTGCGCAGCATCGAGTACGCGTTCTACTTCCATCAAACGCTCTTTCTCGATGTCTGTGGTGTAACGAGCACTCTGAGGACAGTACTTACAATCTTCTGGACAAGCACCTGTCTTAATCGACAGAAGCGTGCTTACTTGAACATGGTTGGTTTGTTGATATTGACGATGTACAAGCTGCGCTTCGAATAGGAGATCCATGAATGGTTTTTCCATGAGATCGCGCACTTCAGCATGCGTCCAGTTATGACGAACTTCCACGTGTATTCCTTTAGTCACTTTTGTTGTTGTGTTGACAGTCTACTGAGTCTCGATAAACTGTCAACACAACACAAAACAACAAAGTTTACACCTGTTTATTTTTTAATCTTAATTATTATTGGAATCGCACATGGATCTCGCCTTCGACCGCCAGCATATCTGGCATCCTTACACTTCGACATTAACACCTCTGACCTGCTACCCAGTAGAATCAGCAAGTGGTGTTCACATTAAATTGGAAGACGGTACTGAGCTTGTCGATGGCATGTCTTCTTGGTGGTCGACAATCCACGGCTATAATCATCCGCACTTAAATCAAGCGGCTCACCAGCAAATCGATCAGGTCTCTCATGTGATGTTTGGCGGGATTACCCATCAGCCAGCAATCAATTTGTGTAAGAAGTTGCTGTCCTTAGCACCAAGTAATCTTGAACATGTATTCCTTGCCGATTCAGGCTCCGTTTCCGTAGAAGTCAGCTTAAAAATGGCACTGCAATATTGGCATGCAAAAGGCGAACGCCGACCGAAGTTTCTTACTTTGCGACACGGTTATCACGGCGACACTTTTGCGGCTATGTCGGTTACCGATCCTGATAACTCAATGCACTCTCTCTACAAAGGCTTTTTGCCTGAGCATATCTTTGCGGAGTCACCAACTTGTGGCTTTTGGGATGAGTGGAAATCTGAAGATCTTGCTGACTTTGAGCACAAGATTGAAACACATCATCAAGAACTCGCTGCGGTGATCCTAGAGCCTATCGTTCAAGGCGCAGGTGGCATGCGTATCTATCATCCAGAATTTCTCAAAGGCGTGCGTAGGCTTTGCGACAAATACGGCTTGTTATTGATTGCAGATGAAATCGCAACCGGATTTGGGCGTACCGGTAAACTGTTTGCTTGCGAACACGCAGATATCCAGCCAGACATTTTGTGTGTCGGGAAAGCACTCACTGGCGGCTACATGACCCTCTCTGCGACCCTGGCGAGCAAACACGTTGCGGATACTGTTTGTGGTGGTGATGCTGGGTGTTTTATGCACGGTCCAACCTTTATGGGGAATCCACTCGCTTGTGCTGTAGCTACTGCAAGTTTGGAATTGATCGAGCAAGGTGATTGGAAGCAACAAACCCAACAAATTGAAACGCTGTTTTCTGAGTTACTACCAAAACTTGAAGAATACGACTTGGTGAAAAACACCCGTTGGTTGGGTGCTATTGGCGTAGTGGAGACGCATCGCCCTGTGAATATGGAAACCATCCAAGCCTTGTTTGTTGAACACGGAGTGTGGATTCGTCCATTTGGCAAACTGATTTATATGATGCCGCCGTTCATCAGCAAGCCGGAAGATATTGAGAAGCTAGTTAACGCGATTGATGCAGCGTTGCAACGTAAAGATTGCTTCGCTTCATAGTCCAATTCAACACGAAAACGGTTTGAGTATGAGACTCAAACCATCTCTTTATTTATTAGAACAGTAAAGCTATCGAAGTTGACTGTCTTTACTCGCTCGTCGATTGAATAATACTTGGCGTTGAGATGCCAATTCAATTGTTGACTGGCATTCGATACACAAACGAACGCCTTTCATTGCAAGACGACGCGCTTCCGGAATCTCATCACCACACTCATCGCAGTAATGGGCGCTCTCACCCTCTGTGATACTGCCACGAACACGAGAAATCTCGTCGTCTATTGTGTTTTGAATTTGTTGGCTGACGCTATCGTCGTTTGCCCACCCTACGGCCATAAGCCCTCCTCGTTACTTGAATGAGAAAATCTACTTACCGTGGTAAGGTGGATGATTATGTCGATTACAAATAACAAGATAATTAGGGTAAATTCGAAAACACTATTACGTTTTGGTAATAATTATTCTGTAATCGATTATTCGGCACTCTCATGAAAAAGCAATGCAAGGTCACTCATACTCCCTTCCTCGCATTCAAAATACTGCGTTTGCTCAGGCTCTCTCAAAGTAACACTGAGTACCTTCTCTACCTCATCAAACTCCTCGCTAAAGTACTCACTGACCAATATAACGCGCTCACCAATACTAAATGCCAGTGACTTCTCATCTACCAACGCTCGATGATAATGTTCAACACGATAATCTTGAGGTTTTATCCGCTGTAAAACAGAGCTTTGATTCTCAATGGACTCATTAAAGATAATCCCACCTTTGCCTTGCTCTATAAAAATACTAAAGTTCATAGTTTGGTTCACTGAGCATTCAAAGACTTTTCTGGGCGAGGTGTTAGCAACAGCAAACGTGCTCATCATCGCAACACTTAAACCCAAAGTGACCGCCAATCGTTTCATTACCATTCAGCCAACACTGTAAATAGCGCTTGTTCAGACATACGGGTTAATACATATCCGTGTGAAGATGAATACGAGCCACTGAGTACACTATTCTCTTTCTCAATAACGATATCCTCGATGCCGTCAGCGTTGTAATCACCTTTTGCGGTAACGGTAATAACCTGAAAGCCATCAGTCGAATCGTAATACTCTGCTCTGACTTCACTGATGACCTGAGTTCTTTGGATATGGTCTGCTTCATCCCACGTTGATAGTGTCTTTGCTTTCTCTGCACTTTCGTCAGAAATAACAAAAGCAAGTGCACTTGGAGCGAAATTAGGAAAGGTATCGTCTAACTTAAAGTCTGATATAAATGAACGCTTAGAGGCAGCTAACTTTGCCATCTCACTCCATGTTTGGCACTGAGTTAAATATGCTTTAAACGCGCCGTATTCATAGGCTTTTGCCGCAGTAAAGCCCGTAGAGTTTGCCGTAGCTAAGTCTTGGCAATTAGATACTAGTTTTTCTTCATCAGATGCACGTTTCAATTCAAGTTCATAGCCCCAATCGAGTGAGTTACGAAGTTGCATATTTTCTTTGGAAGGTTGCGCTATTTCGCGCGCGAAAAAGCGATCGGTTCGCTCACTATCTAAGTATTGAGGCTGAATAAGTTCACTTGCGATAACACTCTTACTAACGAGCAAAGTAAGCGCAAAAATAATAAGCAATGAAAGATGATTTACTGGCATAACGTTTAACAACAAGGGCAAATGATGCCATTAGCTTGTCACGTGAAAAAACCGTTTAGAAAAATATCATTTGTCTCGTACTGCCAGATTCTGGGCGAGCTCTTCACTATTGCGTGTGCTAATTACATAACAACGTATTTTCACTCGACGCAAATAACAAAAAACCCAGCACTGAAGCTGGGTTTTGGTGTTCTAGTGGTTAATGAATTAACCGATGTGCGTTGCGCCACCCATGTACTTCTGAAGTACTGCAGGGATTGCAATACGGCCATCTGCTTCTTGGTTGTTTTCTAGGATAGCAACCATGGTGCGACCAACTGCTAGACCAGAACCGTTTAGCGTGTGTACAAGCTCAGGTTTCTTCTCGCCTTTACGACGGAAACGCGCTTGCATACGACGAGCTTGGAAGTCCCACATGTTAGAACATGAAGAGATTTCACGGTAAGTTTCTTGAGCAGGAACCCAAACTTCTAGGTCGTAAGTTTTACGAGCGCCGAAGCCCATGTCACCTGTACAAAGAACCACTTTACGGTAAGGAAGCTCTAGAAGTTGTAGAACTTTCTCAGCGTGACCTGTTAGCTCTTCTAGCGCATTCATTGAATCTTCTGGCTTCGTGATTTGTACTAGCTCAACTTTGTCGAACTGGTGCATACGAATCAAACCACGAGTATCACGACCGTATGAACCCGCTTCTGAACGGAAACACGGCGTGTGAGCTGTCATCTTGATTGGTAGATCCGCTTCGTCAGAAATCGTGTCACGAACTAGGTTTGTTACAGGTACTTCTGCCGTAGGTATTAGAGACAGTTTACGTGGCTCTTCGTCGTTTACTTTTTCCGCTAGAGGCTCTGTGTGGAAAAGGTCTTTACCGAACTTAGGAAGCTGGCCAGTACCGAATAGGCTGTCAGAGTTTACTAGGTAAGGTACGTACATTTCAGTGTAGCCATGTTCTTCTGTGTGAAGATCTAGCATGAACTGAGCGATTGCACGGTGTAGACGAGCAAATTGGCCTTTCATCACGATGAAACGTGCGCCAGTGATCTTAACTGCACTTGCAAAGTCTAGACCGCCACCCATTTCACCTAAGTCAACATGGTCTTTTAGTTCGAAGTCGTAAGTCTTAGGCTCACCCCAACGAGAGATTTCGACGTTGTCGTTTTCATCTTTACCATCTGGCACTTCATCAGCAGGGATGTTTGGTACAGAAAGCGTGAATTCGTCTAGTTGAGCCATTACTTGCTCAAGTTCAACTTTCTTCGCATCAAGATCGCTACCTAGAGTACCGATTTGTTTCTTGATCTCTTCTGCGCCTTCTTTGTCGCCAGCTGCCATTTTTTGGCCGATTTGCTTGGAGATGGAGTTACGCGTGGATTGTAAATTTTCTACTTCTACTTGAATGGACTTACGTTGTTCTTCAAGTTTACGAATAGTCTCTACGTCTAGCTTAAAGCCACGACGCGCCAGTTTAGCAGCTGTTTCATCCAGCTCTGTACGAAGTAATTTAGAATCCAGCATTGTTAATCCTATGCTTTTTGTTGTGAAATCACGCGCACTTTCCAAGCGTACGCGTTAAAAAAATTTACTGAACAAATGTATCCAAAAACGCCTACTTTTCATAGCGCTTTTGTTGGCTATTTGCGTCTAATTTAGCCAAGTAATCTAACTTTTCGCCGATTTTGGTTTCTAGACCGCGATTTGTTGGCTGATAATACTTACGATCCGCCATTTCTGGTGGCAAATATTGCTCACCCGCTGCATAAGCACCCGGCTCGTCGTGAGCATATCGATATTCTACGCCATAGCCCATGTCTTTCATCAGACTGGTGGGTGCATTACGCAAGTGATGCGGCACTTCATATTCAGGCAAGTTATGTGCGTCAGTGAGCGCTTGTTTCCAAGCAACATAAACGGCATTACTCTTTGGAGCGCACGCGAGATAAACAATTGCTTGAGCAATCGCACGCTCACCTTCTGCTGGACCAACGCGTGTAAAACAGTCCCACGCGGAGAGTGCAACTTGCATGGCTCTAGGGTCCGCATTGCCGACATCTTCCGATGCTATCGCAAGTAATCGACGGGCAATGTAAAGTGGATCACAACCTGCAGCTATCATACGAGCAGCCCAATACAAAGCGGCATCTGGGTTTGATCCACGAATAGATTTGTGAACCGCAGAGATTAAGTCGTACCAGATATCACCTTTGTTATCAAAGCGAGAGACCTTTTCTCCCGCCACTTCCGCAAGCAACTTAAGCGTGATTTCTTTTTCACCTTGCGCATTGTCTTCTGCCATATCGTATAGCAGCTCAAGGTAGTTAAGAGACATGCGAGCATCACCGTTCACTAGCTCTGCTAAGCGATCTAGAACGTTGTCGGCGAAATTTGCTGGTGTATTACCCAAGCCGCGCTCTTTGTCGTTAATCGCTTGATCAAGCGCCAGCGATATTTCGCTCTGGTCAAGAGAAGTCAACTTGTAAACGCGAGCACGCGAGAGTAATGCGTTGTTTAACTCAAACGAAGGGTTCTCTGTGGTCGCACCGATAAACGTAACCGTACCGTCTTCAATATGCGGTAAAAACGCATCTTGCTGCGATTTGTTAAAGCGATGCACCTCATCCACGAATAAGATAGTGCGGCGACCTGCCATTTTGTTCTCACGCGCTTTGTCGATCGCAGCCCGGATCTCTTTAACGCCAGACGTCACCGCAGATACACGCTCAACTTCGGCGTTGGCATAGTTTGCTGCCACTTCCGCTAATGTCGTTTTACCTGTGCCAGGTGGTCCCCACAAAATCATCGAGTGAATGTGTCCGGCCTCTAGCGCTCGGCGTAGGGGTTTACCCGGACCTAAAATATGCTGCTGTCCAATATACTGTTCGATAGTTTGTGGTCTCATACGAGCAGCAAGGGGACGAAAATCTTCGTCCCCTGAGAAATCTAACGTGTAATTACTCACTAACAATTAATTCCTTTGGTCATCCACTTCCACGCCATCTGGAATTGTGAATGTAAATCTGTCTACCTTTGGTTTACCAAGCTTAACATTACTAAAAGTAAACAGCCCTTTCTGACCATCTTGCTCAATGACGTTAAAGCCTTTCACTACGCCTTTTGCATCAATATTAATCTGGAATTGGCCTTGAGTAGAGTCAATTGCCGTTGGAATGAGCGTAAACTCATTACCTTTCTGAGAAATCTTATAGTTATCCCAATCGCTTGCTCTATTGCGAGTTAACAGCACAAATGGTGTTTGCTCGGTCGCTTGCTCTTGCCAGTAAATGCTTACTTGTTCAATGAATGGGCTGTAATACCACAACGTCTTACCGTCAGATACTAAAAGGTTTTCATCAGGGAAAGTCGTACTCCAACGGAACAAACTTGGACGAGCGATTTCAACCGTGCCCTCACCTTCCATTACCGTTTCACCTTCAGGGCTGATCACTTGCTGGGAGAAATCGGCACTGAAACCTTCGTTCATTGCGAGACGTTTATTGAGTTCATCTTTGGGAGATGCTGCATTCGCAGCTGAGAAGAAAGAAACGCTTAAAACTAGCGCTGAGAAAAATTTCGCTGAAAATCGTTTTTTCATTCAGATACCTATCAGAGGGTCAAAGACCTAAAGTTACTCACCTCTGTTGGACTGAGGTGAGTAACACAAGTTCATTAATCTTTTGGTGGCGCAGGAGCCAAAACTTCGCGGTTACCGTTGTGACCCGGTGCACTCACGATACCTTGTGCTTCGAGTTGCTCAACAATACGGGCGGCACGGTTGTAACCGATCTTAAATCGGCGCTGAACACCGGAAACCGAACCTCGACGTGATTGAACCACGTGCTCAACGACTTGATCGAAGAGTGGGTCTACATCTTCATCCGCTTCCATTTGCTCGCCTGGCAATAAGCTTTCTGGACTTTGATCTCCACTGATGATCTCTTCAATGTAGTTCGGTTTACCACGCGCTTTCCAGTTGTTTACAACAGCGTGAACATCATCATCTGATGCAAATGCACCGTGGACACGAGTTGTATGACTTGAGCCCGGCGGTAGATACAACATATCACCCATACCAAGCAGTGATTCTGCACCACCTTGGTCTAGAATCGTACGGGAGTCTGTTTTAGTCGATACCGTAAACGCAACACGAGTTGGAATATTCGCTTTAATCAGACCAGTGATAACATCCACCGATGGACGCTGAGTCGCAAGAATTAAATGAATACCTGCCGCACGCGCCTTTTGTGCCAAGCGTGCAATCAGTTCTTCTACCTTCTTACCCACCACCATCATCAGGTCAGCAAATTCATCGACAACAACAACGATGTAAGGCAGTTTTTCTAACAATGGCGGTTCCGTATCCATACTGTCGCCTTCTTGCCAGAATGGATCATGAATTGGGTGACCTGCTTCTGCTGCCATCTTCAACTTCTCGTTAAAGCCTTTCACATTACGAACGCCCAATGCCGACATCAATTTATAACGACGTTCCATCTCACCCACACACCAACGTAGAGCGTTTGATGCGTCTTTCATATCAGTCACAACTTCAGAAAGAAGATGAGGGATACCTTCGTAAATAGAAAGCTCTAGCATTTTCGGGTCAATCATGATGAAGCGTACATCTTCTGGGCCAGCTTTATACAGCATGCTCAAAATCATCACGTTCACACCCACCGACTTACCAGAACCGGTTGTACCTGCTACTAGCACGTGAGGCATCTTCGCGAGATCAGCCACAACAGCTTCGCCCGCAATGTCTTGACCTAACACAACCGTTGTTGGTGACGTTGCTTGCTCAAACTGAGGACTACTGATTACATCAGATAAATAGACCGTCTGACGACTCATGTTTGGCAGTTCCAAACCGATGTAAGGCTTGCCAGGAATTACTTCTACAACACGTACAGCCATTGCAGACAATGCACGCGCTAAGTCAGTTGAAAGACCAGAAATACGGCTTACCTTTACCCCCGGCGCCAAATCAAGCTCGAAGCGAGTGATCACTGGACCAGGATAAATCCCCACCACGTCGGCTTTGATTTTGTAGTCCGCTAGCTTGCTCTCAACCAATCGAGCGACCTGCTCTAGCGCATCACGGTCGATAAAGTTTTCGCGTTTTTCTGGATGGTAAAGCAACTCGAGCGTTGGAAGTGGCTCTTCCGGAACAGGCAGGTTTTCTTCTTTCTGTACCAAAAATGGGTTCTGTGTCGCTGCTACTTTGGCTTGCGCACTAGAAACCATGTCTTGGAATGCCGCTACATCTTCGTCGCCGTCTTGAACCTCTTCAACCTCCGCTTTTTGAAGTGCAGGTTCAAATGTTGTTGAAGGTGTTGCCACTTGCTGATGAGGTGTTGTTGGAGCTGGCTGTACTTGTTGTACAGACTGTGACTCCACTTCGTCTTCATCGTCTAACACGTCAAAATCAGAGATCGTAGGTTCAATGTGTTGACTCGATTCTGTTTGCTCCGTGATGCTATCTAGCGCAGCGGAATCAATTACAGGCTCTTCATGCACAGGATGCTCAATACTTGGCTGCTGTACTTGCTCTGCTTCAAATTGTTCGTACTCCGCATAATCTGGTTCAACACTGATCGGTTCTTCTGTAGCTGTATGTTGCTCTACATAGGAAGAGTAAGTGTCTGCAAATGATGGGGCTGCCTGTTCTTCAGTTCCCCAGTCATCTGCTTGTTGCGCTGCAGCTTCAAGCTCTTCTATCGTGACATTCAGCTGCTTGGTACGCTCCAGAAGCGGATCAACGTTATCAGTATTCACCGCATGGACAGGTTGCGTTTGGTGCTCAGGTTGAGCATAAACTGGCGCAGCATTAACCGTAGCCTTGTGTTGTGGCGGCGTCGGTTCCACCATCATTTGTTCCGCTGGCTTCTCAGGTTTAGCTTGAGGCATATAAATAGGATATTCATGCGCAGGCGCCGATTCTTTCGGCTCATCGACATCGAACGCCGTTAAATGAGGAAGCGGCTCATCATCAATGTCATGGTCTACGTTATGTCTAGGCTTAGAGACTTTATCTTCCACGAACTCATCTAGCTGAGGTTCTAAAACTTCTTGCTCAGAGCCTCTTATCTTATTTGCAAGCGCCGCAATTAGCGCTAATGCACGATCTCCAAGCCACTCAACGATGTTAAGCCATGAGATGCCAGTAAAGAGAGTAAAACCCGCTCCCCATAAGAACAGCAGTACCAATGTCGTGCCAAGTACATTCAATGTAGGTAAAGCTAGGCTAGACAACACATCTCCGACGACACCACCGGACGAGAAATACCAAATATCATCAAAATTAATATCGGCTAGACCACAGCTAGTCATTATAAGGACGACAAGGCCGAGTAACCTCGTACCCCATAACATGAAATCAATTGGCTCATCTTCTCCTCGTTTACGGCAAATCACCCATGCAGCCGCAGCTAGCAAGAAAGGGATTGGATAAGCGAGAGAGCCAAATGTGAAGAATAGTGTGTCCGCAAGCCAAGCGCCGAAAAGGCCACCAGCATTGTCGATCTCCCCTCCCCATGCGGTTTGGGACCAAGAAGGATCGGCCGGACTGAAGGTAAATAGTGCAACCGCAAGCAATACCGAGCTAAGAACGCCAACGATAAAGCAGCACTCTTTTAAGCGTTGGAAGCCATTTAAGCGTGAAGACTGGGGCTCTTCACTGGTTTTGATAATGGTTTCGACTTTCTTTGCGTTCTCTTTGAACATAAATCAACTTGAATATGGAAATGAAATAGGAAATTGCAAAACATTCCGAGCGGCATCAAGCCGCTCGGTAAATTGATTTAACCATATCAAAGAGAAAAACCCAATTACTCTCTGGCGAAAGCGGAAGCATATACCGCTTTCTTTGCAAGAAATTAACGAGTTTTGATCACAAGCTGGTTAGATTGTTTCACTTCTTCCATTACAACGTATGTGCGAGTGTCATTTACGCCAGGTAGACGTAGTAACGTATCGCCCAATAGTCGGCGGTAAGCACCCATATCTGATACACGGGTTTTAAGAAGATAGTCAAAGTCACCTGATACAAGATGACACTCTTGTATGTCGTCTAGCTTTTGAACAGCTGAGTTAAACTGCTCAAATACATCCGGCGCACCACGGTTTAATGTAATCTCAACGAATACTAATAGTGACGCATCCAGGAACTGCGGATTCAATAATGCAGTGTATCCTGTGATGTAACCCTGACGCTCTAAGCGACGTACACGCTCCAAACATGGCGTTGGAGAAAGTCCCACACGTTTTGAAAGCTCAACGTTTGAAATACGACCGTCTTTCTGCAGTTCATTAAGAATGTTGCGGTCGATACGGTCTAGTTCCTTGGACGGCTTTTTATAGTTGTCTGCCATTTTTTATTCCACCTTATTACTTCCTTGCAAAAAAATATACTACAACTTTTTAATATTTGGTGCCAAATTTTACAAATCTATAACTATACTAGTTATTAATTCGACAATAACACCCTACAAACAGTTAATACAACCATTATAGAAAGAGGATACAGGATGATCATTGGCGTACCTAAGGAAATCAAGAACCACGAATATCGTGTTGGTATGATCCCAGCAAGCGTGAGAGAACTCATCTCACATGGTCACCAAGTTTTAGTTGAGACCAATGCAGGTGCCGGCATTGGTTTTTCAGACGATGATTACATCGCTGTCGGCGCATCCATTCTCCCTCATGCTGCAGACGTATTCGCGCAAGCAGACATGATTGTAAAAGTAAAAGAACCCCAAGCAGTAGAGAGAGCAATGCTCCGCGAAGGGCAAATTTTATTTACTTATTTACACCTAGCACCAGATTTTCCACAAACTGATGAGCTAATCAAGAGCAAAGCTGTCTGTATAGCCTATGAGACTGTAACAGATAATATGGGTCGTTTGCCACTGTTAGCACCAATGTCAGAAGTGGCAGGTCGTATGTCTATCCAAGCTGGTGCCCAAACTCTAGAAAAATCACACGGGGGTCGTGGTTTACTTCTAGGTGGCGTTCCTGGTGTTGAGCCAGCGAAAGTCGTCATCGTTGGTGGTGGTGTTGTTGGTGCAAACGCAGCTCGTATGGCTGTTGGCCTTCGCGCTGACGTAACCATTCTAGACCGTAACGTAGATACACTTCGTAAGCTTGACGAAGAATTCCAAGGTCGCGCTAAAGTGGTTTATTCTACTGAAGACGCTATCGAGAAGCATGTTCTAGAAGCTGACCTTGTTATCGGTGCCGTTCTAATTCCTGGAGCAGCAGCACCTAAGCTGGTAACAAAAGAGCACATTGCTAAGATGAAACCTGGTGCGGCAGTGGTTGACGTGGCTATTGACCAAGGTGGCTGTTTCGAGACATCTCACGCAACAACCCACGCAGATCCAACTTACATCGTGGATGAAGTGGTTCACTACTGCGTAGCAAATATGCCTGGTGCGGTTGCACGTACTTCAACTTTCGCATTGAACAATGCAACACTCCCTTACATTGTGAAACTCGCAAACAAAGGCTACCGTGAGGCACTTCTAGAAGACAAAGGCTTCCTTGAAGGTCTAAACGTTATTCACGGAAAAGTAACATGTAAAGAAGTAGCAGAAAGCTTTGACTTGGAATACGTTGAACCAACTCAAGCTATCGCTATGTTCAATTAATGACAAAATAAAACACAATTTGTCACGTTTTGTTTACAAAAGCCCACGCATAAGTGGGCTTTTTCATATAGAGCGTTTAGCTATAAAAAATAACTAATTCTTATATGAGCAAATTAAAATATTTCTAGGTGTAACTGATTTAGGGCAAAACTCTGACAATCTAACACGATAACCACGTTCTTCAAGATAAAGTGCTTTGTCCAATGCGAGCCAGATCTCCAATGGACGTTGAAAAACCAGTTGCACTAAGCTCATTCTCTCCATTTGCCAAAAGCGTTGTTCGCTTAACTTTTCAAAATGATCGAAATCGATTTCTTGAGAAAGAACGATACCTTTCTGCTCCGCCGCCCAGCGACACAAAGATTCAAAGCCTTCACTTAATTGCGACTTACGAATACTGGGGACAGGTTGATATTCTGCCATGCCTAACACTCGTCGAGTAATCAAATCGAAGCCAAGACGAAACACCATTTCCTGCTGACGATGGCGACGTACACGCTCCCCCCCTGTCACCGTTTGCTGTAACGGGATACGCAGTTCTTGCTTAGACAATGAGAGAGAAGAAACCCTCCCCGGTTTCGACATCGGCTGGTATTGTTCCGACTGAATCAAGTGATAACAACAAGGTGAGATGGTCATCGCAGCAATCCCATTCTCACTGCCGTACTGCATTAGACGAACATGGAGATCACCACACGCATGCAGTGCCACCGCGTGTTGCGTTGGCTTGAATACCGCTTTTGCTTTGCCATCGAACGCGTCACCTTGAATAAACGCCATTTTCCAATGGTGTTCATTCGCAGCTTGTTGCCCCGAATCACACAGTACTTGTTGATATTCGAAACTGGTCACAGGCTGATCGGTTTGTGTTGCCAGGATTCGTCCTAAATAACCTTTCCCTGCACACCACTCTAACCATTCTTCGCCACAGTGTTGTTGAATTGCAGCTTCACCCATCGAGCTGATTTGCTCCAGCTTACGTCCGGGAATGCCGTTGTCTAAACCACGAGCGAGTGCCAAACCATTTAAGGTTAAAGACTCTAAACGCGTGTGATAAGCGAGTTGTTCGAGTTGAGGCACGAACGCGCTTATCGCTTTTAAGGCGAGTTCAGGTTCCGCTTTATACTCTTCGATTTGAGAGGGAGAAAGAGACACTAACCACTGGCACAACTGAGGGTGTTGCTCTTGCCAAGGTAATGAGGTGTGGATGCTACTTTTAAATGGTTCAAACCGCCATAGCGATTCGTTTTCCAATAAGCAGTCATTAATAAATTGAAATTGCGTTTTCATAACTCCCCCTACAACGAGCGCATTGTAGAGGGAATCGAAACATCAATGAAGTGTTATCTCACCGGGAGCTCGATGTCTTTAAACATCTCTTCGATTTCTGCATTAGATTTCAACGAAATCGCCTGCTCTACCACTGGGCGAGTTAAATGAGGAGCAAAGCGTTCCATAAAATCGAACATGTATGAGCGCAGGAATGTGCCGCGACGGAAGCCAATACTTGTCGTACTAGCCCCAAATAAATGGCTCGCATCTATTGCGGCTAAATCGCTGTCCTGCTCTTCATCCACAGCCATGCTAGCAATTACGCCGACACCAATACCCATGCGAACATACGTTTTAATAACATCCGCATCAGTTGCAGTGAATACTACTCTCGGGGTTAAACCTTCACGATTAAATGCGGTATCTAACTCTGAACGGCCCGTAAAACCAAACACATAAGTGACCAATGGATAAGCGGCAAGATCGCTGATCGTTACTTTGTCTTTCTTCGCTAATGGATGATCTTTGGGCACGACAATTGAACGGTTCCAATGATAACAAGGCAGCATGATGGCATCTTGATATAAGTGAAGCGCTTCTGTCGCAATCGCAAAGTTCGCCGTACCTTTGGCAATCGCCTCAGACATTTGTGACGGCGTACCTTGATGCATGTGTAATGACACTTTTGGGTAGCGAGAAGTGAAACCTTTGATGACATCCGGCAAAGCATAACGCGCTTGCGTATGTGTCGTAGTGATATTCAGTGTCCCCATTTCTGGGTGGGTGTGCTCCCCTGCTACAGCTTTGATACTTTCTACACGAGCCAGAATCTCTTGGGAAATACGTACAATTTCTTCACCAGCAGGTGTCACCTGTGTTAAGTGCTTACCGCTACGTTCAAAAATCTGAATGCCTAACTCATCTTCCAGCAACCGAACCTGCTTACTGATACCTGGCTGAGAGGTATACAAGCTTTCTGCCGTCGCGGATACATTCAGATTATGGTTTACAACCTCAACAATATACTTCAGCTGCTGCAGTTTCATCGTAATCCCTTACTTGTTCATGAGATAATTTATTGGCCACTCGGACGAGCGATATAATAATTAGTTATAACGCGTTCAAATCGAAATGAACAGTAATTTCTAACTTATACCTCAATCACATACTGATAATCCTCAACATAGAAACAATATGCACAAAGTTGAGCCAATAAATGACTGAAGTTCTATGATGTGACTTCTATCAGTAGCTAAAACGTGGGAGAGACAAAATAATCAAACAAATAGGGTGCCGAGTAAGATAAGATTCATGTATTCTTTAACGCTAGCCGTAGAAAAGTAAAGCAGACGCAAAGATATGAATATTGGTTTAATAATCGCTTTGGTAGCCATCCTACTGGTGTTGATCCTAGGCTATAACATTATGTTGCAGTATAAGGTCAAGGTAGAGACTGCGAAAAGACAGGAGTCCGCACGCTATGTTGCCTTGATTGATGGCACTGAAGAGTTGATTGGTCATGCGCACCATATCCCTTTTAGCAAGGAGCTGTTGCTATGTCTAAACAATCGTATTCTTGACGCGCTAGAAAGCATGCATGAGCTTGACCCGAAGAATAAGCAGCTTGCTCAACGTATCGAAAACATGAAGCAACAGATTGAGCAACTGAAAGAGAATGGTCCCACTGGCGAGAGTACCACGTTCAAAATGCCGAGCAGTGATAAACAAGCCATCGTCATGCTTAAGTTGGTGAAACGCCTCCGCGATACTATCCGTAACGAACACAATAAAGGCCGTATCGACACCCAGACTTACGTCGCTGAAAATGCGCGTTTAGAAACGATGCAGATTCGTATCAACATCGAAAACGTCATTAAAAGAGCAAACGACTCAATCGCTCGAGGTCAACCTGGTACAGCACTTCAACTGCTACGCAAAGGTATCGATGCATTGAGTACAAAGAGCGATCCCTACTCTATTCAAGCGAAACAGAAGCTTGAAGACATGTTGGGCGACCTAGATAAAAAACGCCAAGATAAAAGTGATGCTGAAATGCAGCAGATCGCCGATAAAGAGCGCGACAATGACATGGAAGCACTCTTCGGCGAGAAGAAAAAGTGGTAACATTCACTTAAGGTCAATAAAGGCTGCAATCGCAGCCTTTTTTCTATCCGTAAGATAGCGGATATGCCCAATTAGAATGTGAAGTACTAAAACTAAAATGATGAATCTAGACGCCTATCAAGATCTTCTTGCTCCCATTAACCAATTTCTGCAATGCAGCACACCTGATGAATGGGTAGAGGAAGCAAAGAAACCAGAAAACCTTCAAACCATTTTATTAGACCACCTACTGTGTGAGCTAAAAGCTGGCCAATCTGCGATGTTTTTAATTCGTAAGTATGCCGTTGACCAATCCAGTTCACATGCTCTGCTTGACTGGTTTAAACCCTATGAAGACTTTGCTTATCGCAATGTAGGCTCACTAGAAACTTTAAAAGGTAAGAGCAATATTTCCAAAGCGATCATGGCTAAGTCAAACTCACCGTACAGCCAAGATTTGATCGATAAAATGGTGCTTTTGATTAAAGAGGAGTTACACCACTTTTATCAAGTTTTAGAGATCATGGAAAGTCGTGGAATTGAGTATAAAAATATTCCAGCAAGTCGCTATGCTAAAGGGCTCATTTCGCATATGAAGACTCATGAACCGGAAACGCTGATCGATAAACTCATCATTGGTGCCTACATAGAAGCCCGATCTTGTGAGCGTTTTGCCAAACTAGCACCACATATGGATGACGATATCGCAAAATTCTACGTTTCTTTACTGCGCTCAGAAGCACGCCACTATCAAGATTATCTTGTATTGGCAGAGCAAATCGCGGGCAAAGACATCAGCGAACGCATAGCCTATTTTGGCCGAGTTGAGGCGGATTTAATTTCTACGCCAGATACAGATTTTAAGTTCCATAGTGGTATTCCAGCCTAGCGAGCATATTCTCCCAAGATTGAGCATGCTCTGAACTTATTTATATAGACAGAGAATAAATAAGCCGGACATTTCGTCCGGCTTATTTTTTGTAGCAATGAGGTTAGGAATAAAGCTGAAACACAACAACTAGAGCTGGAATGAACCCATTCGAGTTTTCAAGTTGTGCGCTAGGCTACTGATCTGCTGGCAAGCTACAGCCGTTTGCGAAGCTCCCTCAGCCATCTCTGTTGAGGCACTATTAATATGCTCCACACTGCGATTCAGCTCTTCGGATACTGAATTCTGCTCGCTGCACGCCGTTGCGATTTGTGTGCTCATTTGCGCTATGTTATCGACAGAATGTTCAATTTCTTTTATCTGGCTATCAGCGTCATTGACTTGCTCAACACACTGAGAAATGCCCTCCTGACAATCACGGCTTGAATGCCCTATTTTGCTGCTGCTCTCTTGTAGTTGATTAACAATTTCCACAATTTGTGAAGTGGAGTCTTGAGTGCGTTGCGCCAGAGAACGAACCTCATCTGCCACAACAGCAAACCCACGTCCTTGTTCACCGGCCCGAGCGGCTTCAATTGCGGCGTTCAGTGCTAACAAGTTTGTTTGCTCCGCAATCCCGCGGATCACATCTACGACCACATTGATATTGTTTGAGCTCGATTCAAGCTCACGTGCCAGTTCATCTGACTCTTGGATCGTATGTGATACACGCTCAATTACTGCGATAGTTTGTTGTAACGTCGCCGTTCCTTGTTTAGCCACTTCCGTTGCCGAGTAAGCAGAGGTCGCGCCAACTTCAGTATTTTGTGCCACTTCACTTACAGCAGCTTGCATTTCTGTCATCGCAGAAGCCACCGAGCTAAGTTCAATTTGTTGATTTTGCATACCAGAAGCGGTCTGAGAAGAAATAGCACTCACTTCCTCTACTGCTGCCGTTAGCTGAATCGTTGAGTCATTAATCTCAGAAACCAGCGAATGTAAGTTTGTTTGCATACCGACAAGCTCTTTGAGCAGCGTTCCTAACTCGTCTTTGCTCAATTCGCTTTCGTCGATTTGATTATTCAATTGACCCTTGGCGATTTTGGAAGCGAATTCCAATGCTCGATCAACAGGCCCGCAAATGACTCGAGAAAGCAACATGGCAGACATTACCATGACCAATGCGACGACAAGCGCACCAACAGCAGCGCTGTATTGTGTAAATGCCGCTTCATTTTGTACTTCTTCGCCAATCAAATTCACCAACTCATCGTTCAACGCGAGGGTATCATCCAAGCTGCTCAACGCTTTTGAGTAAGTATCGAAACTCGATAAAATCACATCATTTGCACTTTCAGCATCACCTTGGCTTAGCAGTGCGTTGTAAGTCTTCGTTTCTTTGATGTATTGATTCCAGGTTTCTTTAAAAACGTTAAAAGACTGCGTTTCACGCTGATTAAGGTCGAGCTTTTCGTATTCTGCAATACCAGCCTGCACATCAGAACGCCATTGGTCGAGGCCTTTTAACCACTCACCAATTTTGGGATGATTTGCGTTTGGCAATAAAGAGAACTCATCTTTGCGCACTTTAGTAATATCAACTTGGATACCTTTCAAAATCGCAACAGAAGGTAAGCTTTTATCTGTTAGCACTGAGATGTCTTTATTCAGTGTTAACAAACCTTGTACCAACATTACTGACACTAAACCAAACACGGCAAAAACGGTTAAATAACTAACCGATATTTTCTTTACGACACTTAAGTCTTTAATACGCATGCACTTTCTCCCTGCAGCCTTTCCAAACCTCTCACTTAAGTGAAAGCTTAACCTCTAAAACACACTGTTTTTTGCGCTCGATATCATTGATCGCTCTTATATACATCGGCCTGAGAGATCAAATCTTGACCAGTAATTGATATTTTTATCACGTGCTATTTTAGAGATAGGCTCGCATGCTCCGTATTGTGTCTACATTTTTTTATGAGCGCTTCCCGGCGCAACTCTAAGATCTCATCGATGAGTTTTTCTTTAGCGTTGATGCCAAAGTGCTGGGCATAATTTTTGACTTTTTCAATCTCATTAGGCTGCAAGCGGTATACCTCTTTCTTTAAACGAGCTTCTGCTTCGCTTCTAATCAAACCTTGGTCTTGTAGTAATTTAATGATGGTTTCATCGATTGGATTTACTGCTCTAGCCATGGTGCTCCATCTATCAATTTAAGTTCTAGCCATGTGGCTGGATGAATGACGCCGCACAACTTATAGAGCGAAGATGACAACTTGATTGCAGTGAGTACGATTCGTTAACCATCGCTATTATTTACAGCCGCTTAAGCAGCCAGTAACTCTCTACCCCGACTCCGCACCATTGAATAAAGATCACATTCTGATAACAATTTTCAGTACTGGCTTCGATGTCATCCATATTTAACGTGCAAGTAATATTTATAAACAAGAATGATTGCTCTAGTTCAAATGATGGAAAAATAAGATGAAATTATCGCAGTGGGGTCTTTTATTAAGTGGCTTGGTGGCATTGCCAAGCATTGCAGATACAGATGTTTATCTAACCAATAACTCTGATCAGCCTTTAACTATTCAAGTAAAGCACGAAGGCAGTGATTTACTTCAATACGGAGAAGAGTGGCAGCAACATGTACAAGTACTTGGTCCGTGGGAAACCAAACCTGTATTGAGCTTCAATCGTTGGGAAGGCGTGAAATCAAACCAAACTTACCGTTTTGAAACTGTGGTTTCTAGCCCTAAAGGTGAAAGCATAACACTCAATCAGGTCATGGAAGGTCATTGGTATAATTCAACCATTGAATATGGCTTATCGGCGGCCGATGTCGATTTATCTCTTAAAGATGATCGTAATATTCATCGTGCCAACACTAACGCTTTTGGCATCCGAGAAACCGAACTGGCATTTAAGTCAGACAGTACCGCTCGATACGACGATCTTTATTACACGATCACGCCAAGCAAAGTAAATGAATCTGTCGATAACGAAGAACAAAACCTTAAGTTGATGACATACAACATCTGGGCTCTTACGGCTATTGCCTCGCACATCGGTGATCGTTACGAACTGATTCCTCAACACGTCAAAGGTTATGATGTATTAGCGCTGCAAGAAGTGTTTGCAAGCGGTCGTGAAGCATTCCTACGTGAGTTAGCTAAGGAATATCCGTACCAAACTAAAATGTTAGATAAAGAAGGCGTTAATATTCATGATGGTGGGGTGATCATTGTCAGTCGCTATCCTATCGTGAATGAAGCGCAATATGTCTTCCCCGACTGCTCTGGCACAGACTGCTTTGCCGACAAAGGCGTGAATTATGCGGAAATTATTAAAGGTGGTCAGGCTTACCATGTATTTGCTACCCATACCGCATCTTTCGATACAGACACCGCTCGCGAGTATCGTCAGCGCCAGTTCAAACAAATCCGCGCACTCGCTAAATCTCTCAACATTCCTTCAAGCGAAACTGTGGTATACAGCGGCGACTTTAACGTAAACAAAAGAAAGTTCCCTGGTGACTACCAACAAATGATCGCTAACTTAAGCGCCATCGAACCTCAGTATTCTGGATACACGGAGTCAACCTTTGATCCCCGCATCAATAACTTCGCAGGTGAAGCGTTATCAGGCGGCGAAAACGTGGAATACCTTGACTATGTTATGGTGAGTAGTGAATACGGGGTGAAATCATTCAATGACAACCGTGTAGACGTGCCGCGTACAACCGCAGAGAGTTTATGGAAACACTACAATCTTTCTGACCATTTCCCAGTTAGCGCAACAATCAAGCCATGAAGAAAATCGCGTTGATAATCATGTCCGCCATTATGGCGGGCATGATGTTTTTAACTTTCAGTCAAGATGGGCAGCAAGAAGCGGCCGTGTCCGCTTCTGCTCCAAAGGCAAAAAATAAGAACGGCCCTAGTACATCACTAAAAACAAGCAATATCGCTCCCAGTGCAGATGCTTCACCACAGACCGCAGAGCTCCCTTCTGCGACTCAAATAACGACTGAGAGACTAACTCTGCTCAAAGGGAGAGAACTCGTCGCAGAGCTTGAGTCATTTTGGCATGAGTGCATGTCGAACCGCGACTGTGAGGAACAGTTAGCCTTGCTCGAGCCTTATTTATCTTCAGCACGATTTCAACTTTTGGCGAGCTACCATCAACTCAACAGTCAATGGCAAGAAAGTGTGGGTAATTTGTTGTTTGATGAGCAACAACCACTAGCCTCACGTATTGCACAACTGAAAGCCGAGGCGAGAGGCATTTGGGGAGAGTTGGCTGATGTTATTTTCGCGGATGAGTTCGCCCTATACGATTTCAATTTAGAGGCCCAACAGCTCAACACGCAAAGTCCAGAAAGCTTTTTGCAAGCTTTCGAGCAACTCATCATAGACTGGCAAGAAAATGCAGAGGCTATCGGGCTTACAAACGACCAAGCAAAATATGAGCGTGCAGTCGCCCTGATACCCAATAGCATGAGCTTTCCAGATCGCCAAACTATCATCGCTGAGCTGCAAAGAACTTACTTAACGAAGGACGAAAGCGAAGAGATTCACGCTCGTCAGCAACAAATTACCGAGCAAAAAGAGCAAGCCAGAGATTACCAACAAGCATTGCAACAACTTGAGTCCAGACTCAGAAAAGAAAGAACCACAAGCCATTCGAATTTGTCAGAACCGGAATGGCAAAGCTATTACCAACAAGAAGTAGCGGATTTTCGTCGCGAATTTTTTTCTTCTTAACAATCAGCTTTGACTGACTGGGAGCTAAAAAAAGGCACGTTGCTAATAAGCCGTCGTGCCTTATGTTCAACTCTCTACTTTTAATTCAGAACAAATTCAAACCAAATACATCTTTCACATCAAATAGCACTTGTTCAGTTTTCTCACGAGAACGCTGACTACCTTGTTTTAAAATATCAATCAGCTGTGCTTTATCATTCAAATACATAGTGCGCTTTTCTCGAATAGGTCGAAGCATCTCTTGTAGGCATTCTTCTAACACTTTCTTGGTCAAACCATCACCTAACCCACCTCGTCGATAATGCTCTTTTAGCTGTTCGACGTAATCTTTATCAGGGTGAAAGGCATCGAGGTAGGTAAATACAATATTACCTTCGACTTGGCCAGGGTCCTCAATTTTCAGATGATTGGGATCGGTATACATAGATTTCACTGCCACAGAAATCTCCTTTTCAGAAGCTCCTAGGTTGATTGCGTTCCCCATGCTTTTAGACATCTTATTTTTACCGTCGGTACTCGGCAACCGAGGGGCATCACTAAGTAATGGACGGCATTCTCTAAGAACCTCTTTTCCACCCAGGTGGTTTATTTTTCTTACGATTTCATTAGTTTGCTCCAACATCGGCAGTTGGTCATCACCTACCGGAACCAACGTCGCGTGAAACCCCGTAATATCGGCAGCTTGAGAAATTGGATACGTTAAAAAGCCAGCAGGAATAGAGCGTTCAAAGCCTTTACTCTGTATCTCATTTTTAACCGTGGGATTACGCTCTAAACGCGCAATAGAGACAAGATTGCTGTAATACATCGTTAACTCAGCTAACGCTGGTATTTGAGATTGCAACGTGATCGTGGTTTGTGTGGGGTCGATACCAACGGCCAAATAATCCGCAACGACATTGAGAATATTGGAGGATACCTTTGATGGATTGTGGGCGTTATCCGTCAACCCTTGCATGTCTGCGACTAAGATCGTTTGCTCATGCTCCGTTTGCAATTTGACTCGTTGTTGCAATGAACCAATATAGTGCCCGAGGTGTAACGGACCTGTCGCTCGATCGCCGGTCAGGATAATTTCACGCTGTGATGTACTTTGAATGGTGTTCATATTTATCTCCAAGTATTTAATAGATCGCTACTGGAGATAAAAAGATCAAACACTCTTAGCTACCATCCAGCAGCTTAAGAATGTGAGTATTCCGTGCCGCTCTATTTAGAGCGCCACCAAAAGAAGGTTGTTGATGAAGGGCTAACGTGTATTTTCATGTTTTCAAACTAACAGTACATCGAACTGAACTCAATCTGTTTTTGTATTGAATTAGCGTAAGTATTCAAAGAGCCTACAGAAACGATTACATTGGTAAAGACATCGCAATGACTAAAGCCGCACCAAACACCGAACCTGAGACAAATGCACAAAGTACGGTTTTGTTGTGTTTCCTTTTCATCGATGAACTCCTATCCATAACCACAATGACCAACCCTTTTATTTAATACGCATGTGGATGCATCACGATAAGTAGTAAACCAACATATCGCGCATAGAACCAGTACAGCTTTGTTAAACTGGGACCTCGTCCATAACTTGGAATGCAAATGGTTCTGGAACCAACAAAAGAGGAAAATTTCATCACTTTTCTATCCTGTCTCCCAGAGTTTATGGCTTAATAGACAGCAGGAATATTTTTCTTTTGCTGCGGGTACTTACATGGAAGCTGTTCTACATCAGTTGCAATTCTCTTTGTCGATAACCGGCCCTATCTGCTTAATGTTAATACTTGGCGTGGTGTTCAAACGCATTGGACTGATCAACGATAATTTTATCGAAGTGGGCTCTAAACTGGTGTTTCAAGTTACGCTACCTGCGATGTTATTTGTCAGTATTGTGGCTTCAGAACACGATTTTTCAGCGGCAAGTGGCTTTGTCAATTTCGGCGTTATCGCTAGTGTTTCTTTTTTTATTTTCACCTACCTTTCGGTCAAGATTCTGTTCAAAGCATCGCCTGACCAAGGTGTTCTTATCCAAGGTGGGTTCCGAGCAAACACAGGTATTATTGGCATCGCTTACGTTGCCAATGCGTATGGTTCTCAAGGTGTGGCGTTAGCAGCGCTTTATGTCGCGGTCACCACGTTTCTTTATAACGTCCAAGCGGTTATTTGCTTATCTCCCAAGGGCGCAACTTCTGTCCCACAAGCCGCAAAAATGATGGGCCGAACACTGACGAGGAATCCACTGATAATCTCAATCGTCCTAGGGATGGCTTTTTATTTACTCGCTATTCCAGTACCGAACGTTGTTATTGATGCAGGGAACTACTTGTCCAAAATGACACTGCCTTTAGCGCTGTTGTGTACGGGTGGCTCACTCGATTTTAGCTTGATGAGAAAAGAGAAAGGTCCATCTTGGTTTGCAAGCAGTTACAAGCTCATCGTGGCACCCGTAATGATCACTATTGGTGCTTACTTAGTAGGTTTTCGAGGAATTGAGTTAGGTATTCTTTTCTTTATGAACGCTTCCCCAGTGGCAGCGGCCAGTTATGTCATGGCACGTTCGATGGGAGGCAATGCCACATTAGCCGCAAATATCATCGCACTCACTACGGTGCTTTCTACCGTCACGTGTACTTTGGGCATTCTATTTCTTAAGTTTTACGACTTAATATAATTGATCACCGATAAAGTAAAGGCGCGTTAGATAGCATTAAGATAAGCTACTGGTCGTGATTTGCAAAAGTGAGCTTTCTTACCAAACGAAAAAACTCACTCGCTTCTGATTCAGACAAACAAGCAAAAAATTCTTTCTGTAAGTTCGTCATGATTTGATGCACTTGCTTTAAAGCGTTTGCCCCCTCTTTTGTCATGCTGAGCATTTTGAGACGCTGATTCGATTTACTTTTAGAAACTTGAACAAACCCTCGCTTTTCCAAATTATCCACCATTCGCTTTGCTACACTTCGCTCAGTTCGAACCGCGTCAGCCAACGCTTGCTGACTCATGGGTTGAAACTCTTCCAAAGCGGCCAGTGCACTTGCCATCTCGAGTGTCATTAAATTTTGCCGAGAGAGCTCAGCTTGAGCACGGTTGCGATACATTCGCTGCATCACACCGCAGACAAACATAGGGCTTTGATCCAAAACGGAAATTGGGGAGATTTTCTGATCTTTCATCGTCGTTTGTTCTTCTTTAGGCTTTCATTCGGTCGGAGGAGTAAGCAGATTCTGCATAAGGCAAAACGCTCCCCCTTCAAGTTTGCGTCAAAGACGGTAACCACCAAGTGAAAACATAAAATAAAGAGCGCCGAAGCGCCCTTTTATCGTGTTTATTATCACCAGTATAACTCAGTTACAGCAGCCAAGTCTTACTCGCTTTGCTGAGCCGGTTTAGGATTAGTCTCTGACAGCTCTGCCTCCGATTCTTTTCTCGCACGTCGATCAAACAATCGCTCAACCACCACAAAGAAGATTGGCACAAAGAATATACCTAAGATCGTCGCACTGATCATGCCACCAAGTACACCAGTACCTACCGCATTTTGACCTGCTGAGCCCACGCCAGAGCTGATAGCAAGCGGTACTACACCTAGACCAAAGGCAAGCGATGTCATAATAATAGGGCGCAGACGAACACGAACGGCATGCAGGGTAGCTTCGATAAGGCCAGCGCCTTTCTCGTAGTAATCTTTCGCAAACTCAACAATCAGAATGGCGTTTTTAGTTGCCAAGCCGACCGTCGTTAATAAGCTCACCTGGAAGAATACATCGTTGTCCATACTTCGCGTCATTACCGCGAGCACAGCACCAAGCACACCAAGAGGCACAACTAACACCACGGCGAAAGGTACTGACCAACTTTCATACAAAGCGGCGAGAACTAAGAATACGACGAGGATAGACAGCGCATATAACATTGGCGCTTGGTTTCCGGAAAGGCGCTCTTCATACGAAATACCATTCCAGTTCACCGTAAAGCCTTCTGGTAATTTTTCTACCATTGCTTCAATTTCTGCCATGGCTTCACCAGTACTGACGCCAGGAGCTGCGCCGCCTTGGATATTCATCGCTGGCAAACCATCAAAACGCTGCAAAAGAGGTGAACCATACGTCCACTCTCCGCTCGCAAAGGCAGAGAAAGGCACCATCTCACCTTTTGAGTTGCGCACGTACCACGAATCGAAGTCTTTTGGCTGCATACGGTATTCCGCATCACTTTGCATCATGACTTTTTTCACTCGACCGCGATCAATATAGTCGTTAATGTACGCTCCACCCCATGCCGCTGACAGGATTTGGTTGACGTCATTAATGCTAACATCCAGAGCACGCAGTTTAACGTGGTCAATGTTCACTTTGTACATTGGCGCATCTGCTTGGCCGTTCGGACGAACACCGACAAGTTTCGGGTTTTGTGCAGCCATGCCAAGCAGTTGACCTTGCGCAGCGACTAATGCGTCGTGACCTTTGTTCAACGAATCTTGAAGATAGAAATCAAAGCCTGTCGAGTTACCCAATTCTTGAATCGCAGGAGGTGCAAATGCAAACACCAGTGCTTCTTTAATGGTTGAGAAGTACCCCATCGCTCGACCCGTAATGGAAGCTGCATCAGCACCCGGCGCTTCACGCTCTGACCAATCTTTCAGACCGATAAAGGCCATCCCCATGTTTTGGCCTTGACCTGCAAAACTAAAGCCCGCAACGGAGAAGACGGATTTCACGTTGTCTTTCTCATCCACAAGGTAAAAGTCGCGCATTTTCTCAAGTGTTTTTTCCGTCTGCTCTTGCGTTGAGTTAGGCGGCAAAATAGCCATTGAGAATACTGTGCCTTGGTCTTCATCCGGCAAGAATGACGTCGGAAGGTTCATAAATAGCCAGCCCGCACCTGCACTCATTGCCAAGAATACAACCAACATACGACCTGTACGCTTTAGGAGTTTAGCAACGCCGGTTTCATAGCCAGCTGTCATCGCATCAAACTTGCGGTTAAACCAGCCAAAGAAGCCTTTCTTTTCTAGAAGCTCAGCATCGCCTTTTTTCAGTAATGTTGCACATAATGCTGGAGTCAGAATTATCGCTACCAAAACTGAAAGTGTCATCGCCGCCACAATGGTTATCGAGAACTGACGGTAAATAACCCCTGTAGAACCAGACATAAACGCCATAGGAACGAATACCGCAGAAAGCGTCAGACCTACACCAATCAGAGCACCAGTGATCTGCCCCATCGATTTTTTGGTCGCTTCTTTGGGCTCTAACCCATCCTCATGCATCACACGCTCGACGTTTTCCACCACAACGATGGCATCGTCCACCAGCAAACCGATAGCCAGAACCATCGCGAACATGGTTAACGTGTTTACGCTAAATCCAGTCGCGTACAAAATAGCGAAGGTGCCGAGCAGTACGACAGGCACTGCGATCGTTGGAATGATCGTCGCACGGAAGTTCTGCAAGAACAGGTACATGATTAAGAACACAAGAAGAATGGCTTCTAATAGCGTTTTAACCACTTCTTGAATCGAGGCTTTGACGAATGGCGTAGTTTCAAATGGGTAAGCAATCTGCAACCCTTCTGGGAACGTTGCACTCAGTTGGTCTAAACGCTCTTTTACCGCATTAGCTGTCTCAAGCGCGTTTGCGCCAGTACCTAATGAAATACCTAACCCCGATGCTGGGAAGCCATTATATTGACCTCGAATATCGTAACTTTCTGCACCACGTTCAACACGAGCCACATCTTTCAAATAAACATTCGAACCACTGGCGTCAGACTTAAGAATGATGTCTTGGAACTCTTCTACACTGCTCAAACGACTTGCAGACGAAATCGTTGCATTCAACAGCTGACCTTCCTGCGCAGGTGCTGCACCAAGTTGACCTGAAGAAACTTGCGCGTTCTGTTCACTGATAGCATTTGCTACATCGATTGCGGTCAAGTTGAACTGCGTAAGCTTAAATGGGTCCAGCCAGACTCGCATCGCATACTGCGCACCAAACGCCTGCACTTGTCCTACGCCAGTTACACGACTTATCGGGTCTTGAATATTCGTTACAACAAAGTCGCCGATATCGTTTTCTGTAAAGTCAGGATCTTCAGAATAAACTGCCACCACCATGAGAAACGCCGTGTTGGATTTATTCACGACGATACCTTGGTTTTGTACTTCCATCGGCAATGATGTCAATGCCAATTGCAGCTTGTTCTGCACCTGTACTTGCGCGATATCAGGATCAGCTTCGCTATCAAACGTCAGGGTAATTGTCGCATTACCGAATGCATCACTGCTCGATGATAGGTAGCGAAGATAATCTAATCCCGTCATATTTTGCTCGATAACCTGCGTTACCGAGTCTTCAACGGTTTTCGCTGATGCACCTGGATAACGAGCACTGATGGTGATCGTTGTCGGTGAAATCGTTGGGTATTGCGAGACGGGTAAATTGAATAATGACATTACCCCCGCCAACATCGTTAGAATTGCGAGAACCCAAGCAAATACCGGACGATCGATAAAAAATCGTGCCATGATTACTCCTGTTCACCGTTTTGGATAGTTACTGGGCTGCCTGGACCTACCTTTTGTAACCCAGCAGTAATGACTTTATCGCCCGCGTTTAAACCATCAATAATACGCCATTGATTATTGATCGCTTCGGCTGTCTTCACTGGTCTCGCTTCCACTTTGTTCTCACCATTCACCATCATCACTGTCGCTTTGCCTGTCGCATCGCGAGAAACGGTATTTTGTGGTATCAGAATCGCGTCAGGGTCAACACCAGTAATGACCGTCGCACGAACAAACATTCCTGGTAGTAACAAACCGTCAGGGTTTGGGAATTCAGCACGAAGCGTCACGCTACCCGTACTTTCGTTCACATTGACCTCGGTAAATTTCATCGTGCCTTTATGTTCGTACGTGCTGCCATCTTCAAGCATCAATGTAACTTGCGCAGAGTCATCTTCTTGCATATGACCTTGGGAAAGAGCCGCTTTTAAACGCAGCAGTTGCGCGGATGATTGCACAATATCAACGTTGATAGGATCAAGCTGCTGAATGGTCGCTAATTTGGCTGCTTGGTTAGCCGTAACCAACGCACCCGCTGTCACACTCGATTTACCGATCACACCGCTAATCGGAGCTTTCACTTGCGTGTAATCTAAATTGATTTTTGCCGTATTGATCTTAGCTTTTGCGACTAGGACCTGTGCTTGCGCTTCCTTGTATGCTGCTTCTGCTTCATCCAAATCTTGTTGGCTGATGGACTTTTTGGTGATCAAGGTTCTGTAACGCTTCACTGTGGCATGGGTCGATTCTGCCGCTGCTTGAGCTCGGATTAATTCCGCTTCAGCGCTCAGCAAATCCGCTTGAAATGATGAATCATCAATTTGATATAGGGACTGTCCTTGTTCAACAAGGCCGCCTTCAACAAAATTTCGTTCTGAAATAATGCCTGTAACTTGCGGACGAACTTCCGCTTCTTTGAATGCACGGCTACGACCTGGCAACTCAACAGTTAACGCTTGGCGAGTTGGCTCCACCGTTAACACTTCAACGTCGGTTGCGGGCGCAGGACCACTACCTTGACTCGATCCTTCTTCGCTAGGTTGACATCCAACCACAAAAAGGCTCGACGCAATCAGCAGAGATAGCGTGGTTTTACGTCTCATGAATTTTTCTCTCTTTTACCTACAAGCCTTCAAGATTCCTTGCTAAAAACTTCTAGAATGACTTAATGATGACTAACGGATGTATATCCAGAACAAATTAATTAGGATGATAATTACCCAGTGTTGTACATACAACAAAATTTACAGTTCTATACGCTTACGAAAAACGTTTATGGTAAAGGTGTAATGAAGTTCTCAAATTTGAAGATTTTGGGTTGGAAATCACACTTTCCTGTGAGCAATTGCAATGGTTAAAAAGCAGCAAAAGTGATGATAAAAGCATCATCACGCTGTACAGAGTTTGTCACCGCTGTCTAGGATTATTTACCCCTCTGGTATACAAAGTTAAGTAAAAGAGGAATGTAAATATAGTCGAGCCTTCACAAATCAGGTTCGACCCTTATCTAAAAAATAACCCGCTTCTTAGCGGGTTATTTCGTCAGTGAGACTGCAGTTCTCAGCTTATACTTTGAACTGACTAACCTGATGATCTAAGCGCTGGGTTTGCTCTGATAACATGGCTAAAGATGCTTGCGCTTGGTTGACGATTTCCACAATAGATGTACTGCTATCTGCAATGCCTTGTACGTTGCTATTTACTTCGTCACTTACCGTACTTTGCTGGCTTGCAGCCGTTGCAATGTGTGTGTTCATCTCGTTCATACGTGAAATCGCGTTCAAGATTTCAGAAAGGGATTGACTCGCTCTCCCTGCCGATTGAATTGTTTCATCACTGCTATTTTGGCTACCACGCATCACTTCTACGGCTTGTCCCGCACCAGATTGTAGCTTTTCAATCATGGTTTGGATTTCACCCGTGCTCTGTTGTGTGCGACTGGCTAACGAGCGGACCTCATCTGCGACAACAGCAAAGCCTCGCCCTTGCTCTCCTGCACGAGCCGCTTCAATCGCTGCATTAAGCGCCAATAAGTTCGTTTGCTCTGCGATACCACGAATGACATCCAATACAGAAGCAATGTTACTCACATCATGATCCAATGTGTTAATGACGTGGCTTGCACTTTCGATTTCACTTGCGAGGCTACGAATTGAGCTAACGGTTTGATCCAAAATAACATTGGTATTGGTAAGTTCATCATTCGCTGTTTGGCTCGCAACCGCAGCTTCGTTAGCGCTATCGCTGACATTTCTGCTGGTGACTTGCATTTCATGCACTGCCGCCGCTACCGCCTCGCTGTCTTTTTGCTGTGAAACGGTCGAATTCGCGATGGTCGTGGTCAACGAGCTAAGATTTTCCATCTCATTACGCAAGGTATTCGAACTTTCAATTACTTGAGAAACTGTCGCTTGGATTTTAGACACAAACTGATTAAACGCGTTCGCTAAATTGCCAATTTCGTCTTGTGTTTTCACATCGATTCGCTGGCTTAAATCACCTTCACCAGAAGCAATTTCTGTCATCGCATTTTTGATATCGTTGATAGGCTTCACGACGGTTTGCAACAACAAAAACGCCATCGCAATAGCGGCCAGAATAACAATCACAATGCCCGCTTCAAGAATTAACTCTGCTCGTGTTGCGGCTGCTGAGATTTCATCTTTCAATAGGCTTTGTTTTTCTTCTATCGCATCTTTCACAACATTAAGTTGCGCTCTTACCTCGATAAACTGATTTTCAAAGGTGTGTTTGTGTTCGTTGTAGTAACCAAGCCATTGTGATTGAGGTAAACGCAACATCGCTTCATAACTCGCCAACCATTTTTCACCTAGGGAGACAAGCTTTCTCACTTCATTACCGTGTGAAGAAGACATCACGCCAGCTTGCGATAGCTCAATCATTTTCTCCATACGTGGCAGTGCTTTGTATGCGTTGTCTTTGTATTCACCGATGTGGTGGTCAATATCGGTTTGAGTATCAGAAAGAGCAACACCTTGGATTGCAGATGTAGCTTGGTAAAGATCGCGGTAAGCATCCTCAATCGTTAATAAGTTCGGCACTATCTGTTCGTTAAGTGTTTCACTCAACTCAGATTGTTTCCAACTTGTCATAACGTTTAATACAGAGCTCACAATAAACAATCCAATAATCAGTGACAGCGGAATCACTATCTTCTGCTTGATCGTTAAGTTCTGGAACATGAATAGACTCTCTTTAATTATGGTATACAAACTGCCAGAAATTATATCAAACAAATAGAGTATCCCATTAGGTAAAAGACTCTATTAAACATGATATCTGATGACTTTTTGACAAGCGTTCTAATTTCAACAATTAATTGATTTTGTGGAAAATTTAATAAGGAACGCTCATCACAACATGCGAATAAAAACGCACTACCTGTACGGAAAATGTGTAACAAAAGATGAATAAAAAGGAGGCTTTTTTGAAGGGCTTGCCGACTCAATGAGTAATTGAGAATCAATACGATATACAGCTCTGGGATTGAACTTGTCGCGTAATACGAAAAAGCCCCAGCATTTCTGCTAGGGCTCAAATGTGGCGGTGAGTGAGGACTACAAACAAAATATTTAAACAACTGATTTAAAACAAAAAATATCATTAATTAGATCTTTTATACATTAATTTATACGTTTTTGATTTTTGTTATTTAGATCTCATTTCATCGGATTTTTTCGGTGATTTAATGCTTCTTTTCTTGGGGATCGGCACTCTTACCTTCAAATCTGTATGCTCAAAAAACCATTTCAAAATTGCGTACTTTTCTTGACGAACTTGCTCGCTGTCTCCTCTACTTCGCTCCCAATACCCGATAATTTGTCGTCGACCTACTCGATTTAGTTGCTCTGCGACATAGGGCTCATGGCGAAAAATGTCATCARATATCATCAACAAGCGCTTAACCTGCTTCGCTCTGTATGGGATCCCTCGCTTTTAGTACGGAGCCATTACAGACAAGATTTGGCGTTGAGTATGCTTATTCATTTTTACCCCAAATAGCTGTTAGTGATACTGACTCGGTGATGCCCTAATAACTTAGAAATCTTAAAACGAACAAGTTGATCGCGCTGTTTAGCCTCACTCTCAGTGATATTGAGTACTTGAGCGATGTATTGGTGATGGGCTTTACCATGAGCAATGCTAGCTTGAACCGGACAAGGTACATTCATTGCGTTAAAATACGTTTTGCAAGCCCAATACTTTCGCTCGCCATGGCTGGCATACTTTGCATCGACCAGCTTAGTTTGACGCCACGCATAGCTTTGAAAGGCCTTTAACGACAAATGAGAAGGAACGAGAGAATCGTGATCCAAAGAATGTTGGAACTCTGCAACCCGCAGTAGCAATTGATAGCTTTCATCAGTAATATCTGCCAAAGGTCTCGGCTGCCCTCCTTTAGTACCTCTCACCAACATAGGAGCTGAGCCTTGATGTAATGCTTCGAGTACCTTTGTCGCATCAAGTAGCGCAGCTTCTCTAAACCTCAAGCCAAAAAGTCTCTGCAATTGCATCACAAAACCAACCTCCAGAGTCACATTAGCAAGCACTTTGGCATGAAGCTCTTCACTTACAGAGCGATCTTCATTCGCAATCCCAGATTTAGGAGTAAAGCACAAGTCGCGCGTTGCATTAATCACACACTTTTCATCCCCTCTCGCTTGTGCGAGGGAGCGGTTTACATGTGATAGATAATCACGAGCCGTTGCAGACGAGAAAACGTCTTCTTGTACATTGTCTTTTAAAAACTCTCCAAAGGACTGAACATGTCGTTTTTCAACCTCGTTGAGACGTTTGATGCTTGTTGTACTTTTGATGAAGTCTATGAAATGTTTGATTGCGGGCAACCTTGCCCTGTGGGTATTAGTAACTATGCCTCCTTGATTTTCAAAACTGGCATTGACCAATGCTTTTGCCATGTCCCTCGAACCCAAGTTGAAGTTTGGCTTAGAGAAGTCTCTCGGGGTGTTAGTTAAATGCCCAATATAGCTCTTTTTTTGCATTTTTTACTCCTCTTTAATGAGAAGTAAGCTCAGCATTGTAGATAAACAGCGGGTGATGTTTTTATCCTGAAGGAGAATAAACGCGGTAAACATTGCTTGGGTTAGCACCCGATCAAGTCCAATTAGAAAACATGTTCAGAGAGTAGAAATATAGCGCATATGCTCAGCCATGGGCCGTTTCGATAATGATGACGTCGATGGGTTTCGGTGTTCCCTCATAATGAGGTCAATGGGCTTGTTGCATCCTCGTTCTAACTAGTGGCACAGTCGACAGCTGAGTTTGGCTTATTGCATCCTCCACTAGTGGCTATATTTTCTCATTCTCTTCACACTATGTATTGAGTTGGCAGTTAGGATAGTAGCGCCCAAATAATCTTGCCTACTATCGTTCTCAATCACCAAATAGTGCGTGAACTTCTCAACACTTCTGCCAAGCAAGTTCGGTACCTCTTACCACACCAAGGATGTGGCGATGTTTCGTTCTTCGTCTAATTTCTCTAATTAAATTAGACGAAGCAAGTATCCTGGATTTAGTAACTGCGAATCATCTAAACACTCTATTTTCTTGGGCTCTTGGCAAGCACTTTGTGAGCCTCACTTTGAGTTAGGAATCCTTGAAGCCAATGTGAAAAATGTACAGTTTTCATATGTTCCTCCTTATATGCGTATATGCGATAGATTTAAACGACAATGCGTTCGTCATAAGAGTACTCACAAGTTAACTAGAGAAAAAATGTCGGTTCAAAAATAGATCTTCCCCCATAAAACCCTAACTACATGCGTCCAACTTGTGTCAGCCACAAGTCTTATCGTTATGACATTTATTTTCGCTAAGAATTGAAATCTTTTGAGGTTTTGGGGCTTGTGAGACTGAAGGTTTCGGTAAGCTTTGGATAAATCAAAGCCGCGTAAGGAGCAAACATGAGCACACAAAAACCAAGAAAACATAAGAGCATGGCAATTGTCTTTATTGAATGTATTGGGCTCACAGCCAAGGTGACGTTTAAAATTTTGTTTTTCTTAGTGGGAGTGTCAGCGTCCGGTGATCGTACGAATGACAAGCAAAGCTATGACCGTGAAAGCCACTTAGGGCTCTGTAGAAATTGCCATATGTATCGCGAATACTGTTCGTGTTCGTACTTTTACAGAGATTAATCCTGACCAAGAAAGCCTTTATGAAATATTACAAGTTACAAACCAGATAGCAATGTGTCGATATTCATCAAGCATAGATATAGAGAGGAGCTTACACATAGCTTCTGGAACAAAAAGAGCCCTCACTARTAYTAGTGAGGGCTCCTATGTGTTCTCAACCAAAAATTTGTGTTACCGACTCAATCGTGTTCTAGTAGGCAGCGTAACATGCTACTACTTCCCTTGCCTTGCGGTTGGAGTAACGGCTTACCTTTTCGTTCAGCCTTTATTGAGTAGTAAGCTTGGTGAGCGGAGCTTAACCAAGCAAATACAAAATAATCAGACTCTCGAGCCAGCACTTTCAGCGTTTCTGTTGCAACCTTATCGCTGTTAACTCGTACGTCTGCGCTTGGGAATAATTCCATTAGCCGGTCTCTTACTCGATGAGCAACTGACTCCGTCAATGTATACAGAGCAATACGCTTTCCATTGAGATCAACCTTAGCGCTATTAGCAATGCCATCTTGCACCTGTGATTGAACTACATCAGGTATTGTTAAAGACATCCCAACCTCACCACAAAGGCGAGTCAGCGCCTGCCATTGCAAGTAAGAGTAACGCGCCGGGCTTTTGGCAAATGAGTTATAAACCGACAAGAACAACTCATCTCGCTCTTCTGGCTTAGGGCAAGGGTTAATGAAAAGCAACTCCAACATATCGAGCCAGATATCAGCCACTGACGCTCCGCTACCACATGCGCCCTGCAGCAAGCCCATAGAGTCTAGAAGGTCACTATATTTACTGGTGCTGAGAGTACCTTGCAAGCATCCTCGAGCAAGATCCGTAGCAAAGATCATATCCTCTTGTGAAGTATTTTGATCAAGTGCTAGCAGTTCAATCAGTGCAATCCATACTGGTTGCCATTGATTAGTTGGTTCATGATTAAATAGCCAAGTCGCAAGTGATGTTAGATGCTCTCGCAACGCCTGTGCGGCACGCTGATCATCACTCCCAGCACAACACTCAATCATGCTTGCGAACCGCTCACAGTTCATCGCATCTGATGGCCAATGCTGCGCGCCATCTTCTGCCAGAGTTCGTGCACCACGCCAGTCAGGTTCAGTAATCAGTTGCGCTAACCAGTCATGCCATGTCGTGATTTCACTGGAATTTGCTTGTAAGTGCGGAGAAATATCAGAATAGAATTTGGCATAAACCGGCTTACTCAATAACTGCTCACGACCCTCAGTATCGAGAGCACTAAGCAAGCTATCAGCTTGCTGTGCAGACTCTGGCGAGACAAGATAAGAAGCGCATTTCAAAGCCACCGCTGCAACATGATGTGCTGAAACGCCATTCCAATTTCCGTCGACTAATTCATCAAGCACAGCTTGCGGATCTTCATCAGCTAACAAGCTAAACTGCTGGAACTCACTCAGAGCAGGCACCGATGTTGATATTGGCGTCGAAGTATTCGACGGTTCGACAATCTTGGGGTCAACCTGGTCAGATTGATAAAACTGGGCAAGTAGTTGCGCAATCCAAAAACGATCGTTATCGGTGTAACACTTAGCACCCTTAGCGAGTTTTTCCGCTCGACGGCGTTTAACGGTTGGATCACTGTTCGAGTCTGACAGTAACCACAGCAATACTGCTTTCACTGCGTTAGGTGAGGTCACTTTTTGCAGTGTGATAAACAGACCGCGATAAGGCTTTAGCAGTGTGGAATCGAACAACTGGCGCTGCCCCGTTAAATCCTGCTGCATTTCCAGACCTAGGAGTTGATAACCATAGACAGCTTCCATCAAGGCTTCTGTTAATACACGAGGTCTAGGTAACTCCATTACAATATGTAGTTTTGGGTGGTTGATGATCTTGTCCCATTTCCCGTCTACCGCAAGACAGCGCAGTTCTAGGAACAGTTCATTCTGATCACCAATACCACCAGCGCGACGCAACTCAGCAAGATGCAGATAGGCATCAGCACCATTCTGGCGATAAAGCGCAAAGTGGATATCACGTAAAATACGACCACGATGCCGCACCAAGTTTAAGCGTCGTGCAGGACGATTCACTAACTGGCTATGTAATCGTTCAAGCGCATCAAACACGTCATTGACACGACCTTCCGTTGCAGTAAAACGAAAAACTCTGAACGAACCTAAGCCTGTGTATGCCTCCATCAATGCCAGTTCTATTGAGTCAGTAGGATCCAAATGATACGGCTGATTAATAAAATCTGTGTAAGAGCAACCGACATGCGCCGTCAATAACTCCCCTAGTTCAACCTGAGCGGATTCATTGTCGGTAAGCGCATACCAGGTCAACTTACCATCCTGTTCTTGTCTAGGAAGAATCACTGGAAAGCGGCCTTCAACAACATGCTCCAACCAAGGCTCAAGCTTTGTTAACCATGCTGGATTCAAGGTACGATTATAGATCTGTGACCACGAGATAGGCGCACTTTCAGGGTAAAAACGCTGAAGAAAATCATGTTTTTGTGGAATGCTCATTATGCGCTCCCCAATACGTTAATATCATCACCATACGCCTGCATAAAATGCAACTCGGCATCAGCAATAGCCTGTTTGCCGATATCGAGGTTGATCTGCTCGTCATTAAACACCACCCCACCTCGAGTCAGGTTCATTGAACCGTGAAGATAAAAACTGCGGCCAAGAATACCTTTGGTATGCAGTTGCTTCTTACGCACGATCTTAAGGCGATCTTTCACCCCGTAATTCTCTACACGATCCTGCAACTGACACAAAAAGCGATCGTTGTGAGTATCGAAATTGGTCACTAAGTTCAAGCGACCACCATTGGCCATCATGCGGGTAAGCAGTTCGGTAATCTGCACCATGCGCTGACCCCAAGCAGGTTCAAGATAATCAAAATTTCCGGTGCGATTATCAAGCAACTCCAAGTCTGTAACCCAGGGTGAAACGAGCCAAAGGGTTTCGCTTGGTTGAATAACCTCAGTGACAAATAAGGAACTCAGCACATCCAAAATTTCGCCCTGACGCGAGGTTCTTGATTTAAAAATGCGTCTTACTGTCACTGGATAGCCTCCACAATTTCTAATTGGATATACAACTCTTGCTGGTCTCGCCGCACTGCTGATATACGTGGATAGAAGAACAAACCATACATATCTACCGGTTTCACCAATAACTCAGCTAATGCGTGGCTGACTTCTTGGTCCGTCGACGCGATAAGTTCACAACGTCCTTGTAGTTCTAGCGTTTGATGGCAGGCTTCAAGCCATTTTTCATCAGCATAAGATACGGTTGCACAGGTTTCTCCCGTGAAGAATTTGACCAACAAACGCTCTGTTGGACCTGCAAAAGCATAAGGGTTGTAATAGGTTAGGTGAGCATCACGCACAGAATAACCGCGCGGCCATAACAGACCATTAATGACATTAAATCGCCAAGTCTGTAAATCCCCCTGAACCTGATTCGCATCTGGCAGGCAATGGTCTAACTGGGTGTTCAAAGAACAGCTAAACGCATAAACACGCTGCGGAACTTCAATTCCTAAGCGCGTCTCCTCCGCACGCCAGTTCGCTTGTAGTTCATACAACATTTCATCTTGCTGCTGACCACTTTTTGGACGCAGTAAACGGGTATTCACCGCAGACATAAAGCTATGACTGGTCATAAAGCCCGTTTGTTGAAGCGTTGCCAATAGTGCATTTTGCGCGTTTAGTTGGCTTTGGTGATCCGACGCTTGGCGCATCGCCTGCATTCTCTGAGTCAATGGTGATTGATCTTTCAACTTTTCAAGCAACTGGAAGATATGGTTGTCCATCACCTCGTAATCACCTGCTCGCAAGTTAAACTCTAGCAATTCAAAGAAACGTTTTGGATTCTCGCTGTAGGCCTGCTGAATACGCTCAATAACGCCACCGCCGCCGACGGTTGTTTCCGATAGCCAGATTTCCATCTCATCTTTACTCAATTGCGCACGACGGGCAGGTCCAGGATCAAGGTCGAGGACGATATCTTGCTCATCAGCATCTTGGCAAAGCTGCAATGCTGTTTGCTGTAGCGCACCGCCTAAGGTATTCTGGAAACAACGTTGAATCCATGACTGCCAAGAATCATCAGGTTGCTCCCACAGCAATTCAGCCCATTTCGCTAACTTGGTGATTACACCAGCACGTCCCAGCAATTCGATAAGGTTTTGCTGTAAGTCTTGCTCGCCACCTTCGATGGCAATACCCGGAAGCGTTTGAAAAATTCGTCTTGGGATTTCATTTAGTTCCACTTGAGCCGTACCATTTAGCAATGCATCCAGCGCTTGTCTAATACTGCACTGACTCAACATAGCCTCACAACAAAGACCTGCAAGCATTGACTCTGCAAGCCACCCACCCAAGAATACATTGTCTGTCAATGTGCCATCATTGCGAACTTCATCGATGAAGCGCGCCGTGCGTAGAGCTGCTAATAACGCTGAGTCTTGTCGCAGCGTCATCATGTCTAGTTCAGGCAACTTCCAGCGGAATGCGACCGCATCTACCCATAATGAGAAGGCAAGACTTGCCGGTTTATCTTGATGAACAAACTCGAAGTTAACCGTAGCACTAGGGGTATCCCCTTGGAACTTCAACTCTGCTTTTGAACCGGTAGTGAGTCGAATAACTTCCACAGGGCAGTGCTTGTGGTGAGTAAAGAAATCAACACCATTTAAAATATTACTCCACGCATTACGCATTGGAGTTTCAGCACTATTCCGCTCTTCTGGCGGGCGAATCTCAGTATGCCAGTTTAAGAAACCTTGAGTGGTATCAAGCAAGCGCCACTCTGGGTTGGGGGCACTAGCCTTAACCTCATACGGTCGGAAACAAGGAATCGTTGCTACACCAGTTGGAGTATCAATTAGACACTCACCCATGGCATCTAGTCGTTCTAACGAGCAATATTCGGTGATTGGGAATGGATAATCACCCGCTACTGGTTGTGTAAAGCTTTCAGGGATCACCCAGTGTTTCTGTATGATATGATCCATTGCAAAGCGCTTACTTACTCGTCCTGGCGCAAAGTCTCTCATTCCTTGAAGAATAGGCATTAACGGCGCACCATCATTCTGATATTGATTTGCTGCGGAGAGGTTAATCTCTAGTTCTGGTAAACATAAATCATTAAACAGCGCTGATGGCACAAACTCTGGCATCGGAGTATCGTCACGGCAGTTGTCTGAGCCCGCTACCCCATTCTTTTCCCAATGGGTGTTTAAACGACGTAACACCGTTGGCAAAAATGACGTCATAATCGCACGAGGTGGTTGCCAAAACAGGGAGTCAAGCAGGCGGTTATGCTCCGGATTAGAAGAGTTCAAGCCTAGCGCATTACTCACAAATTCCACCAATTCACTCGCGCGGGTTCGGTCACCAAGGACTTCTTCTACCTCGACTCGTACCTGCTGTTGACGCTTAGGATTTTTCTGTGGGCACGATAAGTCATTCCACAGACCACCGTAAGATAACGAAGACGCCACTTTTGGTCGCTGAGACAACCAGTCCATCGTCGTAAATGCAGCTTGGATTCTCATAACATAAGAGTTATGAACAGGCAGGCGTCTTGCCTTCAATTCTGGATTGAACAGGTCCTCATAAGACTGAAACGCCATGCGATCACGACCATAATCTGACAACACCACAATTGTCCATGGGCGCATTTTTCGTCGACGTCCCGCACGCCCTTTACGCTGCAAAAACTGCGCATTGTCTCGAGGTGCTTTATGCTGGATCACAGCTCCGACTGTTGGATCATTAAAACCAACCTCCAGCGAGGCTGTCGCGACAATCACATCGGCTTCTTGGTCGACCCCTGCATCTTGAGATGAGGTGCGTTTGATGTTGGCACGATCAACTGTATCTAAGCTATGGCCAATCTGATTGACTAACTTCCAGTTTTGCCCAAACTCAAACTGTTCATCATCAGCATTCATCGGTGAGCGTAGCGACGCAAGCGGCATTTTAGTCTGATTAATATTGCCGTTAGAATAACGACCTTCCGCATCAAGCAACTGAAAATAAAGACGGTTGATGACGTCGATGTCGTCAGTAAACACAAAACTACGTGTTCCAAACAACCCTTTGCTTTTCGGGTTCCTACCTTCATCCATAATGCGTTTTGCTAGCATTGACGTCTGGATGGTCGTAGATAACAGGCTCGAACTTGAAGCCGGATCACCACGCAGCGCCAACATATATTCTGCACCTTCTTGCTCCATCTCTGCTTCAGTAGGACTAACCTCCATTACTGAGTGCTCTGGCAATCCAGTTAAGGAAGCAAAGAAACGAGGAGCTTGTTCTAGGGTCGCCGACAGGCCAACGAAATGTGGTGTTGCTTTGGCTAAATGACACCAACGTCTAAGTAGCATCCCAACCTGAGCCCCACCGACACCGCTGTAAGTATGCACCTCATCAAGCAACATCATGGACGGCGCTCTAACTCGCTCACCGATACCGAAGATATGACGGTTATTGGGGTTGCCCATCTGACGATTAAGCATCTCTGTTGAGGTAAACAACAAGTCGGGTGGTGACTTATGCATGCTTTCGCGAGTTAAGCTGATTTCATCAGGCTCAATCGCGCTATTACACATCTCGCAACTTAGGCGCTCAATACCTTGCTCACGCTGTGTATCTAGCCAAACCATGCGACCCGTGCACTTTTCATCAGGACATGGAATGTACTCACAAACCACACCACCAGGTACCTTATTCCATCCTCGACTTTTGGTGGTAATCGACCGTGAATTGGCCGGTGCCATCCCAAAATAAGCGCCGATACGAATTTTTGCTCGTGCTAACTTGCCATCCAATTTACGAACTTGACGCCAAGTTTCGATAAATTGGTCTTTAAGTAGTTCATTTCGTGGGTAGATCGCCAGTGCCTGAACATAACCACCACGACCTGCGACTTTTTCATTGGCAATATGAGTCAGTGCCGGAAGGTAAAACGCCAACGTCTTACCGCTACCGGTGCCCGCACACACAATCGAACCCGACGCCTCTCGGCGGCGAACACCACCTAATACAGTGATGCAAGCACGCTTCTGAAACTCGGCTAAGTCATAGTAACCGTCATCATGATGCAATAAATCTTTTAGTAATTCACTTTCCCCAGTAGTTAGCCCTACATCGCTTTGAAGTGCAGCGATAGCAGTTTCCGTTGACACATTACGTTGCGGATACTTGCGCTTACGGCGCAGGAAGCGATAATCAGACACCAAGGTCGCAGCTTGTTTCCAAGCACCACCGTTGGTGTGTTTCGGGAACATCTGACGCAGAGTGCTGAACAGGCGCACCCCTTCAGCCATGCGAGTACGGTAATGCTCTTCGCCAGAATCAGTATCTGACCAAGAGACCATTAATCCCTTCGCCACCATCTCGTCAATCACATCATAGGCATCTTCATCATCACCAATAATGCCTTCGACAAGTTCAACCAACTCGTCTTCTCCAAAATATCCCTGCGTATTGCCCCACGTTAGTAGGGCAGATTCACGGGTTTCCAGTTCATCGAGAATCGGGACAAAACAGTTTTCCATATCCCTCTTAGCCTCGCTTAATATTGTAGCGACTTACATCATCATTTTTAGTCAGCCAAGCTAGCACTTCTTCCGTCAATAGATGCAATGGCGCCCCCTTACTTCGACCAGACGCCATTAAGAACTCATTCACTGCCGTAGGGATTTCGAGATCCATCTGGCTTCTCAGTTCAAGAAGACGTGCATGGAGTTGGTGAACCTCATCTAACTTTTCCTGTGAGTTTGGAATGCGCTTGGTTTCTTTCTCGAATTCATTTTTCTCTCGCAGATAGCGGTCAAACAAGCGCTTACGTTCATCAATGTGCATTTGACTGACAAGTAGGCTTTGATCAACATCCCAACTGTTACGAAGTTCCTTCACATAGATTTCCCATGCAGGATTTACATGCTGTTTGAAACGATTGGTTAGCGTTTCCATCTCCAGATGGAATTTGCTCCACTCTTGCCCTTGGGAGTTACGCACGTCATGTTTTTGTTCGGTAAACGCTTGACGGAAATTCTGCAATGCAAAGCGCACCTCTGCTACAGGGTCTCCTTCCATTGCAGCAATGATCGCATCACTACCATCAAAGTGGTCATTACCAAGCAATAGTTGGTAAGCGCCACTTTGAAGCTGTAGTTTGCCTGCGGCTTCCGCTAAGCCTTTAGTTAGAAAGATGTAATCGTCGCGAATTTGCTTTTTACGCTTCAATTGATCGTAATTTGTGAGCAGTTGGTTTAACTTATCGCAACGCTCAAGCAAGGTGCCGCGACTAGAAGCGTCATTGGTTTGATTAGTCATCTGCACGCTCATTTGTTTAACTCCTCTAGTTGTTGCTCAATCTGGTCTAATTGAGTAAATACGTCCTGCTGAGCTTGCTCAATTTCATCTCCACCTTCATTAATGATCTTGGTCATCAAGAATGCTGACGTCTGTTTGTCAAACGTTTCAAAGTCTTTAAGCACTTGCTTCACCATCTCAAATTGCTCGGCATTCACAGATACAACCTCTTGTAGCAAACGGGCTTCATTCTCACTCGCTTCTGGCAGTCGTAGGCTGCTTAAGTGTTTAATCAACTCGACGCGACTCTCTTCAGACCACAGTTCCAGTCCAGCACGGAGTTTAATTGCCGCATCTGTCGGACGTACTACATCAGCGTGGGTCGCCAGCGATAGGACCTCCAGGATTACCTCACCAACCGCTTCAATCGAATCTTTTTCGCCGTCAAACAGTTCGCGTAATAACTCTGCTGTAGGTAATACTTGATTGCGCAACCTCGGCAATTCCTGCAGTACCTTATTGATGATATCCGGCTCATCAATTTTCGGTTGTTTCAAGGCATCAATAACCATCTTGCCATCAATAGCATAAGGCTCTGCACCTGGTTTTTTTACTGCTGCCAGTCGAATCAATTGATCACGCAAGTCTTTACTACGACTAATCACCAACTCCCATTGATCATCAAGACCACCTAGCAATTTATATTGGCGTTTATCTTCTGTTGCCAATAGCATCGCCTCAAGGCGTTTAACACCGTCGCGAGCATTCGCTCCCTCTACCCCAATAAAATTCGCCCCTTGCAACAACTTATGTGCCACGTAAGATAACTGTTGTCGCTCCTGTTTTACCAAGTGCTCAATAACTTGTGGAACGACTCCGTCAAAGAAGTTTTGGTAATAAAGGTAAGCGATATCTCCGCCCTCAAACTCCCAGGTCTTGTTGTAATAGTGATAAGCCGCCATTGCATTAAATGCGGGAATCCATTGTTCGCCCTTGCTCTCAAATAATGCATCACTGCTTAAGTCAAGTATTGGATTCTTCACGTTGTTACCCGTCTTTGTTGGGAGATGAATCTTGTTTAGAGGAATGGTTTCAGGACGACATGCAAAGTGTACCCAGTCAATGGTTGCATTTAATCCTTCTACAATCCATTTCCGAATTTGCGCTGGACGGGGCTGTTTTAAATCTGCCCCTTGATGCCAAGCATCAAGTGCTTCACGCCACTTAATCAACTCGTCCGGTTCTGCTGACACAACGACATGATCGTTTTCAGAAATATTAACTGTTGGCTTAGGTGGGGTCACCTCGTTACCTTGTCCAGTAAGCTCTTGCTTTGGATTCGGTACCTGAGATGAGTGCGTCTTCACATCTGCTGAACCCAGTACTTGGCTCATATCAGATAAGTTAAACTCGTCGCACACCTCTACAGGTAAGGCGTTGCTTAGCGCTTGTATCGTTGTTGGATTGCCACCCCAAATTGCTGCTACTGTCTTCGCACGCTCAGGTTGTGACAGAATGTTGAACTGTGTGCCAACTGCAGTATTACCAATAACCCCCTGCCATTTTGCTGGCGGGAACGCATTCGCTAAGTAGATTTTTCGCTCTTGCTTGAGTGGGTCACGCAGTAAGTAGTGCAAGATCGAACGAGGGTGAAATTGAAGATGACCATCAGCAACACAATGTTTGCGCGCCAGTTGCTCAAGAGCAAAACGGTTATATGGAAATAGGGGATGTTCTTGTCGGGAGTAGCCAAACGCATCTAGGCGAGAGCGATGAGCACTTTCCGTAATCTCGCCATCATGCCACACCGGTAACCAGTCCTGTTCATTGCTAGTTTGCTTAAAGATGCGCGTTAACTCGTGCTCACCATAGCGTGCTGCATTCAGATAGCGACCACAAAAATCGACGATACGCTGCATCGTCTCCGTTTCATTCTGGCTTGCTGACTCGATCAACCACTCATAACCCGTTCGACCTAAAATGCCATCACGTACATGTAAGTAACCAGCAAAACCTTCTGTAACTGCAATCACAGACTTTAAGCGACAAAGGGGCTCGCGCTTATGGTGCTTCTCCTCTTCCATCAAACATTCAATAAACTCTTTTTGAATGGCAGTAGTAGTGGTGAAATCTTCAATCAGAATAACCAGCTCATTGTTTTCATTTTCAACGTAAAGTTGTTGACGAATAGCACGAACAACCTGCTGAATGGTCATTGGATTGATCTTTAGGACTTCTTCAACCGTTTTACCGCATGCTGTGTACAAAACTTGGTTCAATGTCCAAGCGGCTCCCTCACGAGCCTCAAACTCAGTCAACAACAAGTTGTTTCTGATATACTCTTGCACCTCTTGTGCTGCTGGTGCCAACTGATCCCGAATTTCAAAATCTTCCGGCTTCATTTGGTAATCTTGCTCAAAACCTTGCTCATCTTTAACACCTAGTGTTAGACGTTCAGCAATGTTGTAAAGACAAGCACCTTCGCGTGTAAAATGTTTAGTCAGGTGACTATCTTGTAGCAACGCTTGTAACCCTTCACCATGCGTCAAGACGTTCTCAAGCCACTCCTCCTCTGCAGGAGAAGAGCCACCACCCTGCAGGTCAACCATTGCGTTGACTTTTTCTAGCTCTTCATCTAGACACAAACGTAATTTTAAAGCGAGATGCTCCGCTACATGTCGAACATTGATTTCTTGACTAATACCGTTAATTGCTCGGCGAATCTCATCGTAAACATCACCATCTAAACCATCGATAAGTAAACGAACCACATCAGCAATTGAAGAGCTCTTAGGTATGTAAATAATGCGATATTTATCAGCATCAGGCTGGCGCTTAAGTTGAGCACCTAACCAACGAATGATGTGTGACTTACCCACACCTGCCGCACCTGTAATTGGGATTGGACGATTGTGCTTTAGAAGGAATTCAAACAGCGCTTGTTCGTCTGCACTCTGCTCGTCGCCTGTTGTGTGTTGGCGCTTAATTAGGCGCATTGGCTCATGTACTGCCATTAGTAAACTGCCAGACAGCGACTCTGCCTCGGTCAAGATACACTCTTCAATACGGCTAATTTCTGGCCAATAGCTTTGTAATACAGGCATTATTTGTCTCCTAATACTGTCACGTGAGTCACACCCATTAATACTTTATTATTTGGCCCCTTTAGGTTTCGTAAGCCTGCATCGGACAATTTTTGCAACCGAATCGTACCCGAGTGATGAAGGCGCAGCAGCGCACGAGAAAGTGAGGTTGATAATTCACCATCAGATGGTTTAGACCAATTCTTACTATTGATACATTTTTCAATATGCACACGATATGCGCCACCATCAATTACCGGAAGGCGCTTCGCTAGCAACTTAAGAAAGTCCTCAATAGTCAACTGTTTGTTTTTTTCAATTGAGTTGTCTGGTGCAAGTAACTCTTCTTTAATCGCATTCGTTGGATCAATGGTGTACGAACCATTGCCGATACGCGCTGCAAAACCTAGCCAATGCATGTAGTTAGGTACAACCGGTGTTTCATTACCATTAATCCGGAAGTCACTGAGATAGGTATCAACAATGTTTGCGAGGTTGCTTGAGCGGATTTCTGGGTATCGATACACATCAAGGCTTAGTATCATGCACACCAGTTTGGTTAGATCGACTGCACGTTGATCGCGAGCATCAAGGTCGAGGTTATTTTCCTCGGCGAGCAGGCAGCGGCGTGCGCCTGTTGATGTTGGAACATTAACGTCCTTGAAATATTCACTATTTAGCACCAAACCATCTTCTGTTTTACTGAGTAACCCAAGGTCTTTCCAGGCGTTAACTTCTTGATCTACTTTTAAACGCGCACTGTCGCCAAACGCCAACGTTTCAGGGCGACACCAAGAAACAATGGCATCTCTAGTCATTGGCTTTCGTCGGTTACTCTCTAGAACATTACGAATAACAGCCAGCACTTCAAACTGACTGCCACCGTGGGCATTATTAGTAATTGGCACCTTCAAGGTCTCCTTTAAACGCAATAAATCAACCCAACAATTTCGGACCAAAAGGACTTTTAAAGTTGAATAGATGATTAACGTAATGACTAAGTCAGAAACCGTGTTTGTGGAAGTGATTTTTCTTTTGACTGAAGGATAACAGTCTTTAGGAAGGAACCCGACGTAGTATTACGCCAAATTAACGATGAGGAATATAAGTTATTATTTGGCGAAAATAAAGCGCGTTTATCGGTAAACTCGACCGAATGCACATTATTCAAACTGACAACTTCGTTAACCATGAAAACGATAACGCCTCTTCGAGATGAGGCGTTAGTAGCAAGGTCATTATTTGTATCATCTAGAGGAATGTCGATTTCTCACTAAGTGAGGCACTGACCTTAATAAAAATCGTCTTTTATATACGAAAAGGCGAACATGAGCATGACTATTTGTTGTCTTTAATAGATTGCAGCAAATTCTCGGTACGTATCCAATTTTTGTTATCCAACAACACAAATAACTCACCCGTAGGATGGTTTGGAGCAACCATGTCATCAGGTACCATGACTAGTTGTAACGGACTTTTACTCGGTCCCCTTAACGGGCGTGGCATAGCAAAGTGCTTTTCTCCATCACGCCATGATGGAATCCAAAGTTCAGGCCAATGTGGCGCTAACGGTTCGCTACTTTCATCAGTAAAACGAACAATCAAATGTGACGGCAGACCACCTTGACGCTCTGCTGCCCTTTCTAGCACTTTATATTCATCTCTGTCTAAGCGAATACTTGCAATCACCCCACTCTGATATAACCGCTTAATTACATCGACAGCATGCTTTTCCCAGTTGCGTATTTCCTTTCTAGATCCATCAGGGCGTTGATACATTAAAAAGCCACGGCGAATCTGAATCCCGGATAGATTCGTCCAGACCATATGCGAATCCTGAAGAAAATCTCGATTAATGCGACTCTTTGGTAGGCTGTAATCAAGTAATTGCCCTACACCTTGTCGACACACGGGGCAACCACCACACGCCTTCATCGTCATCGCGTCAGATAGTTGATATAACTGAGTTAGCGTCTGACACAACGACTGGCCTGACGGATTTTTTAGCCATGCTCGCAGTGCCTCAAAGTTCGAATTAGATGCATCAGCGATGACCTTTCTGAAAGGTTCGACGTTTTCTTTCCAAAAACCAATATCGGTATGATTTGCCACCAGAGGTTTGACGACCAAAGAGTTACGATATTGATCCATCGCCACCTCTAGTACTTTTTCATACTCGTCGTCCGACTGGCCTTCTAATTGTTCTGGCATCTGCTGTCGAACAGCATCAAGTTGAATCACACCCGCACGAACCATCAATAAGATGGTACGCAAGTTCCAACTACGATTACTTTTTGATTGGTTTTTTAGTCGTTTAACAAGGTGCTTCAAATTAACACGATATAACTTTCCTCCTGGCAAAGCCTCCGCTCGTTCCCACATGCTTTCCCAGCGTTCATGACCAAGTTCGACACTGATAACCGCTTCTGTACCAATTTCTTTGGCTAACAGAGCATCTTTTTCGGTATAGATCATGATGGAAGTCGCCGCTTTACCATCACGACCAGAACGCCCAACCTCCTGGTAATAGCGGTCCATGTTCTCAGGATAAGTTGCATGAATTACACAGCGAACATCATTCTTATCCATACCCACCCCAAATGCAGAGGTTGCGACCATAATATCGAGTTCATTGTTGGTCCACTGCTCGAGAAGTTGAGTCCGCTTCTCTTTACCCGTTTTACCCGTGAACTCCCCAACTCGGCCATATCCTTGACTTTGAAGGTATCGATGCCATTGTCTAGCTTCACCTGGCTTCGTGAAATAGAGAATCAGTGGTCGTGGGGCGTTAGCTAACGCTTCTATTACCCATTGATTTTGCGTTTCTAAATCTGGAGCTTTCGCACTCCAGTAAGAAGGCTCGGGCCGAAGATGGCATGCGTGGACTTCCGTCATGTGACGGTCAAAGATGTCACGTAGGCCCTGACGAGTATCTTCAGTCAAAGTGGCTGTCATCAGAATGGTAGAACAAGGTGTCACACCTTTCGTTATACTGGCATTACGTAAGCCGCGAACAAGACCACCAAGTTGCTGAAACTCAGGGCGGAAACCTGTCCCCCACTGAATAACCAAATGCGCTTCATCGATTATAAGGTTACGTAAACCGCCATTCTCGGCGGCATCAAAAAGTACAGGAGTGAGTGAACTACAAGCAGCCTCTGGAGAGGTGACTATAAGACGTTGGGTACCTTGACGAATACGCTTTCTAGCTTCACTACGTTCGTCCGATTCTAACCCCGAATGCCACGCTAACACGTCTTCTGCACGACCACCTTGGCGTAAAATCTCTTGCCGATATCGTGACGCTTGCTCAAGCGCAAGTGCTACCGTGGGTACAATGACGATGCTCAACGCATTCTCTCGCGGAGCAAACATCGTCATAACCTGCCCCACCAGAGTTTTACCGGTGCCCGTCGGCAAGTTCACCAGCAACGTACTACCAGGTTCACTCATTAACGCTGCTCGCACTGCGTCACGCTGACCTGGTGCCTGATAATGTGTATAAGCATCTCCCATAACACTTTGTACGCCTGGATCAATTGGCACTGCACTCGCTATACGACGTTGCTTTTCTGCCCATGTATCCGTAAAAACTGGCTTTTTGCCATCTTCTAGCCAATTAGGCTGCCAAATGCTGCCAATACTAAGTAGATAAACTTCGCCTAAACGCTGACAATCAATGCTACTTTGTTGCCAATCTTGTTTCTTAGGCCACGTTCGGTTGTATATTTCGGTAGGAACACGAATTTCAATACTTGGATCTTGTACTGCTTGTTGCTGTAACCAATGAACAATCGCCCCACGGCGATCCAGTGGTTGGCTATTCTCTTCCAAGCATTGCCACACACGACTCTCTACAGTCGTCATATTTTCCGGCTTATCGAAGCCCTTATGACTGCCTTGTTTCAGAACGGAATGGAAAATCTGCAGCATGTTACTGTCTAACCCTTACTTAATTTAACGACGACTGACCTGAGACTAAAAATACTGCTTTAGCAGCCAAGCATTTATAAACGGGTTGTCCAAAGGCTTGTCTTAGTTGTGCAACAAAACTCTCAGGCAAACTAGAGTCCGATACAAGATAGTTTTCTAGATTATCCAGACCTCTGCGATGAATTTCTCGATACTTGGTCTCCACCGAAACCAACGCCTTTTCTTCCATAGTAAAGCACTGTTCACGCCACCCATCTTTCGAAAACAAATAATCAACATCTGACCATGTTTTAGCTAAGTTAGTATCACTGCCACCATCTTTTTTCTTGCGATATTTTTGTGCAAAGAACTTAACCGCTTCCTCAGGTAATGGTTCACCATTAGCATTCATCCACAAGGTAAAGCGTTTAGGCGGCATCAGCTGATCACTAATTCGAACTAGAGTCGATGCATATTCGTCATTCGGGTCAAACTCAGTGGTAGCCAGGTACTCAAAGCAAAAAACGACTCCTTCACTATCTTTATCCATCGTTTTGACTTCACGCTTCATGGCACTTGCTAAACCTCGCTCTTCATATGGCAAGAGCGATAGCATCGCATCGTGGAATGGTTCACCTAGGCGCGCAACACGTTTATGCGCATTTTGAGCATCGCTACGAATATAATCCATTGCATAAGTAGTTGGTGTCGGAAACTCTGCATTTTGTGTTTCAAAACCTAAACAACAGTGCTCTTTCAGCGAGTGCACGTCAACCATTGTTGCTTTGCCTGCTTGCTGAGGTGGAAGATACACATAGCGATCTTCAAACGAGCCAAAACCTAACGTTTTGCTAATCCACGCTCGAGCAACTACCTTAAACTCGTCTTCTCTCTCATCAACGTCTTGTAGTTTATAGGCAAACTGCTGTGCTTCTTGCACATCAGTATCAATAGCCATCAATGCTTCTAGGTTACGGATTCTTGTCCATTCGGATTCCAATACTTGCCCTGAACCCACAAGACGTTCATCGAGATTCACTAGTGCCTCAATCCCCTCTAAGAACAATTCCTCAATCACTAGATTCATCTGCTCTTCAATAACAAATTGTAAACCTGCAATAGATTGCTTGAACATCTCAAACGAGTTGTCCAACACATTGATCCATAAAGTCGCAAATGATTGCTCATCATTCGGCTCAATGACCATACTGCGCACAGGCGCAGCAAACTGATCTGCTGCATAGCGGTTCATTCGCCCATTACGCTGTTCCATGCGGTTAGGAGATAGCGGAATGTCGTAGTGGATAGCTACACGATGCCCACCGTGTAAGTTAATCCCTTCTTCAGCACGACGATCGCAAATAAGCACACGACATTCCGGATCCTTACCAAATCGAAGTGGTTGATTTGGATTATGACGCTGGACTTGACCGCGTGAGTAGTTAAAGCAAATATCGGCACTAAGTTGATCTGCTGACCAAGGGTGATCACAAAAAATAACCACACCCGCTTTGGTATCACTCATTAGAGAATCAAGTTGCTTAACTAGTACTTTTAGGTATTGCTCTTGTGCGTCTTCACCTTGTTCAATAATTTGTTCAAGTAATTCAGATTCATCCGGCACTAACGCTGAACATAATTGCTGCCGTTGTTGATCTGACAAAAGAAAATCTTGCTGAGACAATTCGTGCTGAGATAGACGAGAATAAGCCACCTGAGTTAACACTTGTGGAGACCCTAAACTCGCCTCTACAAACATCATATAAATTGCGGCAAAGCGCTCGCTGTCAGGGTCATTTATCAGCATATGCTGATGCCATGCTTCAAGTGCTTCATTCAATCTAGCACTAAAATAAGTCAGGCGCTCCAAGCCATGTTCAGCTAAGCCAGGAAGCAGTTGAGAAATGCCTTCCGATGAACGACGATTGCGCAACATACGGTGATGTACACCATGACGATTCGCTATATGGTTGCGAATCTGTCGAATCAGTTTATCGGCTTCTTCACTGCGATTGCTGTTGAATCGGGATGCAACTAACGAAGGCTCTAATTCCTCCGCCATTGCTAAGAAAACGTTATCAGACTCTAGTGTGTTCTTGAGGATTTTTAGATGCTGAAGCAATTTTAGGTTAATGTTATTAGTGGTAAATGACTGAATCAAACCACCGATTTTCTCGCGTTGTGCAACTCGTTTACCGAACTCAGTAACACCTTGTTCTGTAAGATGGTAATTATCAATATCAAGCAGGTGTAGCATCGCCAAGAAGTTTCGCTCATTACCAACCAGCGGTGTCGCTGAAAGTAACAATAACTTGTTACTCAAATGCACTTGCTTAGCAATACGTTGATAAGCTTGTTGCTGCTGTTGTGAAGTTGACCATCCCCACTCAGCAATTTGGTGCGCTTCATCAATCAGTACTAGGTTTGCATCAAAGGTCATCTTATCCGCCAGGTACTGGTCATAAGTCTGAACTATAACGCTCTTATCTAATAACTCACTTAAGTGAAAACGCTGAGAAAGTTCTCGAACCCATTGTTGATAAAGAGCTTCAGGGACTAAGACTAAAACCTTGTGGGAGTCAGGATGGTCGAGTACGTGTTGACGAAGGATTAACCCTGCTTCAATAGTCTTACCCAACCCAACTTCATCAGCAAGTAGATAGCGCTGGATAGGGTCAGAGAGAACACGTCGAACCACGGCCAACTGGTGTGACTCTAATTCGATTGATGAGGACAATGCCGCAGTAACACCAGCACATGCTTCACGCTGATCAAGCATATGATTGTGAAAATCGACACGTGCTTCCTGAAAGTAAGGAGTGTAAGTATGTTGATTTGCTAGCCATTCAATAGGAGAGGAAAGAGGTTTATCCCAACGAACATAAAGGTCAACTTGTGGCAAATGACGATACTCATCATTTGGGAACTGCACTAAGTAATCAGCCGGTGGCGGTGCTTCACCAACAATACGGCCCGTAAGCCACTCTTCACTTTCATGTTCGTAATAAGAAACAACCGTTTCGATAAGTAGCAACGATTTATCTACAGCATTGATATGGCACTGCGCTTCATGCGCCACCATACACATAGGAGAGTCAAAATAAGTGACCACAACAGACTCACCATCAATTTTAGAAATTTTCCCTAGCCCCAAGCCATTTTCTACACATACAAACTGACCTACTTCCAACTTAGATTTCCTATGTAATCGATTTAATATTGGGAATATTTATCTCTAGACCGTAATGAAATGAAGTGCTTAGGATAAATACACATTCGTTATGCAATATGAACAGCATATCATAAAAATAACATCGAGAGGCGACACATACTGTCGCTAAAAAAGGTTCATCGCGGATAAGCGGGAACTGAAAACAAAAACGGTAGTAAGTGATAGAGTTTTATCGCCAAACAAAACCTACACAAACTACCGTTTCCATGTCGAATCATACTTTCCTATCTTCATTCTGGGTAGGCTTTCATATAGTAAAGTCTCATCAGGCCGCATCATTAATAGAGCTCACTCTCAAACTTAATTCTATCGCTAGGTGTCCGTGCGGGCTTAAAGCTCAAGCCATACATGAGTATCAATGGCGTAACGTGAAGGAAGCCACGTTGTTAGGAACTCCCGTTGAACTGACCGTTCAACCCGACGCATCAAGTGCAGCCACTGCGGAATTAAAACAGAACGACTATCTTGGTTGGAACCTTATGCTCGTATCACTAACCGTCTACGAAGCTATATAGAACAGTTGTTGCCCCTGCTACCAATTAAACATATAGCCCAAGTGACTGGCGTTCATTGGCACACAATCAAAGAGATAGATAAACGTCGGCTTCAACAGGTAGTACCGCAAGTTAAATGGGGTGAATTAAGGCAACTCGTCATGGACGAGTTTGCCATTTTTAAAGGACACCGCTATGCAACGGTCATTGCTGATGCGAAAAGTCATCAGGTTATCTGGATAGGACTAGGTCGTAGCCGAAAGGATATTCGACCGTTCTTTGAACTGCTAGGTGAGCATGGCAAAAATATCGAAGCTGTAGCAATGGATATGAATACGGATTTTGACCTTGAAGTCCAAGAGCCTTGCCCAAATGCCCGTATAGTTTACGACTTGTTCCACGTTGTTGCTAAATTTGGTCGTGAGGTGATGGATAGAGTCAGAGTCGACCAAGCCAATAAGATAAAACAGGATAAAAAAGCAAGGCAATGGGTCAAGCGTTCGTGCTGGATATTATTGAAAAATAAGGATAATTTAAATACACAACAGGAAAGCCACCTCACAGAAATATTGAATATGAATCGTGACTTGATGACAACTTACTGGGGGCGCAATTAAAGGAACTGTGGTGTTGCAGCTCTGAACTTCAGGCTAAAAACTTATGGCAGGTATGGTGGGAGCAAGTGAATGAGAGTGGAACTAAGCCGCTCAAGGAGTTCGATCGAAAGCTCCGTCCATATCTTCATGGGATCACTGCTTCAGCAAGCTACCCGCTGAAAACCTGTACGCTTGAAGGGATAAATAACAAGATAAAGTTAATCAAGTGGATGGGATATGGCTATAGAGACACTGATTACTTCTTCTTAAAGATAAAAGCGGCTTTCCCCGGAAAGCCGCGATGAACAATAAAAATCCTCATTTAGAGGATTTTTGGGCACCAAGAAGAATCAAATTACATTTTCACTTCTTAAATTTACCGCCTGACTTGACTGTCGTTGTCGAACTTGTCGTGTCCCTGATCCCTCTACTCTTTACGCAGTAATGCGTTGCTTCAAGTTTAACGTAAACATCTTCAACCTCTAGCAAGGTTTTAAGGGCTACAAAGATCTGCGAAGTTAATCGTTCTTGAATTTGTGGTCTCTGAGAAAAAAACCGAACCAAGCGGTTAATTTTTGACAAGCCGATCACTTTATCACCAGGTATGTACGCCACAGTTGCCTTTCCATCTATAGTCACCAGATGATGCTCACAAGTGCTGGTGAAAGAGATATCTTTCACCAGCACTTCCTCGTCAAAAGACATTTTGTTATCAATAGTTGTTATCTTCGGAAAGTTTTCATAAATCAAGCCTGAGAAAATCTCATCAACGTACATTTTTGCGATACGTTTAGGCGTATCAGCAAGGCTATCATCATTCAAATCTAAGGATAGTGCACCAAGTATATCTCTAGTCGCTTTCTCAATGATTTCAAACTTATCTTTTGAACTTAAGCCATTGTCAAACATCGGTGTTTCAAGTCCATGTTCTAGCAACGCTTGACGCACCATCTGCGCTTCTTGGGTAATACTGTCCATGAGATTACAACGAGCCCAAATAGTGTTCTTTGTTCTTCTCGTATGCTCTCAAGCCCTCACCTCTCAACTTACATGATGGACAATCACCGCAGCCACTACCAATAACCCCATTATAACAAGTTAACGTTTTGTTCTTCACAAGATCTAGATGTTCATATTTGTCCGCCAAAGCCCAAGTCTGAGCCTTGTCTAACCACATTAAAGGAGTCACTAGTGACAAATCGTATTCCATACCTTGCTGCAAAGCGTTCTCCATTGCCTGAACGAATGAATTGCGGCAATCAGGGTAACCAGAAAAGTCTGTTTCACAAACACCAGTAATAACAGAGAGTGCTCCTATTTGATAAGCGTAAATACCAGCAAGGGTAAGAAATAAAATATTACGCCCTGGAACAAATGAATTAGGAAGACCATTAGCTTGCAACTCATGAGATACAGGAATGTCATCTCGCGTTAAAGAGCTTATAGCAAGTTCATTAAGTAAGGATACATCCATTACTTTATGAGCGGTGACGCCGAGTTCTCGGCACAATGATTGAGCTACTTCGATCTCTAACTTGTGGCGCTGACCGTAATCAAAAGTGATCGCATGAACCTCATCATACTGTGTCAATGCCTGAACCAAACAAGTGGTTGAATCTTGACCACCACTAAAAACAACTACTGCCTTTTTCATTATTCTTCCTCTACTATGCAATCTGTAGGTATTTGTGAGTTTGTATCGACAGTCGCCAGTTATTCTGAATGCACGCCTCGATACACAGTTCCGTCGCTCGTTTTTTTTGACTTATAGGCTGTAGTGCTACGACAACATTTTCTCTCGTTTCAAATGTTGAGAGTAAATCGGTCAAATTGTCGAGATCTTTTTGCGTTCCTATTGGGTATTTGATTTCATTTGCACGCGAGACTGCCTGTGCTTGAATATTCAAACCACCTTTCATACCAATTTTTGGTGATACCGTAACCCAGCATGCCTCACTCGCGTTAACATCAAAAGTACCGCTGGTTTCAATTTGACAAGTAAAACCGAAACTCTCCAGTCGAGAGGTCAAACTAGTCAAGTCATACATGCAAGGCTCACCACCAGTAATGACAACATGCTTTGCACTATAGCGCTCTGAACATTCCTTCACGACTTGTTCTACCGAGACTTGGCCCCATTGTTCACTTTCAGTACATTTTCCTATCACCGCATCAAAGGAAACTTCATGTTCTAAATCAACTTCCCATGTATGTTTTGTATCACACCATGCGCATCCAACAGGGCACCCTTGCAACCTTAAAAAAATTGACGGCACACCAGTAAATACGCCTTCACCTTGAATCGTTTCAAAAATTTCATTGACCTTTAACAATTGGGACACCCCTTTCTAGTTTTTCATATATATTGGTCAAGTACCTCGTAACCATCGATATGTCTTGGGTTACGTTTTGTAACTGGTTCCACTTTCTCACGATCTGTTCTCCATCGGAATCTTTTCCAAACTCCCAGTGACCTTGACTCCATGAGCAATACGGTTTTATGCGGAAAAGTTTCTCTACACAGAACTCAAAAAATATTTCCGATGTTTTTTTTATACTATATGAGTAATAAATTTCATCAAACAATTGCCCTAACGAAATAATCCCAACACCATGGAAAAGTCGTGAATCCTTGGGTTTTTTCCCCCAATCGTCATAAAACACTTCTCGAACCGCGCTAAAATAAGTACTCATCAACTGTACTGCGTCATCACATTGCTCTAAGGTGTATGCATTTTCTTTTAACTCGCAAACGTCATACAATGCACCCTCTCTCAGACTGTTATCTAACATTTTCATCATCGAGTTATCCGCAATTAACCCGTCAGGGTTAGTTGTAAGTTTAATCAATCCATTTAATGTAGAATCAGGTTCATAATTTAGTAATTGTGTAAGCAATGAGGGTAATCGTCTTCTTGTAAGGCTTTCATTAAAGACACCGCTCGCATGAGGAAGCAGTTCATATATTAAACTACGCGACAATGGTTTCGCAGAGTTAATTAACAAAAACTGCTGCCTTTCAAACTCTGAATCATCACTCATCAATATACATACTGGATAGCTGAAATCTTTTCGCCCAGACTGCTTTAAAGCAGCTACACGCTGCTGACCATCAACCAATACCGCACTACTTGGGACTCTTGGAATCATTAACTCATGTGTACCATCACTTTTGGATGAAATATTAATTTTTGTTTTTAGACATATGATAATTGAGTTTGGAATCACCGAATTTTTAGAGTCAATATAAGCAGCAATATTATCAATATGTTGACGCACCTCCGGTCTTTGATAACCTTTAAGTACATTTTTATCTGTTCGAAACACTCTTGAAATAGTACAAATTGATTCTATTTCAACAATATTCATTGTCGTTATAAATAATGCGACATCACAGCCTTGTTCTACTTTTAATGCCATTTTTTTGATCATTGATAACTCCTACTTAAATGCATATAAAAATCATGCAAGTTGTGGAAACCTCGACGCTTATTTCTTTCAGAACCTCGATATATCATCACCTCAATGCCAAGAACCTTACATATAGCACAATGGCATTTCTTCCATGGTTTATCCTCTAATGTTCGCTTATACTGAAAATAAGATTCATTCCGGTGATTCATCAATAGATTTTCATACTCTAATACACTTGCTAATGTTGAATCTATGTCTCTAATTCCCATGTCATAATCACGTAGTGCCTGCATTGCTTCTGCTTCTAGTGCATGAACTAGGTTTTGTTCTATTCGACCTGAAGAAATCGTACGTTTAACCATTTGATTTCCACTCGACTGTGGAACTCGAATTGCACTATATGTTTCACTACCGAAACGATAATTTTTTGTTTTGTTTAAAAACGCTTGTTTTAATGGGGTCGTACTATCAATACTAAATATTCCTAAAGACTTTAAGCGTTTTGACAATTCAGGCCTACCAATACCAAGCAGATGTAATTTTGTACCACGTGCTAAATAATTATTAATCTCTTCAATTAATTTACAGATTTGATTTGAATCTAATGTCACTACCCCCCCTATAGTAATGAACTCGTAACCCATTTTTTGTAAACAAACTACCGAATTAACATAACTTTTGACGTCCCACCCCTGTGCAACCCCATAAGGTATAAAATTTTGTGCTTTTGACTGTTTAAGGAATACGCTTGCATTCTCTAGCGTCATTTCTACACGCGCCTCCTTGTCTCTTGGTAAGGATCCTTTGTCTCGACTACGTTCATCACGATACCCTAGTACAATATGGTCAAGAGATATCCCCTGATTGACATCCGCTTTCACGTAGAAGTCAATTAGTTCATCTATCGAATATGGTGGTGCTGATTCCTCAGCATATGAAAATGCACCACTATCCCCCATCACTTCATAATCACGATTAAGACGAAAAAATCGATGCGCCCCTTCTCGAAATAGTCGATACTTTTGTCCATCTGAATATCTGGTTTTGTTTGTCCTACCTGGAACTCCCTCAACAATAGCTTTCGAGATCAGAAGGCCATCATATGGACGCTTGATTATTTCATGGGCATACACATCATCTCGCTGTCTCACATGACCATTGATTACTTTCTCGGATACAAAATCAAATTCCGGATTTACAAAATCTTGACTGTCGGGGAAAAAGTACTTCATAGATACCTCCTGATAAAACTAAGCATATACGAAGTCCCGCCTTTCAGCTACACTCAAAGCCAAAGAAATCCGCTCTAACGAATAAACTTGCATGGATACCGTATGAACCAAATAAATTTACTGATCCCTTGCACATCAAGAAAGATTCAAAATGCTTCTCTGACTATGAATATCAAGGAGCACATTTCTACGTCAGTTGAAGAAACACTACACAAATGGGAGAAATCTTTTTCGGCAAACAAAAATAGGGTTAAGGCAAGAGACCTGTATCTCGGCCCTGGATTTACGAATTTACGATCTCTTGCAGAAAAGCATGGTTTGTCACTGAAGATACTTTCGGCTGGGTTTGGGTTGATTGATGGAGAAACTGAATTACCAAGTTACAATGCAACTTTTGCAGCAAACGAAAACAGGGTGCCCACGCCAAAAAGTCAGTGGTGGAAAGCAATTAGTGAATCTAAACTTCCCAGCATGTCGCTGCAAAAAACGTTCTCTATTAACCAAGACGATTACTTCATTATTGTTGTGAGTAATGAATATCTACATGCAATACAAGATGACTTGTTAGAGACACTAAGACATTTTGACAACGCACAAAATCAAATCGCTATCATTTCGACGTCGATACCTAAAGCGTTGAATGATTTCGCTAAATGTTTCGTCCAGTGTACCCGAGGGGTCCTCGAACACTCAGAGGCAAAGAGCGTTGGCTTAGGTCTTTCCGATATGAATATCACTGCAATTGCTACGCACCTATTTCTGCAAAAATTAGATCTTACAAAACCAAACTTCAGTGATACTATCTACGCCCTTAATGAAGAGTTTGCTCCGCTGAAACCGAAACTAAGACCTAAGAGAATCACTCAACCCGTTGAATCTATAAAAAATTTCATTAGAACCGAAATACACAACGGTGCTAGTTCTGAAACATCAGCACTACGCAAATATAGAGATAATGGGTATGCATGTTCTGTTAAACGTTTTAGCGAGTTTTACAACCAAGTTAAATCAGAAAAAGGTTTATCGTGACTAAGTTCCGCTTTTACTTTCCCGACAATAAAGATTTTGTCGACCCATGTTTCGACGGCAAAGACGGTACTCGTACGAAGTACCACCGCCAATATGATGATGATCATTATCCCCACGAGATCCTGACGGAGCTTCCATTTGACGGAATGCTAATTTCTCTAGCGGGTGTTGGCACAATGCAAAAGCGTGGCAAATACTACGAGCAAGAACTTACTGAAGACTTCTACTTCCTAGGTGCTCGAGAGTTTTTGCGCCTAAACAAATCGAAGTTTCAAGATGTCAAACTAATGGGAGACTGTGGCGCTTTTGATTACCATGCAGAAAAAGAGCCGCCGTTTACCGTTGAAGAACTCATCGAATTTTACGATCGCGGTGGTTTTGATTACGGTATCTCACTCGACCACATTGTTTTCCCATACTTTAAAAACGAAGAAACAAAAGACGAATTCGTCAAAAGCAATGGCTCACATGTTTTCCATGAATTGATCCAAGAAAGTGAACGCCGCATCAAAATAACCCTCGACAACGCAGAAGTCTTCTTGGAGAAGTCTCATGGCTACGCATTCGAAGCGTACGGTGTTGCTCATGGCTATGACAAAGTCTCATTCATTCGCTCGGTAAAAGAGCTCCAAGAAATGGGCTATAGAAAAATCACAATCGGGGGTATGATCAAAGCAAAGACAGATGAAATCCTTGATTTGCTTGAAAGCCTTAGTGAAGTTCGTCATCCAGAAACTGAGTTTCATCTGCTAGGCATTTGCCGCTTTGACAATATCCCTGCCTACGTCAAAGCGGGAGTAACTAGTGCAGATAGTACATCGCCTCTTATGCAGGGGCTTAAAGGGGGTAAGTACTACTCACTCTCTGAAGAAACAGAGCCCTCGAAAATCGAAGAGTCACTAATGATTCGAGCACGTCAATGCGACCATAAGAATGTTCAAGATCATATTGAAAAATACCGTGACGAACTTCATAACCATATTCGAGATATGGGTGAGAACAACGAGTTCGATATCGATCTCTCCAATACTGCATTATCCGTTAATGAGTGTGTGAAGCGCCTCGAATTAGACTGTCTAAAAAAACTGCGACACTATGATGAAACTGCGCTAGATCTTGAAGGCACAGTAAAAGCGTTAGTTGCTTACGAGAAAGTAACTAATGAAGCGTACCTACCTTCAAAAATGACGCCATCAAAACTCACTACGTTAAATCGTGGAGAGGCAAAGTACCGAACTTTCCTAGAAGAACGAAAGTGGCGTCAATGTACTTGTGGTATTTGTAAAGGAGGATTGATGAACATTATCTTCCGATCAAATCAGTCAAACCGCCGCCGTGGTATCCACAACCTAGCGATAGTTACTAAGCACAAAAACCGTGTAATTAAATCACTTGAGGCAGTAGTGAAGTAATCCATGTCAGAAATATTAAGAATTAAAGCTATTCAAGAAGTGGTAAATGGCGTCACTGTTTACACTGGTTGGATAGAGGGAAAAAAAGTTCGCGATGTAGCAAAGATCGTACATATCACTCGTGAAGGTGAATATATACATGGGTACCAACGAAGTGAACTTCCGAAACATATTGAATCAATAACCGATTACGTGGAGTCAAAAAACTCTACTATACTGGCGAACTTAGTAATTGGCTTTAACAAGTCAGTTAAGTTTGAGCCTATCACGGAAGGTTCTGAATTCGGTCACTTGGTGGTCCCTTACGACCCAGATCTGCCATCAAGTGAACTCCCCGGTGCGATTGTAGATGGGCAACAGCGTTCTGGTGGTGTAAAAAATAGCCACCACGAGAGTTATCCTCTACCGGTATCCATCTTTATTTCGGAAAATGAATCCGACTACATCCAACAATTTCTAATATTGAATTTGGGTAAACCACTAACAGCTGTTCAATTAAATGCCTTGGCTCTTTACGATGAGATTTATAAGCCACCAGCATTGGCGGAAAAAGCATTCCCACTTTCTATGTGCGAAGAGTTAGGATTCCGTAACGAAGATTCGCCACTTTATGGTTTGATTAAGTCAAATGGTAATAAAGATGGCATGATTGCAGAGTCATCCATCACTGAATTTATCACCAACGTGCAGCGTCAACTATTAAATGTTATTGGTGTACGTGTATATCAAGAACTGGATGACGTGACTCGTGAAAGATTCATACAAGTACTTAAAAACTTCTGGAGTGCTGTAGCAACTGTATTTGTTGAGGATTGGGCGAAAAAATCTCGAGATATGAAACGTACCTATATTACACACGGAACCTCTATCATTGGTTTTTCATATCTATGTCGTCATATGCTGCGTGTATTCTTAACTCCAGCGAAAAATGTCAATAATGAATCAATTTTGACATCAGAGTTACCATCCCCTGCATTTTTCATTAAAGAGTTATCAATAATTAAAAATGATTGTAACTTTAGTAGTGGACACTGGGAGTTAGGCTTACTGAGAACCAATCAAAARGATGATAACGGTAACGACCTCGCGATAAAGTACACTCGACGATGGAATGATTTCCAAAATACTACATCAGAAAAACAATTGTTTGCGACAAATATTCTACGTATTTACGAAGTAAATAAAGGTTGGCGTAAAGATTACGATATATACATAGATTAATAAAAAAGAGAAGGTAACCCCTTCTCTTTTTTATTTCTCTATTTCATCGATCAACTCAAATATAAGCTCAAGACGCTCATAATTGCACAGCGCGG